>JAYSTF010000128.1:0-24045 GCA_043720065.1 Pseudobdellovibrionaceae bacterium | reverse complement strand
ACAAGGCCTTCGTAAGGGAGTGTTAGGTTTTTATTTGCTGGTAGGGGGCTTATTTGCCTTTAGCTCTAGCTTTCATGTAGCTCAGACTTTGTCGAAGCAGTTTAAGTATGCGGTTGAACAGATCGGAGCTCAATTTTCTGCCACCAAATTGCGTTACATCATAGTGGAAATGCGTCCTAAATCGCTTGTTTTCGGAAAACCCAGGTGGGGTGAATTGGGCTTTATCCATGTCCTATCAGGAGGGCATGTTCCATACATTTTAGACCGCTTTTACGATGCTAAATTACGTCCCACTATGGAAACGGTCGTAGCAG
This sequence comes from Pseudobdellovibrionaceae bacterium, assembly GCA_043720065.1. Classification (GTDB taxonomy): domain Bacteria; phylum Bdellovibrionota; class Bdellovibrionia; order Bdellovibrionales; family UBA1609; genus JAIBAM01. The sequence goes on along the minus strand of JAYSTF010000128.1, from coordinate 23,731 downwards.
TCCAGAACAGGAATTTACTGCTTTTGGAGCCAGAATTAATTGATCCTTTACTTTGGACGTTCAATGTAAAATCAGAAATTGGAAGCCCAGAGACAGTGGAAGTAACAGGAGTTGCAACGGCGTCAGCGCAGTCAGCGCCACCGTTTCGCTTATTGCGGGCGCTCGACAATATTTACTATACGTTTTGGGAAACAGATGATTCATTCCCAATCGCGGTTGATTTTAAGCTAAAAGAACAAAAAACTATTCAATGTTACGCTTTTCAGGCAGGGGACGACTCACTTCATAGCCGAATGCCACGATCATGGACGTTTTTCGGCTCCCATGATGGCATTAAATGGATTGTTCTTGATGCTCGAACCAATGAAGCAAATTGGACAGATAACGGCCGCCGTATATATTCTTTGTCGTCAGCTGAACCTTACCTTCATTACCGCATAGAGTTTCATTCTGTGAATGGCGATCGCCACCTTAGAATCTACGAACTGGATTTATCCGAAGACCTCGGCTGTAACGAAAATATTCCTTAAACGTTAGAGTCGGTGACCAGACTGAACTTAACTAAGGACGGCGCCAAGCGCTTCGGTGAAACCGCGGCTTCGGCCACTTTAGTTGCCGTCTTCTTCCTAACCAGGCAAATGAGACTGACCCCGAATGGCAGACGAGTTCGGCTCAGCAGCGAGGCTTCGAGCATCAGAATGTGTTTAAAGATGCTGTTGATAAACGACTTGGGAACATCGTTATAAGAGCGCTTAGGAGCGGAGGGCAAGAACTTGCGCTTCAAGCGATCGAAAATAACGAAGCAGTATTTAACCGGGAAGAGTAGGAGATTGTAGTAACTGCAATAAACAACCTCAAAACGTTCATCAAAAAGTTCCAAAAGCGTTTTTTGGGAGTAACGACGGTGATGATCTAGAACTTCATCCATTTGCGTCCACAAAAATTGATGGGCGGGCACTGTAATCAAAGCGTATCCACCATCAGTGAGGTGTTCGTTCATCCAGTCGACTGCACCCTGGTGATCTGGAATGTGTTCAAGGACGTCGGCCAAGAGCAAAAAATTGAACCGCATGGGGATGGAGTTGGGGGACTTCCAATTGACGGTTTTAACGGAGTCGCCCCAGCGCTGTTTAACGCTATTGATGGCGTCGTCGTTGAGTTCTAGCCCGGTTACGTCTCCATACTGGCGCAGCATGGAGATGTTCGCACCGAAGCCACAGCCCACGTCGGCGATATTTAATTTGGTAGACGTGTCGATGTACTTTTCCACTGTGGTTTCGATAATGCGCTCTCGACCTAACCACCACCAATGGCGACCCTGAACCTGGTGCACTAGCTCATATTCATTAACTCTCACGTCGCACTCCTAGGGAGGGTAAAAACCAACCATACAACAAGCCAATTAGCACCGCGGCAACCCATCCAATGGCCACTTGAAACCAGGAATAAGGGCGGTGCCTGATATCAATGGAGCGGCTACCTGGGGAGACATTGAGGCCAATAAATCCGTTGTCCTGGGGAACAAAGTCCGCGCCACTTCCATCGATTTGGGCTTCAAAGCCATACCTGTTTAGAATGCTGACGACAAGTGTTGATTCAGTAAGAACTTCAGGCAGCTGAATGCGAATGTGATTGCCTAGAAGTTCATAACTATTAATAAAAATAGGCGATTTTCCAGTTTTTGTAAGGAGGTAGACTGGGGTTGGTCGGTTGGGATTTTCATAAAGACTAAATCTCCCATCCCCCGCCAAAGTGCGCCAGTTTTGGCTTTCCAATTCTGGGTCTTGAGTGCGCTCAACCAGCAGGTAACGTATTCCTAAATCAGTTAATTCTTCTGTTTTCCATGGCCTCGAAAAATAATAACCATAAGGAATCTGATCAACCGTCACCAAGTTTTTGCTCTCTAGGAATTTCCCAAACTTTTTATCAACGGCAATAGCTCGAGCGCCGCTCCCTAGGATTCCATATGCGGCCGCCCGTAGGTCCTGTCCATGATGAGTGTGGATTTCGGTTGCAAGGCGATTGCCTCTTTCTAGGTGGTCAAGAAGCCAATTTGGCGAAAGGCGGGAAGCAGAAAGCGTGTCTGAATACTGCGTACCTTTGCAAGTTTGATCATTTAGGCCAAGGACTCTGACAGCAATGGGGATGGGAATCAGTAAGAAAGATCCAATAATAAGATATGAGCCGAGTCTCACCAACCGCGAAAACAGCATTAACAGGGCGCCAACCAATACCAACAGCAAAGTTATACTATGCAAGGCACTAATTTCTGAGGTTTCGGCAAAACTTCGAAGTGCAATAATTGTGGCCGTTGGCACGAGGACAAGAAATACCAGCGCCCACTTAGGTAAAAGATAATGTCGAGTATAGCCGATGAGGTAACCGACATAGACATAGCAAAAGGGCAGTGAAAACCAAAATACGCGGGTAATGTCCACAGATCTTAAAAGTGGCAGCGAAAATCTGAGCGAGGTATTTATATAGAGTAAGAGGGCGATAAGAGTCGGGACGATGCCGCATAAGAATAAACTTGCTTGTTTCCAGACGGGTTTGCGACCGATTAGGAAGGCGCCAATCACGATGCCAAGGATCACGGGCATAGAGAGATAGGTAGTGACCTGCATTTGCGCCCCATAATTGTAGGCAATCCATTCGCCAGGGGGAATGATCAGGCCCAGAAACAATTCGCGAACATTGGTCAAGATACTTTCATAGACTCCTTCGTCGCCCCTTGCCGCCAAAAGAAAATTGCGTACGAAGTCGACCGTCTGGATATAGGTAAAGATTGAGGCGCATAAAAAAGCGACGGCTGGAGCCATGGTCACGCGGTTTAACCGAAACCGATTGCGCGACAAACACCAGGTAAACAAAAATGGCAGCATGAAGACAACTAAATTGATACTCACGCTGAGAATCAGCATGCAGAACAAAAGGGCAAGAAGAAAAAATTTGCCGCGAGTGGGAGCAAGAATAAATTTATCAATAGCGATGAGGCTAACGAAAAAAAATAGACTAGCCATTTGGTATTGGTGAACCGGATACCAGAACGCAACAGGATTGAAGAACGTTAACAGGGCACAGATTAGTGCCGGGAAAACGCCTAGGAACAGACGAAAAAATCCAAATGCGGCAAGGATAGTGGTTATTGCAACGATAAATCGATTCAAAGTCATCGCCTCTGAATTTTCAAGAAAGTAGTAAGGAAGAGATTGAAGGGCAAAGGGATAAGTCAGCGCATCGCCGAGCAATGGGGCGCCAAAATTATTAAAAAAATTAATTGTCGGCAGTTCCCCGGAGAGGATGGCGATCCGAGCGACGTGGAGACCTGGGAAGGCGTGGTTTGAATCATCGTGGACATCGAACGAATAACAATCGGGATAAATAACGACTTTAGCGAGTATGAGAAGTCCGGTGAGTAACGCCACTAAAAACGGAGCCGTCCGAAGAATCATCACTGGCTCGAAGAGTTGTGTTTTTGAATGAACTGCTTAGCTTCTTCAACTGTGGACCCTGCGACCTGCTCAGCGTAGGGGTTGGGACCAGGTAGTGGTGCGCCGGTTTCTTCGTCCATGGAGGGTACGACCGCGATCCGATCGTTAAACGTATAAAGATTTTTGCCGTGATAGTTTTTTTCCAAAAGGACTAGTCGATGATCGATCTCTTCAGTTCCGGCATCTATCATGCGTTTGGCCTCTTCGACGGAATGGGCGACGAAAATTCCATTTTTTTTCATTTTTTTCGTGCGGCTCGGATGAAGGAATCGATAGGACTGAGGTACCGCGTACACCTCTTCCCTGAGCCCCACCAAATTGTACTTCTTGTACCCCTCTTCAATAAGCAGAAGGAGGCCTTTCGCTTGGGGAAAATGAAAGAAAGGTAGGTTGACCTTCCCCGAAGCATGTAAAAATAATGAAAAAACCAAAGCCGTCCACATCACCAGGACGAAAAAGACAGGCTGCTTTTCTTTATTGAGCATCGTTGATCACCACTTCTTCCGCAAACGGGGGGCAGCCAGAGTGAACGCGAGGATAATGACCGAAGCAAGAAATGAGAAGAAAAAATCCAAGCCCCTAGTGCCTTGGTAGCGAAAGACCACATGTTTGTTCCCAACTTCAAGTGGAATCTGCATCATTCCCAGATCATTCATTGTTGGCTGAACAGGTCGCTCGTCAATCCATGCCTGCCAGCGGGGCCAGCGATAAAAGGCAGCGACCAAATCAAGACTTGTTTCAAGCGGGGGAAGATGAATTTCAATGCCGTTTGGGACAAGGTGATAGTTTTGAAGAAACAAAAGCTTCTCCTCTTTCAAAAGATAAACCAAGCTGGGTTTTGCAGGATTCTCGTATAAAAAATAGGGTCGTCCTGCGTGGTGATCTTTTGCTCGCAGGGCCCAGCCTTCGAGTTCCAACTCATTACTTTGTTTTTGCATAAGCAAGTAGCGAATTCCCAGCTGAGATAAAATGTCCGTCTGCCACGGAGGTGAGAAAGAGTAATTGTCATTTGGGTGGACCAATTTGGATTGAACTAAAATATCCATTAGCTTCTGGCTGGAAACAATGGCCCGCGCGTTGCTGCCAAGCACTCCGCCGAAAATGCACTTAAGATCATGCCCCGCTACCGGATTTCCATCAGAGGCCATTCGGAAGCCGGGAGCCATCGCGTTTAAAAGGGAAAGAGGTTGAAAAGTAGCCTCTTCAGATCGAGCGAAATAGTGATTTCCCCGGCCACAAGAGCTTTTGTTTAGCGCCATTGTTTGAATCAAAGTTGGCAATGGAGCCAGGACAATGGCGGCGCTCATCACCCATTTGCCTACAGGTTCACCCCAGCTTCGTCCCATTGGGATGTTTGAAAATGTCATGGCGGAAAGACTGAGAACCGTCCCCCAAAAAATAATTTTATGGAGCGGGGCCATCTCACTAAATTCAGGGACCATCGTTGGCAGCACAAAATAAATTACAGCAAGGACAAGAGCCAAGAAACCTGTGAGAGGTTGAAACAAACGGGGAAGCGATCCCCGCCAGGAAGCATCCAGTAGCCTTCCAACAGCAATCGTCAAAAAAATATTGGAATACCACCAGACTCGGGTGGAATCTACGGATCTGACGAGTGGCAGATGTTGCCCATAAAATTGCAGAACAAAGCCGCCGATGGTTGGAACAACCCCTAAGACGACGAGAAAAATGAGGAGCCGAAAGCTTGATCGGCCCTTGAATGCCAAGTACGCCAGGCCCGTGAGAGCAAATGCGAGATACGCGACAGAGAAATAAGTGACGACGGAAAAATGGCCGTTAATTGCGTAATGCATCCATTCGTTGGGAGGCAAAATCAATCCCAACACTTGTTCGCGCAAATTGGTTAAGAGACCACTGTAGGGAGACCAAGTGGAACGCGTACTTTGCTGTATATTTTCAAAGAAGACAGCGGTGTGAGGCCAAGTGGCTACCGCTGCAGCAAAGAGAGCCAACAGATTGCCCCGCCATGCCCGAAATGAATTAAAGCCTTCCTTTAGGGGGAGGAATAAGACGATGAACGGCAAGGATAGAACGACCAATTGAATGCTGACGCTCAATACAAAAATGCAATAGCTCAACCACAGCAAAAGAATATAAGTGGCTCTGGTTAACTGAGCACTAGAAGCCTGCAAATACAGGATGAGACAAAACAAGAGTAGCGTCATCTGATAATGATGGTGAGCGAGGTTCCAAAAAACACCTGGAGAAAAAAAGATTAGCAAAGAGCAAAGTATGGACGATCTAAGACTAAGAAATTTTCCTAATAAAGCGATTAAAGCCATAATGGTGAGAAAAGAAATGATGGCTCGATTGACCGTCATTGCAACATGGGGAGGAAAAAACCAGTAGGTTACTGATTGAATGGAGAAGGGGAACGTCAAGGCATCGCCAAGAACTGGAGTGCCAAAATTATTATATAGATTGATGCCCGGCAGAGCGCCTTGTCGAATATTTTGTTGAGCGGCCAGGAGATTGACAAACGTGTGGTTGACATCGTCATTGGCGTCAAATGCAAAACACTGGTCGTATATTTGCACCTTGATCAGCATTAACATGCTGACTGTCAAGGCAAAATAGAATGCGGCCCTTTTTGTTTGCCAGATCAGTTTCATTCGTGACGCCTCAAGAATGTCTTACTCTTGAACTGGAAGGATTTCAGATTCTTTCGCGAATTGAGGCGCTTTCCAAAACCAAAGTTCGCGCCAAAACTGGAAGTAATAGGCGCCACCCCATCGAAAGATCTGCAGCTTTCTCTCACCCCCAATGCGGGGTGGCTCGCCAACGCCCACTTCTGCGATGCGTTTCTTGGCTTTGGCGGCTCGGACCGACATCAGCGGCTCCCAACTGATAACTGTACCGAAAAGCTTCTCAGGAATTAAATAAGATTCTTCCTTGTCCAGATCGAGTTCAAAGATCAGGTTTTTGCGAAAAGCCCGATAAATAACCATGGCATCCGTGAATTTGCCGCCGTGAAGCCAATTGACAGTTCTCGTAAACAGCCAGTTCCCAAACCCCGTCACCAGGTCGTCATCTTCGCTTTTAGTCCCAAGATAACGGGAACCTATCACCAAATCATATCCTTCTTCGATCTTGTGGATGAGTTCCGGGATGCGATCCACAGGACAATTGCCATCAGGACTGATCGTTAGAATGACGTCACCTTTAAGAAGCGGAAGAGTTTCCAAATAGGCGTGGCGAATTCCTTTTTTCTTTTGAACGTAAACATCAAAATCATTTTTTTGACACCACTCAATCGTTCCGTCTTTGGAGCCGCCGTCGACAATGAGGATTTGATCGAACCAAGAACGGTCGATTTGGGGCAGAATAACCTGAACCCCTTTAACCTCATTCAAGGTCAAAACCACAAGGGTACGGGTCATGCGAGCCTGTTTGCCTTGATTATCCATGGAAAGCCATGCGGTTTTTTTCATCCGCCCAATGTGGCTTTCGGGCCGTAGGCAGTCAACCGATAAAGGGAAAAGTCCACCTGGAAAATGCAGTCTTAATAAGCGACATGTTGTGAGGTTCGCAACCAAAAAAGAGTATAAATATTTGAAATTTCTAATGTTTACGCCATCGACTTTGGACTAGGAAATGGCGATAAGACAAAAGGGGAGCTTAATCCGGCCCACAGAGGACGTATGCGGCGAGATCGCTATTAAATTTTATATATCTGTATCTCTGGTTTTTAGTGGGTTGCAAAGATATGGGTCAGGCTGGCTGCTCTAGCCGAAGTTCGAGCTGTGAAGCGCCAGAATCTGATGATAACTCCGGTGAGCCAACCGAGACCTCACACATCTCTTCTTCAGCATTAAATAAAAGTAATTTGTTTTTTTCCAAGTGGGGCACTCAATCTCCATCAGGATACAACAGCGATCTATTTACCAATGGTCGTGGCACAGGAATGGTTATAATTGGAGATATCAATCAAGACGGTTATGAGGACCTGGCCGTGGGTGCTCCATTCTCGGGGATTGCACCGTTGACCATGGAGAGGCGGGTCGATGTTTTTTCGGGACATGATCGGAGCCTTTTATTTTCAATCCATGGTGGCACAGCTTATTTAAAATTTGGTTATCAGCTCGCCGCGGCGGGGGGCGTGTTGGTTTTACGTTTTCTCCAGCAGAAATGACAAAGTGATCTTTGCGGGCCTAGGGGATTATGATGGCGACGCGAGAGATGATATCGCTGTCTCGGATATTGTAAACAACAAGGTGTTTATATTTTCTGGTGCTGATAGAAAACTCATTGATGTGATCGGCAGGTGAGACGCTACCACCGGAAACGCCTTAGGTTTGCTCATTGGTCCACTTAGCAAATCTGAAAATAAGTGCGGGCCTACTAAAAACGAATTTCATCCGACCAAGAGAACTGATTCAAATCAATCACGACAATGCCATCCTTAAGTTCGTCCGGCAATCTTTGGTCGGGGCCGGAAACAGAGAACTTGAATAGTTGTTGGCCGCGGCTCGAGGCCTTCTCGGCTAAAGCCCGCTCGACTTGGCTCGATGGTCCATCGCAGGCGACATCCCCTTCACAATTTAGGAGGTGGAATAAGGCACTCTTTTCACCGAATAGATCTTTAAGTACAGCAGTAAACAAAAATCTCACATCTTGAGGAACAGTAACTGAGCTCAGTTCAGCTTCACCGCGCCAGTTGGTCCCGTTATCAATGATTCTGTTTCTAGGAAGAATAAAATGAAACTGTTGGGGCGAAGGCGTCTTCATTAACGCTTTCTGAGTCATTGACCTCATAATTAAGAACTCAGAAGATTGATTGGCTACATCCTTAGTCAAAACAAATCCTAAAGATCCCGCTGCGAAGACAGCTATTGTTAGAAATAAACCTCGCATCGCGACGGGGCGGGCTGTAAAGAAATGAACTTTGCTCGCCAATCTGTAGGTTGACACGATAAAGATCAGCGCGAAAACGCAGCGAAATGCATAAAAGTACCGATATGCATCCGCACCCAGTGGCACGCGGCTAAATAACCAAGGCGCAACTGCAAGAGTCGCAAAAACCAAGACCCATACGAGGCGCCTCCATACCACCTGCCGCTCTTGACGAGAAAATAAATGCGCAACTAAAGCCCCAATAATAACAGTTCCGACAAGTGACTCAATCCAGTGGTTGCGATAGAAAAGCCAAAGATTAAGTGAGTCCGGGATATACCTTGTTAAGAGCTCAAAAGCCTTGTCGAAAACTCTCCCGGCGCCGTTTAACTTGAATTTGTAGGGCTGATCAAGCACTAGAAGCTTGCCGTATTTCCAGAGAGCATATTTGCTATAAAAGGCGTAATAAACAAGTATTGTAGTAACGGTAACGCCTAAAAAGCGGAGGCATTTGATATGGGCATTCTTAACGCGCCCTGGCGGGCTAGCCAAAATCTCCAACAACGGTATAATAACAACACATAATGCAAACGCTGGATAAGTGGACAAAGACAAAAATAGGATCGCGAAAAATACGAGCGTGGCCGGAGCCAATGACCACTTAGAAAGTCGTTCCTGCTCAAGCTTCCCATGCTGATCTAAAAAAAATCCCGCTGCCCAGAACGTCACCGGCATCATCAAAAGCATCATGGTTGCTGCGCCACCCTGAGTGATCATGAAATTCGCACCGGGTACAGAAATCGCAACAGTGGCGGCGAGAAATGCAACCCAGTCATCCCACCCCAGGGATTGAAATCGGCGAAACAAAATGTAAGACGCTCCCGAGAAGCAGGCTAAAGAGATCAGTCTGAATATCCAGAGCTCATCAATTGTATTTAAAATCGAGTGTTCTATGCACTCACCAAGCCAAACTAATGGGCGACCAGTCTGGGCATAAAAAAGCTCATTGGCCTCTTTGCAATCGGAAAAGCGAAGATTCCAACCAAGTCCAAAGCGAAAAATGCGTAAGTGATCAGACTGGGCAAACGGGAGCACTAAAGAGGCAATATAGGGAATTGTATTAACAATGAAGATCAGGAAATAAAGTGGAAAAATCTGTCTGATTACTTCGACTGCGCTCCGAGTCCACGACTTCATAAGGTCCTCAATATATCTCGAAAGCTGGCCCACTTTCATGGGCCTAGTTTTTTTCGGATTAACTACGCACGGATCTGGGAAGCTTTCGCGCCATTCGGTTGATAAGGAATGGCGTGAGTGCGGCTTAAGGAGTGCTTGCACATGTCCACGACGTGGTCGTGGGTGGCTTGGCCGAACTTGGCTTTGACCATGTTGAGGTAAGCGGGATTTTTGAAGAATTGGTAGAAGGCCCAGTCTCTGAAACCTAAAACTTCGCCAGCGGAGATTTTTTCGGTCGGCATTGGCAAAGAGTCTTTGGCGTGTTGCGAGAAGCCAAGCCAGGTTTGGGGGAGAGGCCAGTTGCGCTCGAGGGCAATTGTGTAGAGCTTAGAGCCAGGGTAAGCCATGGCTGAGTAGAAATTGCTCATTTCACAATTGAGTTCGAGCGAGAGGTCCAACGTTTCCTGCATTGTGGTGAAGTCGTCGTCGGGGAGACCAAAAATATAATTGCCGATAACGTGGATGCCGGCGTCTTTAATTTGGCGAACGATCTCGCTGATGTCATGGCCATCGAAGCGGCCTTTGGATACGCCATCGCGGACATATTTACTGCCTGACTCGATGCCTAGAGCTAGCCAGTTCACACCGGCCTTTTTCAAAGTGTCGAGGTACTCAGGTTTAACAGTATCAATGCGTGAATAAGCCCAGATGTTGAATCCGTGATTGCGCTCAATCAAAAGCTGGCAAAGTTTTAAAAAGTGATCTTTTTTGAGGACGAACATTTCATCAGCGATTTTAACGTTCTTTACGCCGTAGACGTTCGCCAACTTATCGAATTCGGTGATCATGAATTCAGGGGCCCAGTAACGGAAGGATGAGCCGCCGTAAGGTGCATTGATGCAGCAGAAGGTGCACTTGAATGGGCAGCCTAAGCTTGTGTAGAGCGAAGCATAAGGTTGGCGCTCGTTGATATGATCAAAGCAATGCCAGTTGTGGGCGCGATAGTTCTTCATTGGCAAAAGATCCCACGCCATGCCGGGCAGTTCCGTGGGCAAATTGGCTTGAGGGATGGTGACGCCGGGAGGACCTGAAACAGGAATGCCATTTTCACGCCACCAAAGGCCCGGGATTTTTTTGTAGTGAGAAGAATCACCAAGGTTGCTCATGCCAAGTAGGGCCATGATGGTGTCAGGGCCTTCACCGCGGCAAACAAAGTCGGCGGCTTCTTCTTTTAAAGTTCTCTCAGGAAGTGCGGAAACATGACCACCAACTAAAAGCACTTTTCGTTCTGGGTAATGCTCTTTTAAAGCTGTGCACAAGAGACTGGCGGCGTACATGTTTTGTGTCGAAGCTGATGGCTGTTGTCCATAAACCACGATCACAGTGAGTTTAGGTTCAATATCAGCCACGCGGGAGATGGTGTCTTGAACGGTTAAACCTTCACCTTCGCAATCGACCAACGAAATGGATTTACCTTTAGCGCGCAGGTGGTTGGCAATTAAGGCGGCCCAGATGGGTGGTTCGATCGCAGCTAAGTCATTGCTTAATGATTGGTAAATCTGTGACAAGGCGGAGGGATTGAGAATTAAGCAATCGACCTTCATTAGATGGGCTCCTGTGAAACGTTGGTAATGTTGTTCAAGGACAAGATTTAATCCGGACCTCAGAGGAAAGTACAGAAAAAACCTGGATTAGCCCATCTGGTCCACTACATAGGTCGCGAAAGAAAGCCCGCATGTGAAGGCCGGCGAGACCGCGTTAAGCACGTGGATGGAGTTTTGGCCCTTTTCAATGTTGAAATCCATCTCGAGGCGGCCTTTGGTGCGGTGATAAAGCTGCGCTCGGATACCCACTTTGGCGACAGTCTTAACATCCGCTGGCATCAAACTTGGGGTTAGGCGCTTTGCCTCTAGGTAGAAATTTTTTGGGAAATATCGCGAGAATTCTTCAGTGACATAATTCCTGAAATTATCTGGATTGCGCCACATAAGGCCCATCAAATTCGCGGTGATTTTAGGACTTTCACGAATGTCGAGCCCGCTAAAGAAGCCATAGTTTTCGCGGCCAAACGCCGGGATCGCGGTTGGCCCAAGAAGCACTTTGCCCGCCAGGGTTTTCGTCACATGTACACCTAAGAAAGGCATATTTAAATCGGGCGTTGGGTAAATCAATCCGCGGATTCGCTTTGAGTAGGCCTCGTCGGTGCCGTAGTAAATTCCTTTAAATGGCAGAATCCGATAGTCCAGGCCAATTCCCATTTGATGCGCGATCTTGTCTGCGTGAAGACCCGCGGCGTTGATCAAAAATTCGTATTTTAGCTCGCGCTTAGGAGTGTGAATCGAGTTGTGGTCCGTATCAATGCGAGTGACCTGTTCGCCAAAAACGATAGAGCCGCCGTGGCTCTCAATTTCGGTTTGCAGGGCGGCTAGCACCGCTTTGGAATCGATGATTGCCGTGTTGGGCGACCAGAGAGCCGAATCAAAAGAATGGGCTTCCGGCTCCAACTCTTTGAGGCGACTTAAAGTGATCCTTTCAATGCGAACGCCGTTGTCGGTGGCGCGTTTTTCTAAAACATCCAACTGGGGAACTAGTTCTTCTCGCATGGCGACGATGACTTTGCCGCAGATTTCATGGGGCAGGTTTTTTTCGCGACAAAATTCAAGGAGGCGGCGATGCCCATCCACAGAAAAAAGGGCTTTGCGGGATCCAGGAGGGTAGTAGATGCCCGCATGAACCACACCACTGTTGCGGCCGCTCGAATGAGCGCCTAATGCCGGTTCCTTCTCAAGAACGGTTACGTCTTTATGGCCACGCAAAACAAGCTCACGCGCGATGCTGAGACCGACAATGCCGGCACCGATAATCACTGTTTTCATTACCGAGAGATAATGGGGAGTATTCGCTATCGGAGTCAGCGGTTGACGCGTTAAGCCGCATATTCGTATTTGACGGAACAGAGGTCTAAAGGGTGTAACAGTCCAATGACGCAACCAGACCTTCGTATTCAAGAAGACGTAATTCGTCGGTTTAAAAGTAAAGAAGCCACTGTGTGCATCGCAGGCCTTGGCTATGTTGGCCTGCCCTTGGCGCTTCGGTTTGCCGATGCGGGATTTAAAGTGATCGGGCTCGACATTGACGAAGAGAAAATCCAAAAGCTAAGCGCTGGCCAAAGTTACATCAAACACATCCCGGCCAGAGAGATTCGCCAACTAACGAGCAAAGGATTTAAGGCATCGACGGATTTCAGTTTGGCCAATGCTGCCGATGCTTTAATTATTTGCGTCCCGACACCACTGGATCGCCACCGGGAACCCGATCTGTCATACGTCGTTAAGACTACAGAGTCCTTGATTCCACATATGCGTGAGGGTCAGCTGGTATCGCTAGAGAGCACCACTTATCCCGGCACGACAGATGAGGAGCTAAAACCTCGGATCGAAAAGGCCGGCTTCATTGTGGGTAAGAATATTTTCTTGGTGTTTAGTCCTGAGCGCGAAGACCCTGGCAACCCCTGCTTTACCACCAAAACCATTCCCAAAATCGTCGGTGGGGTAACTGCAGCTTGTTTAGAAGTCGGCGTGGCTTTTTACGCCCAAGCCATCGACCAAATCGTGCCGGTTAGCTCTACCCGCGCAGCTGAGATGACTAAGCTTTTGGAAAACATTCATCGCGCCGTGAACATCGGCTTGGTTAACGAAATGAAGATCGTCGCCGATCGTATGGCTATCGACATCCACGAAGTGATCCGGGCGGCCGCGACTAAACCTTTTGGATTTACTGCTTTTTATCCTGGCCCAGGCTTAGGGGGACACTGCATCCCGATCGATCCGTTTTACCTGACTTGGAAAGCGCGGGAATATAATGTGCATACCCGGTTCATAGAGCTTGCCGGAGAAGTTAACGCCAACATGCCCCAATGGGTGGTCGGCAAGATGGTCTCTGCACTTAACGAGCGGGGTAAGCCGCTGAAGAACTCTAAAATATTGGTTTTGGGAATCGCTTATAAGAAAAACATCGATGATATGCGGGAATCGCCATCGGTGGAGTTGATGGAGATTTTAAGAGAGCAAAAGGCATTAATCTCTTACTGTGATCCCTTGGTGCCGAAGTTCCCGAAAATGCGCGAGCATAATTTTGATTTAAGTAGCCAAGCGCTCTCTCCTGAAATGCTGAAATCATTTGATTGCGTACTTTTGGCGACGGACCATGACGATTTCGATTATCAGATGATCCGCGAATACTCTGCTTTGATCGTGGACACGCGGGGGCGTTACCTAGATCCGTCCCCTCATATCGTGAGGGCGTGATGGCCAAAATTCGCTTTGGTTTGGTTGGCTGCGGCCGCATTTCAAGAAACCATTTTTTGTCATTGAACCAACTTTCACACGACACGGAGTTAGTTGGAATCTGTGACACTAACCCGATTCACTTAAAGGAGGTCGCAGCAGAGACGAAAGCACCAACGCACTCTTCGCTGGAATCCTTACTTCGTGATGACAGCATTGACGTCGTTAGCCTTTGCACGCCGAGCGGGCTTCATGCAGAGCAAGCGATTCAAGCACTCAAAGCCGGAAAACATGTCATCGTGGAAAAGCCGATGGCGACCAAGTGGGAAGACGGTTTAAGAATGGTGCGTGTGGCGCAAGAACAAAATAAATCCTTGTTTGTCGTAAAACAAAATCGCTTGAACCCCACTCTTCAACTTTTGAAAAGCGCGCTTGATAAAGGACGATTCGGACGGATCTTTATGGTGACGGCCAATGTGTTTTGGACTCGCCCACAATCTTATTATGATCAGTCGCCATGGCGCGGCACTTGGGCGCTAGACGGGGGTGCCTTCATGAATCAGGCGAGCCATTACGTCGATCTGCTGACATGGCTCTTTGGTCCTGTTGAAAAAGTGCATGCGATCACGGGAACCTTAGCGCGTAAAATTGAGGCTGAAGACACTGGAGTGGCGACGCTTAAGTGGGCGAATGGAACTCTTGGTTCAATGAATGTTACTATGCTGACTTATGCAAAAAATTTAGAAGGGTCGATTACAGTTCTTGGTGAGACCGGTACCGTTCGGCTCGGCGGCTTAGCAGTTAATGAGATTCAACATTGGGAGTTCGCTAAGCCAGATCCAATGGATGAAAAGGTCAAAGAAGCTACCTACGAAACCTTGAGCGTTTACGGTGTAGGACATCCGCTCTTTTACGCCAACGTCCTTCGTGTTTTGCGTGGCACAGGCCAAGCGACTGCGGATGGGTATGAGGGGCTTAAATCCCTGGAACTTTTGACCGCGATTTATCAATCGGCAAATTCGGATAAGACTGTGCACCTACCACTCCCCAGGGGAGATTTTTAAAGATGAATAAAGTTTCAATTCACGCTTCGGCAATCATCGATGAGGGCGCCACAATCGGTGACGGCACTCGGGTTTGGCATTGGGTTCATGTTTGCGCCGGCGCCCAAATTGGTGAAAAATGCTCTTTGGGCCAAAATGTTTTTGTGGGCAATGATGTGCAGATCGGAAACAACGTTAAAATTCAGAACAATGTTTCTATTTATGACTCAGTCACCTTAGAAGACGATGTTTTTTGCGGACCTAGTATGGTGTTTACCAATGTCATCAATCCTCGTAGTGCCGTGCTCAGAAAATCGGAATACAAACGTACCGTCGTACGACGAGGAGCTTCTATTGGCGCTAATGCAACTATTCTTTGTGGCATTGAATTAGGGCAATATTGTTTTATCGGCGCAGGGGCCGTTGTCACAAAAACTGTACCGCCTTATGCTCTTTGGGCTGGGAACCCAGCCCGGCCTCAAGGGTGGATGTGCCGATGCGGCGTTCGACTTAATAATAAAGGCAAAGTGACTTGCGAAGCTTGCAGTAGCCCCTATGAAATCACCGAGCGTGGCTGCGAAGCACTTTAGGTAAACCACCGACTAAGGCCATGTTTTAACCACATCGGCAAAACTTGTTGAGTTATGGCCATAGCGACGACATACACCAAGAACAAAACGTTGAGACTTTTAAGCGGCCAGCCCCAAAGCTTCCACTTAGCTTTCACATTGGCAGCATAGGCAGAAACGCCAATTCCTGAAACCAACAAAATAAATAGACCCATCTCGCGGGTCATGTAGGAGTGAACGGAAGCGTGCTGAGGCATGACTGCGTACCACGCCAAGCCAGACACCAGAAGAATCCAGCTTAATTTTTGTAAATCAGGCCTGGCGACGGTTGATTTTAAAAAATAAACGAAGAAAACTAAAAGGGCCCAACCAGGAATGAGAAAATAGCGTTCAATTCGATTAACCGCAGTCCACGGCAACTCCAGTTTTTCAGCCAGTGGCAATACTCCACGCACATGGAAAATGGAGCGAATATCCGCGAGCGTCGCCTCCCAGGATCCCAGATAAAGCCGATTCAAATACACGTGGAGCGCAAGCCCTGAGACAAATCCCGCGCCAAGTAGGATATTCTCAAGCGCAAAAATGCGTTTAATTCCAGTGCGGTAGAACATCGAAAAACCAACGGCCGTGAAGGCACAATAAACGATAAGATGAAGGGAAATATTGGCGAGCAAAACAGACGCTAAGGCTAAGGGCAAAATCGGGCCCCAAGTTTTCTTACCATTGTAATGCAAATACAAGACGGCAACGAATGCGACTTTAGAAAACTCCGATAGCATATGGCTATAAAGATTGTCCGCCCAAGCCAGAAAATAATTGGCAGGCAACGTGAGTAGCAGAGACAAAAGTGCAAGTTTTGGATCTTTAAAAAGAAACTGCAGCAGGAGCGCTAGCACAATCATAAAAATAAGACTGAGCACCATCGGCGGAATTCGCGCCACCCGCAAATCACTGCCAAAAATCCCGATGTAAACGGAAGTTATTAGGTCAGCAATTGGCGGATAATGGAGATAGGCGCTGGCTGAAGCTTTATCGCCCTGGACGTAGCCGTACATCGGCCGAAACTTAGTTTCCCAGTACCCGTAGTCATGCCAATAATGACTGGCCGATACCGAACCTTTTTCAGAGTAATCATCGCCGCGCCAGAATGTCCGGCCACCTTTTATGTCGTCGATGGGCACCAAAAGAACGCGAGTCAGAATTATTAAAAAGCAGAAAAAGAATAGGGCCCAAAAGCCTTTAGATTTCAACATCCGCAGCAGGTATAGGGTCTGTCTTAAAAAATGTCGACAATTGTTGTGATGTTAATTACTTATGACGTGATGAATGAAAGTTTTTGGCATGCGAAACGGGTTCTAGTCACAGGTCACACGGGATTTAAAGGATCCTGGCTGACCTGTTGGCTACACCAAATGAACGTAAGTACCGCAGGCTTTGCCCTCCCCCCACAAACTCCTCGAAGTCTGTTTGCCGATGCGGCCCTTGGGGAGCAGATCCAGCATATTGAAGGGGATATCCGCGACGCCGAGAAAATCATCGGAGCGGTAAAAAAATTTAAGCCACAGATTTTGTTTCATTTGGCCGCACAAGCTATTGTCGCAGATTCCTATACAGATCCATCTGGCACTTACGCGACGAATGTAATGGGAACGTTGAATGTGCTGGAAGCTGCGCGCCAGTCGGGTTCCGTTGAGACGGTCGTTATCGTGACATCCGACAAGTGCTACGAAAATAAATCTTGGGCTTGGCCGTACCGTGAAACTGATCCATTGGGTGGCAATGATATCTACAGCTCCTCTAAAGCCTGCACCGAAATTTTGACTCACTCTTATCGTAAATCCTTTCTTGAAAAGGAAGGTATCAAGGTGGCGTCGGTGCGCGCGGGCAATGTTATTGGTGGCGGGGATTGGGCGGCTCATCGGATTGTGCCAGATATTGTTCGGGCGGCCATGAATAAGGAGACGCTTTTATTGCGTCGACCTGGGGCGACGCGCCCGTGGCAACACGTTTTGGATCCTTTAAGTGGGTATTTGACAGTGGCAGAAAAGTTATCGACATCCAGTGGTGGTGATTTTGCTCAAGGTTGGAACTTTGGACCCAATACTGAATCTGAGCGACCAGTGCTGGAGATGGTTCATTCAGCGAAACGGTTTTTTCCAAAGCTTGAGTGGCAGGTGGATCCGCCACCGTTTGAGGAAGCCACTTATCTGGCGATAGACTCAAGCCTTGCGCGCCACCGCTTGAGTTGGCAGCCGCGATGGAATTGGGCCAAGGCCGTGGATTTTTCATTTGAATGGTACAAGCGGCAAAGTGAAGGTGAATCGGCTCGTGGCCTAATGGAAGAGCATTTAAAAAAATTCTGCGGGACTGAGAGCGTTTGAAAATCGCACTGACCGGCGGAACCGGATTCATCGGTGGTTGGCTGAGCAAGACTTTACTTCAACAAGGTCACGAACTTTTCTTCATCCATCGACCGACGTCGCGCCTGGAAAATCTTGAATCACAGAAAATTCGTCCCTTGGTTTTTGATGGCAGCCTTGAGAGTTTGACGAAGGGGCTGCAAGATTTTAAGCCCGATGTCGTTATCCATTTAGCCTCACTCTTCATAGCGGAGCACAAGAGCAGTGACGTGGCGCCACTAATCCAAAGCAATATTGTTTTCCCGAGTTTGCTCTTGGAGGCGATGAAAGAGTCAAACTGTAAGAGTTTAATAAACACGGGGACTGCTTGGCAGCATTTCATGAATGAAGACTATAACCCTGTGAGTCTTTACGCGGCCACCAAACAAGCGTTTGAAGATCTCATTCGGTTTTATGTCGAAGCCCATGCCTTCAAAGTGGTTCATCTTCATTTGACGGACTCCTATGGGCTTAAGGACCGACGCGGGAAATTGATTTCTGGTTTGAAGAAGTGTGGCGCCAGCAGCGAGCGTTTGTCCCTCTCGCCAGGTGACCAAGAGATTGATCTCGTGCACGTTTCTGACGTGGTTTCGGCTTTTGTTTTAACCTTAGGTCGCTTGAATGAGATCAAAACGCAGGAAACTTACAAAGTTTCATCGGGAAAGCCGATTTCTCTTAAAAATCTAGTAATGTTATTTAGTGAAGTCTCAGGTCGGAAATTGAATGTGGGATGGGGCGAAAGACCTTACCGCAAAAGGGAAGTGATGAAAGCGTGGGCCGGGGGCAGTTGGGTTCCTGGGTGGGAGCCAAAAGTAACGCTAACTCAAGGTTTGAAAGAGCTGATGAATGATTGAGATCATCGATCAATTCAGTGGCAGTAGTTTTTTTCGTATTAAGACTCAGCAGGATCACCGCGGGAATTTCGCGAAATTTTTTCAGAGCAGTGAGTTCGCGAAATTAGGTTGGCCAACCCAATGGAAGGAGCAATACGCGTCCACGAGCCTTCCGGGCGTGGTTCGTGGGCTCCATTTTCAATTGCCGCCCCATGAGCATGACAAGCTAGTTTTTGTTTTGTCGGGCGGCGTTTTTGATGTGGGCCTTGATCTAAGACGATCTAGCTCTAGTTTTCAGAAGGCCAAAGGGGTTGAGCTTAAGGCTGGCGAGGGCGTGTTTTTACCAAAGGGCTTCGCCCACGGGTTCTGTGTAACCTCGAGGGAGCCAGCCACATTGCTTTATTTAGTCACCTCGGAATATCAGGCTAGCCACGATACCGGGATTTTATGGGACAGCATTAATGTTGACTGGCCGGTATGCGACGCAATAATTTCTTCAAGGGACAAAACTTTCGTACCTTTGGATGAGTTCGCTTCGCCATTTTAAAAGAAGGGTGACCTTTTGCTCGAATCCAACAAGCGCATTTTGATTTACGTTCCGACCTATAACTGCGCCCCGCGCACGTTGGCTCTTTTGGATGAAATGGAGCCTTATTTATGGGAGCAGGCGGACGTTCTTGTCATTGATAATAAAAGCAGTGATCACACCGTTGAACTTTTGCAACAGGGGAATGCGGAGGGTCGATGGCCACAAGAGGTCATGATCATTCAGCCAACGGAAAATCGTGGCTACTCGGGTTCGCAGAAGCTGGCTTATTGGTTGATGCTTGAGCATTCAACTTATGAGTGGGTGTTGATGCTCCACGGAGACGGGCAGTACGACCCCAAGCAAATCAAGAAATTTTGGGCGCACGCAAACGAAGACTACGATGTCGTTTATGGCTTCCGCTCTTGGCGGGCCTATTGGTCAAAAGACGAAACGCCGTGGACCTCGTACATCACGATCAAAACTTTAAGTTTTCTTGAGAGTTGGATTACCGGTTATTGGCGTAAAGAGTGGCACTCTGGAATGGTGATGTATCGGCGCAGGTTTTTAGAGCGTATCAATTTTAAAAACATTACTTCGACCATGCACATTGACGGACATTTGTTGTTTGCGGCCGGCGTCCTAAAAGCGCGACTTTTGGCTGTGCCGATTTACAAACGGTATAAGAACTATGCGGCCATCGGAAAAACGGCGCGCGTGAAGTACGTATTTGATGTTTTACGACTGTTGCCGCGGCTAAAGAAAATTTCGGTGGAAAAAGGTGGGCTTCCTGTTCTCAGCAGCCAAGAGCACGTTGCAGTGCCGGAAAACAATAATTTTGTTTTAGTCTCTTCTCTACGCACATCGGATTTGTGAGTTTATGAAAAATTCTAAAAGCAATGTCCCTGTTTTTATTTTAGCCGGGGGCATGGGAACTCGTCTCTCGGAAGAAACAATCGCTAAGCCAAAGCCAATGGTGGAGATCGGTCACTTGCCGATCCTCATTCACATCATGCGAAGATTTTACGCCTTTGGCTTTGATGATTTTGTTATCTGTGCCGGGTATCGATCTTGGGACATTAAACAGTATTTTTTGACTTACGAAGCTCGCGTCAACCACATGGAGTTGGATCATCGCCGATCAATCTCCCAGCCATATGGTGTTTTCGGGAAAAACGAAGAGCAAGAGCGTTGGCGTATCCGGATTCTCGACACCGGCGACAATGTGATGACCGGAGCGCGCGTCGCGAGAGCGTTTGATGAAATAGACCGCGCCGAGCCGATCGACAATTTCGCCCTCACCTATGGTGATGGACTATCCGATGTGAATTTAGCCAAAGAATTAAATTATCACTTAGAGCATGGGCGCACTGGCACGGTGCTCGGCGTCCGGCCGCAAGCGCGGTTTGGCGAACTTGAGTTAAATACTGAGGGAAGCGTCACCAGTTTTTCTGAAAAACCCCAGGGCACAGAGGGAATCATTAATGGTGGGTTCTTCTTTTTCAATCGCGGCTTTCGCAAGTATCTAAGCCCAGAGCCCGAATGTATTCTCGAGCGCCAACCTTTGGCTGATTTGGCTAAGGCCGGTGAACTGAAGGTTTACAACCACGATGGCTTCTGGCAGCCCATGGACACGCTTCGCGATAAAAACCTGCTTGAGTCCTTATGGGAAGCCGGCAAAGCTCCATGGGTGAGTGAACTGTGAGCGATGGAGCCGACCGCGAGTCCGTTAGAGCTGCGGCTGTCAGTTATTTTCAAAATAATTTCCCAAAGCCTAAATTCATTCCGGGTGAAACCTACATCCCCGTCACGGCGAAGAGTTTGGATCAACATGATCTAACTGCACTGATTGATTCGGCGTTGGACATGTGGCTAACGACCGGTCGATTCGCAAAAGATTTCGAAAATAGGATCGTTGGATTTTTCGGTCGCCGCACCCCGGGACTCTTGGTCAATTCAGGTTCTAGCGCTAATCTGCTGGCGGTTTCTAGCCTTTGTTCGCCGCTACTCACGGATGTGAAGCCCGCTAGGCTTCGCGCCGGCGATGAAGTGATCACAGTGGCGGCAGGTTTTCCGACGACCGTAAACCCAATCGTACAAAATGGTTTAATCCCTGTGTTCGTGGATGTGGAACTTGAGACACTAAACGCTTCTATCGAAAGCATCCAATCGGCTTTGACCAATAAGACGCGTGCAGTAGTTTTGGCGCACACGTTAGGGAATCCTTACCGCGCTGATTTATTGGCTGAGTGGTGCCGTGAAAAGGGTTTGTTTCTAGTTGAAGACTGTTGCGATGCCCTTGGCAGTGAAATTGAAACGGCCGAAGGCGACAAGCCCGTGGGTTCGTTTGCTGATTATGCCACGGTAAGCTTTTACCCGGCCCATCACATCACGATGGGTGAAGGGGGTGCTGTGATCAGCAAAAATCCCCGCTTAAGGAAAATTGCTGAAGGGCTGCGCGACTGGGGCCGCGATTGCTGGTGCGATCCAGGCAAAGACAACACCTGCGGCAAACGCTTCGAATGGCAGCTCGGGGATTTGCCCGAAGGATACGATCATAAATACATCTATTCGCAAATCGGTTTTAATTTGAAGGTCACGGATATGCAGGCGGCGATAGGGCTGACTCAGCTGGAAAAAGCGCCTGGATTCATCCAGACCCGTCGCGAAAACTGGCAGGCACTGTACGACGGCATTCAATCCTCACCGTTGCTTAAAGATCGTTTGCTACCAGTGGTGGCCACGGCGAAAACTAAACCGAGCTGGTTTGGCTTTCCTATGCACGTGGCTCCAGGAATCAATCGTCGAAAACTAGTTTCAGATTTAGAAAGCCGCAAAATCGGCACACGCCTTTTATTCGCCGGCAATCTCACGCGCCAACCCGCTTACAAAAACGTCGACTACCGAATTTCTGGATCTCTTGAAAACACAGATCAAATCATGAACCGCACGTTCTGGCTCGGCGTACATCCGGGCATCGATCAACCAAAGATCGCTTACATTCTCGAACAGCTAGAAGCGTGTTTGAAGTCGCAATAGGGCGACTCCTGTACCTGGACCATTTTGAGACTGCGGTTAATCGCATCCATAATAAACCTGTCGGTTCGTTCCACTTTATAGATATCATTAAATATGGGAAAAAGGCTTCCGAAAATCTTGCTTGCACTTTCCGTTGGCCTCCTTCTGGCAGCCTTTATCAATTGCTCCAACTCTTCGGACCCGTCCTCGGGTAATCAGAATGTTAGCGAAGGCACCTCTCACTTAAAGTATTTTGGCTATGTAGGAATTGACTGCGGATTAGATGATCCCCACGATGCTTCTACAAAAACAAACTACGCCGACGAAGTATCGAGCTTTTCGAACATCGCTCACGTTTGTGTTTATGGTCCAACGGATGACCTTCGCGCCCGCCTTGAACATTTGAAGGCTCACGGCCTAAAAAGCGTACTTGATTTTCATGGTCTCTTTTATGAGCTAAAGGGTTCGGGCACAGCTGGCGGAAGCGGAGTGAATTATGATCTTTACGCCGACCATGCAAATCGGTGGAATCGGTTTTTGAACCTCAATCGGAGTGTTCTTACTCCTGAATATATTGCGGCATTGTACCCGGCCGATGAGCCCACTTGGCTTGGTATTTTCTATGCAGAATTAGATCCAGTGGTTTCCACTTTACGGTCAGGCCGGATATCCGCAAGAAGCTATGGCTAAAGTAAATTTTCATTATTTCGAACTGGCCAAGTCTGATCCTGAAGTTATCGGAATCATCGGTTACATTTGGGCAGGAGGCTTGGATTCACCAGATCATCGTGGCATTCGGGATCTACCTCAAACGGTAATCGATGAAAACAAACGGATCGGAAAAGCGATTACTGGGAAGTAGTGGCCACTACTGATTGATCAGTCTTTTGATAGTAAAGCCTTGCGACCTCATGTGTGAGAGTATCCCAGTCCTTCCGAAAAGATGAGATGCTCCGACTGCAACAAAAACAGCACCATTCTTGAACTCAGTTTCTAACTTTGGCATCCAGCCGCGGTTTCGAATTGCATTTGCCTCACTGTCCGCGCCATCGGCCATTCGCGCCTCATTGCCTTTGATGTATTCAGTAAGAAGCAGCCGTTCTTCTGAAAATAATTCCTCTGGATTTGCTGATACGGCTGATCGTAGGTCACATTGACCTTGGGCCGCATGTGCAGCATCTTTCAGTTTGTCATCGTCGCAGAAATACGATTCGTCAAAAAATCGGCGGACAATTCTTTTGGGTAGGCGGATTCAACCATTACCACTTTGGAAATACGCAAGTAGGTGATGACTTGTGCCGGTAGGTCCTCAAGCAGAACACCACCGGGTTGGTTTGTGCCGCAAATTGGCGCGTTTACAGCGTTCAAGTCTAATTTAATCTATCTGCGAACAGCGCGGTTAAAACTGATTGAATAATCGTGCCAATGGGCAGTTCATCGAATTGAATCATATTAAATGCGACCGACGGGGGTAGTTGAATCATGATGGGCGCACTGTAGCTCCCGTTGAATCATGGTCCCACCGCACCTAGGATT
>JAYSTF010000127.1:0-3065 GCA_043720065.1 Pseudobdellovibrionaceae bacterium | reverse complement strand
AGTACCTCGACGATCAACGACTTGAAGATAAAGGGTCAACCGCCGAACGTTCGACTCCATAAATTAAAAGGTGAGCGCAAGGATGAATGGAGTGTCACGATTAAACTTCCTTGGTGCATCACCTTTAAGTTTAAAAATGGCGAATTCTCGGATGTTAAAATTGAAAACTATCACAAAGGATAGAATATGATTAAAAACTCAAAACCCCTTCACCCTGGCCAAGTGCTTGATGAAATTTACATGAAAGAAATGAAGCTCAACCAATCTCAGTTGGCGGAAAAGTGCAAATGTTCACCACGCAAGGTCAATGAAATCGTGAATGGCAAACGCGCCATTTCGCCCGAGTTTGCAATTGTGCTAGAAAAAGTCTTAGGTGCGACTGCAGAAATGTGGGTTCGCATGCAGGCTGATTATGATCTTTGGAATGCCCGAAAACGTGTGGCATAGGCTATAAATACTTTCGTTATTACTTTAGTGTCGGATTTCCCATTAATGTACCAGGCGATTTCCTGATAGTGTACCACCTGTCGAAGGCCACGGCCGGCGGTTATTCGCCGGCAATTTCCACTGGTACACATTGGTTGTCAAGAGCGGGTTGATTGCGCGGCCGTTTTCTCATCGAATCGCCCTCGATTTTGATGTGAAGCGTGCCGTTTTCAAGCTTATCGACGATCGTGTCGAGCGCGAGCTCGTCTTCAATAATTTCCTTCCAGTTTTTAAGTGGCAGCTGCGTCGTGATCAGGGTTGAGCGCATTTGCCGTTCTTCCAAAAGATCGTGAAGATCAATGACGATCTCCGACGGCAAACGCTTGAGACCAATATCATCGATGATTAGTAAATCAGTTTTGATGAGTCGGTCACGGTACTTTAAATAGGTACCATCGGCTCTCGTCATCAAAAGTTTTTCAATCAGCACGCTGATGCCGATAAAGCTGCAAGTAAAGCCGGACCGACAGGCGTACTCGCCAAGTGCCGTGGCAAGATAAGTTTTGCCGATCCCGGTGGGTCCGGTGATCATCACGTTTCTTGGGCTTTTTAAAAACGAGAGCGTCATCAGATCGCGAACCATCGTTTTTGTCAGTGTCCGCTTGGCCGTAAGATCTATTCGCTCCATGCTTGCTTGCGTTCTAAAGGTAGCGGCCTTTACTCGGCGCTGAACCTTTGAGACGTCGCGGTAAAGTTTCTCGTCGGTCACTAGAGCCGAGAGCAGTTCCGCGTGACCCCAGCCATGCGCCGTCGCCTCGTGAAGTCTTTGATCGAGCGTCTTTAGGGCGCCCATCCACTTCATTTCTGCCATCGTCGTTTTCGTCTGTTCAATCATTTGTAAGTGTCCTTTATTATTTTAGTTCACAGATTTAGTTTATGCTTACGGATTTAATGAAGTATTCTTTCTAATCCGCGAAGATTCGGATTCTCTCCGCGCTTAATTGGCTCGCCTCCTCTCTGCGCAAATGGCTTTGCATTTTGCTTAATCACTCGCTCGATGTAGCCAGAGCTCGTCTGATTAAAGCGGTTCGCCGCCAGCGCCGCTTGCTCAAGCAAAGCTTTCGAGTACTTGTTTGAAAGCTGCAGCACGCTCTGCGCACGCCGCAACTGGCGTAAGGGATAGGGGCCTGACAGCAACCCAGTAATCAACTTTGAAGTCTCAGGGCCAACGCAAGCAGCCCAGGATTTGGATTTTACGACGTCCTCCTCTAGGTGCGCTTGATGTGCCGGTGGGTAGTGCAAGGGATCAGTTTTAAATTTGTGCGTCGTTTTTGAACGTGGATGTAGAGCCACCCGCTCAAGCTCATGATAGATCTCAACGGAGCTTTCCGTTGCCCACACGTCAAGTTGAAGTCCGCGAAGTAAGTGTGGTGCCGAGTAAAAGTTGCGGTCAAAAATTAAATGGCAATCACGCGATAACTTTGCCTTGGAAAACGTACTCACCTGGTATTGGTCTTTGGGGAGTGGCATCAGGTGCTCACGCTCCGCTTCGAACATCGCCGCCCGCGATTTTCCGAACACCCGGTGACGGCGCTCATTGAACAAAACCAAGTGCTCTTTTAAAGCCGCGTTTAGCTCGAGGAGCGAAGTAAATATTCGGTTCCTAACGCGCATAAAAAACCAGCGCTGAAAAATCTGGATCGTTCGCTCGACAATCGCTTTGTCCCGCGGAGTCCGCACTCGCGCCGGTACGACAGCAAACGCATAGTGCGTCGCAAGCTTTGTGTATGCCGGATTTAAAACTGGATCGTAGCGGTGGGCCTTCGTTACCGCAGACTTTAAATTGTCCGGCGAGATAACTTGCGGCGTGCCGCCAAAAAAATCCAGCATGCGCACGTGCGAAGATAAAAAATCTTGAGACTTTTGCGACAGCGTGAACTCCGCAAACGTATAACGACTCGAGCAAAGCACGCCAACAAAGAACTCCGTTTTTAGCATCTCGCCCGTCGTCACATCGACGATTCTGATCCCGTCGCAATAGTCGATCTCAGCCGCAGAGCCTGGCGCAAAAATCCTCACCATCGTTGTCTTCAGCATGGGAGCGCGCCTTTGTAGCTGCTTCCAAAACGCCGGGTATTGAACCGCCACCTTGTTCTGCTCGACCAACTCTTCGAAAATAATATTAATTGGCACACCACTTAAGGCTTCATCGCGCACCGCTTGCCAATCGACATCGAAGGTCCAAGATTCATCGGAGCCAGGCTTAAACGTTAAAACATTTGTCGCCGCCGTGACCAACGGCGAAGCTGCGGCGACGGAGCTCCTTTTCAGTTCGTCAAAATATTTTGAAACGGTGTTGCGATGCACACCGAGCGTGCGCGCGATCTTGCGCTTACCAAAGCCCATTGCTTTTAATCGGCGGATTTCTTCACGGTCCTTCACGTTCAGCCCCTTTGCTGCCATCTCGATCCTCCCTTGATCTTGTTGATCAAAAAAGGATCACATGGCGCTCAAGGCCGGCCCAAATCTTTACGTATTTGGTGGTACACTATGCCCGGAAATCGGGTGGTACACATTCGTGGAAATCGACTGGTACACTATCAAGGAAATTGGGTGGTACACTTTGGAGGAAATCCGAC
>JAYSTF010000126.1:0-8329 GCA_043720065.1 Pseudobdellovibrionaceae bacterium | reverse complement strand
GCCCCAACATATTGAGTATAGCCCCTTAAGCTGATGTGCCAGGTTCCCGCGGGAGGAAACGGGAACGAGCACGTCTCGCGATTGCCGACTCTGTAGGGTCGGCAATCGAAAGAATTTAAAGTCGGTGGACTCCCTGACTTTACATACATATCCGCATCACCACTGCCGCCCTCGAGCGAGAAAACTAGATTGCGGCTGCCTTGTGGAACCTGAATGGTAAAACGAACTTCACTTCTCAAAGGCCCAGAAAGATTTCTGAGCATCTCACCGTTTTGCAAAACTGAATCATCGTCTTCATCTGGTGGTGGCCCGGCCCCGCCGCCATTTAAAAAAGCAATGTTTGCTAGTTTGTTAGGTGAACCAGCGCCTGGATTGCTCACTTTTCCCGAAAGACTATTTGCCGCTAGAGCAGTGCCGACTTGGGCTGGCGAAGCTGTAGGATTTTTTGCTAGATAAAGGGCTGCAACTCCCGCCACATGCGGCGCTGCCATGGACGTACCGCTAATTGTATTCGTGCTGCTAATGGAAGTGTACCAGAGCGATTTTATGTCACTTCCGGGAGCGAAGATATCCACACAAGTGCCAAAGTTTGAAAATGAGGACCTGGCGTCTGAGTTCGTCGTCGATCCAACTGTGATGGCGCTCAGCACTGAGGCAGGAGTACTGCCGCAAGCATCGGCATTCTCATTTCCGGCTGCGACGACGTAGGTAACGCCCGCAGCGATGGATGCGTTAACCGCATCATTGACCGCTTGGCTCGGAGGTCCGCCAAGGCTCATGTTCGCAACCGCGGGCTTAATGTGATTTGCGGTGACCCATTCAATTCCCGCGATTACTCCGGCGTAAGTTCCGGAGCCGGCGCAATCGAGCACGCGTACACCATGAAGTTTCACAGCCTTCGCAACGCCGTAAGTTTTAGCGCCAACGGTTCCCGCGACGTGGGTGCCGTGTCCGTTGCAATCCGTCGCATCATCATCGTCATCGACCAAGTCTCGGCCGCTCGCTGCCCGGCCTTGGAAATCGGAATGCAAACTCAAAATTCCAGTATCAATAATATAGGCGTGAACAACAGCTCCACCGTCAGGCGAAGTATAACTTTGATTAAGTGGCAAACTTGCCTGATCTAATCGGTCTAGGCCCCACGTTACTCCATTCTGAGTCGAGTTAATGGAAATGCGCTGATCTTTTTCAACATAAGCGACCGTCGGATCGCGCCGAATAAGCCGCGCTTGAGCCTCTGTCATTTGATAAACACCGCCTTTGACCGCAACCGAGAATATACGGCGAACCTGAAGTCGGTGTTTGTCTGCCAGACTGTGCATCATGTTCGTTACAACGTGGCGCGAACTAATCACTGGCGCTTTTTTTAAAACGACGATGTAATCGTCTCCGCTTTGCCGATTTTGTGAATGCGCGTCCATGCACAGACTGAACGCTATCGTAACCACTGCGCTACAGATGTTAAATTTCCCACTCAAAGCAATCCCCTCCTGTTGAAAATTCCCCACTGCTGAGACTGCTCGCAGTGTAAAAAAGGTTAACAGGAGAAAGGGCTAGGTTTTTGTTTTAGCGAGCTCTCATGCAATCAGATTCCTAATAAAATTCCAAATGTTGGACCAGAGCGACCGTCGCCTAAATCTGAGTTCGTCAATCCCATGACAAATCTATAACCGATAGATAAGGCGAGATGATCAGTGAAGTAAGTGGTGACACCAACACTCGTTGTCGACGCGGTACCATTTTCGGATTCATACTTAGGACCCGTAACAGGCTCTGGGTCAAAGGGATTACGGACATCCAAATAACCGATTTCTTGGCGGGCGTGTGCGACGAACACTTCACTTAATGCTAGTGCGTAGCCCGCGAAGATCCCGGCGCCGTACTCGCGATCTTTTTCCGGAGAGTTGCCAGCCCCATAATGACTCGTTATTCCAACCCTCCAGTTCTCATCCATTTTTAAACCAGCATCGAGGCCGAAAATAATGCTAGTCCCTTGTTGGGAGTTGGCGCCGATGGCGGCAAATGGCGTTATAAACCAAGGCCCCTCTTCAGGAACTGCATGAGCCGAAATTCCAAAAATCAACAACCCAATTACGAATGCCAGATTTTTCATAGGTAGTCCCCTCGCGCGACTTGAGCTTTCCAAACCTTTACTGAAGGTGGCTCGCAGAAACAATTGAATTTCCGTGGGCCCCTGGCAATACTCCCGCTTTGGCCAAAGCCGAGGGGAATCCAATGAAATTTGTAACAAGCCTTTTAATCAGCTTCCTATTTAGCTCCGTAGCCGCAGCTGGGGACTTCACCAGTCTTTGCGCCAAATTCGGCAACGCCATGCCGGGCGGATACTGCATTTATCTTTCCTCTGGGGGCACTTCAAACGACATCCTCTATTACCTCCACGGCAAGGACAATAGTGAGAACACGTGGGGCGACGAATGGTTTTTTACTTCCCAGCTGCGAACAGAGTGGAAAAATCAGGATGTCAAACCACCGATCATAGTCAGTGTTTCCTTTGGGCCCAGATGGGTCCTTGCGAATAAAAATTCAAGCGAATTCAGCGGCCTTCTGGAAGCGTTTACGATGAAAATCATGCCGCTGATCGAGGCCCAATTGAAGGGTGTCACCGGCCGGCGCATGGTTATGGGCGACTCAATGGGTGGCTTCAATTCTGCTCAACTCGCGCTCAAAACCGATCTCTTTTCCAAAGCCGCGATTATTTGCGCTCCGATGTCTGAAGTTTCACCCTACGCTCCTCGCTCTGAGGTTGATGCACATGTTAGAAACTCAAGTGCGTATCACTACTACGGCGATGATAAAGCACGCACCGTCATGAATGCAGTCCACGAAGCGATTGAATTGGTCCATACCTTCTTCCCGACACCGGCGGATTGGGCGAAAGCAAATCCCCTGGAACTTGGGGGAAACCTCGATCGCGCGAAGACGACCAAGTTTTATGTTACAATTGGAATGTATGATAAGTACGCCGCATATGAAGCGAATGAAAAATTCGCTGAACTCTTAAGGGCGCGCGGCATGGACGTCGACTGGCGCCCCCAGTGGGGTGGCCACTGCGCCATTGATATTCCCTCGCTTGCAAAATTCTTAACTGCAGCCGATGCCAAGAGAAAGTTCGCGATCCAACCTTCTAAAGTGACGAAGCCACAACTCTAGGTGATGATTTAGTCATAGTGAGCTTTCCTGAATTAAAATTATTAGAAAGTCTGGTGCGAGAGGCCGCGGCGTTTGCGCGCGTGAAAGTTTTAGGTACAGTTCGCGTACGCGAGAACGAGCTGCCGGTTTATTCAATGGTTTTCGGACCGAATGACCCTACGCTGCCTTGTTTTGGACTCTTCGCTGGCGTCCATGGACTAGAGAATGTCGGCACCCATGTCGCGGTTCATTACCTCACTTCGTTCGTCCGTCAGCTCCAATGGGACTTTAGTTTACGTGAGCGCTTAACTCAATGTCGGCTCGTCACTATTCCATTGATCAATCCCGGGGGGATGAGTCTCCAATGCCGAAGTAATCCCGATGGTATCGATCTTATGCGTAACGCTCCTCAGGATGCGTTTGAGAAAACGCATTTCCTCGTTGGTGGACACCGCATTAGCCCCCGCTTACCTTGGTATCGCGGCGCTGCTGACGCACCGATGGCAAAAGAAAATGAACTCCTTGTCGAATTTATTAAAGCTGAAGTTTTTCCGGCGAAAGTCGCCCTTTCCCTCGACATTCACTCAGGCTTTGGAATGCGCGACCGGCTCTGGTTTCCCTATGCAAAAACTAGCGCGCCATTTCCCCACTATCCAGAAACCCAATTGATCAGAGGACTTCTCAGACGGTGTTTTCCGCACCATATTTATAAAGTAGAAAGCCAAAGTGACGCTTATTTAATTAACGGCGACATTTGGGATTATCTGTACGACTTAAAACGATCAGAAAGCCAAGATAGCGTATTTATTCCCTGGGCGCTCGAGATGGGCTCTTGGCTTTGGATTCGCAAAAATCCCATGCAAATGTTTAGCTTGCGGGGCCCTTTTAACCCGGTAAAACCCCATCGTTATCACCGGATCATGCGCCGCCATTTGCATTTGATTGATTTCTTGCACCGGGCAACACAGTACAGCTCAAGTTGGGCGAAGAACATCAGCCATGCGGAACAAAAACCGCAGTTACAGCCTGATGGGAATCCATAGCTAGCTGGGCACATGTCATTTCTGGATACGCTTCAATGTCATGCAACCAGTGAATGTCCACTTCGATTTTTGTCTGTGAAGCAAGAGTAAACAAATGCGGTAGAAACGGCATCTTGTCATACCAGCAAACCACATCCCTATTTTTCGGGTTCACGCTTTCACCACTTATCGAACGGTAGTTGATACAAAACGGGCGCACCGCCCGCTCACTGTCGATGGCGGCGCGGTAAAGCGGTTGGCGAAATCGCAAAACCTGGCTGCCATTGGTGCTTGTCGCCTCGGGAAACACAACGACACTCAATCCGCGATTGAGCGCATCACTAATTTCCCGAACTTCATGGCTAAGATTGGCTCGGCTACGGCGCTCGACATAAAGGCACCCGCCGAGCACAGTCAAAATACCAAGGCCTGGAGTTTCACGCACTTCAACGGAAGTAACGAAGTTCACGGGTCTTTGAGCGGCAAGCAAAAGAGCGTCGATATAAGAAAGGTGATTCCCTACAAGTAGTCGAGGCCCATGCGGATTCTTCGCCATGTGATTCTTAACGTTAACTTTGATACGAAGAACGCCCAACGCCAGCTTTGCATACCTGTGTGCGAGTCGGGCACGGAGGCGACGCTGCCGCCATTTTCTTGGCTCGCGCAGTTCATAGGACAACGAATGCAAGATAAATAATCCCATCAAAAAAACAATTACCGAGGTTTTTGCTATTCCCGAGATCATGCTATCCCGGGCGGTGCCTGGTAAGGCCTCTTCCCTAATGACTTGCGTGTCCTGCAGCGCAGTTCCAATCATCGCAATTCTCCTTGGCCAGCAAAGTATCGCTCGCTGAATCTGGCGTTCATCCCTTGCACATCAAGAACAGTAAACAGGTCGACGCATTGAAATTCACGATCTAAAGCCGGATACCCAAACACATGAGCCCCGGCGTGCAAATAAGTTCGAAGCAAAGCAGGGAGCATTTTTTTAGCTTCAGACGGCAGCAACGGCTCTGCCATCGCTAGCGAAAAACCGAGCATGCGATACTCTCTCGTTGGCCAAACCTGATGTTCTAAATTCCAACCACCTTGAGATTCAATATATCTCATGAGCCTTGCAACAGACTCTGGGTTTGTCTCCCGCACGCTCGCGCAACCGAAAAGAAATCTCGCCCGCGAGACTTTGATGTACGCGGCAAGGCCTTTCCAGAGTAGGTCAATGGCTGTTCCAGTGCGATGATCGGCCCGAATGCAGGCCCGGCCTAACTCGAGTTTCACGCCTGGCCACTTAAGGAAGCAGGCCATTTCAAATTCATGCTCAGAATAAAAACTTTCAGTAAAGCGCGAACACAGGAGGCGATAGGCGCCAATAACTTCGTTGTCTTTTTTGCTAATAATTAGGAGGTGGTCGCCCATGAAATCGTATTCATCAACATCAAGTCCTGAGTCAGACTTAAGACCCTGCCATTCTTCAATGAAAATCTCATGGCGGAGCTCCAATGCTTTAATAAGCTCTCGAGCATTTTCAGCCGTTTTAATAATGTAGTCGTCGGTTTCAATCTGAACTGAAACACGGTGCTTAAAACTCTTCGTGCGTTCGTACCAATTGATCCGGTGTGGGCGAACGTCCAGTTCTAGAGTGGCTTGATTCATCCAGTCCCTCCTTGGCCGATGCTGTGACTCTTATTTTACCAAAGGAGAGGAGAGCAGTGGTCAGGAAACCGTTTGTGATCTGTCAAGCTTAGGTCGGAATGGTGTCAGAGGAAATTTCCGTCACTATGTGGAAAACTTTGGGAATTATGATGCGACCTATGGGAGCATTGGAGCGGTGGTGGTTCTGATGCTGTGGCTCTAAATTTCAGGGATTGTATTACTTCTAGGCTCGGAAATTAACGCTCTCGTCGAGCACTTCAGTCCAGATGGCAAGAATAAGGGTGAGACAGAGGAGGGCGTTCCCTCTCTTGACCAACGTCGAGCTGAGGCGAACATGTGACTTTGTTTTTGCCTCAATGTTTCCTACAATTGAGGCATGAAAAACTATTTATATATTCAGGTCATAGCCTTACTTCTCTGTTTCCTTCCAACCGCCCATGGCGCGCTCTCGCCAGTCGCGATCAGCATTTTGCCCCCCTTGCAGTTTCCCCCTGAGGATTTTTCTGTCACAGGCGTAAGAGCAAGTGTGCTTTGGGGACGTCACCGCGATGTCTATGGGATCGATTTAGGACTGATTGGCAACCAAACGAAACAAGATTTTGTCGGAACCGGCATTGCCGGGGGCTTTAACTGGACTCAAGGCAACACAACGATTCTAGGTCTCCAGCTCGCTGCAGTGGCTAACATCAACACGCAAAAAACGAATGTTTACGGAATTCAAGCTGCAGCATTGAACTGGAATGAAGCTACTTCGTCGACGGTGGGGCTCGCCATTGCGCTTGCGAATATTAGCCCGCACACCGATGTCTACGGCGTACAAGTCGGAGTGTACAATAAAGCGGCAAAAGTTTATGGGTTTCAGATCGGGCTCGTGAACGTCACTGAATCGCTTCGTGGATTACAGATAGGCTTAATTAACTTCCATCAAAAGGGTCTTTTCGTCGTTTCACCCATTATTAATTTCGGCTTTTAGTCGGTTATTTTGGGTGTTTGACTCTTTTTACAACGACGCCACCTTATAGCCCTTGCATCCCGGGTATAGAATTTGGCAGTCTATGACTTATGCCTCAGGAGGGCTTTTATGACTAAAGCGTTTATGGCTCTTTGTCTTTGTATCAGCACGGGTTTTATGAATCCCGCAACCGCCAGCAACTTAATTACGGTTGGCGAAGTCACTCAGCGCGGCGTATCCCTCTCAAGTCAGATTCAAAATGAGCTCGATCGCCCTGAAGTGCAGGCGAAATTGCAGCAACATGGAATCAGCG
Source organism: Pseudobdellovibrionaceae bacterium (assembly GCA_043720065.1). Classification (GTDB taxonomy): domain Bacteria; phylum Bdellovibrionota; class Bdellovibrionia; order Bdellovibrionales; family UBA1609; genus JAIBAM01. The sequence goes on along the minus strand of JAYSTF010000126.1, from coordinate 1,239 downwards.
CAGATGAAGCAAAAATGCGCATTGCGGCCTTGAGCGATATGGAAATTAAAAATCTAATGACTCAAGGGGCACAAGCCCAAGCCGGTGGCGACGTAGTGATCAGTCTCACCGTCGTCCTTCTGATCATTATTCTTGTTCTACTGTTGCGCTAATAAAAATCATGCGACGAAAACTCTCTGCCCTATTTTTGCTTTTGGCGCTGCCTATGTTTTTAAGTGGCTGCGCCATGTTTTCCAAACAGACAATTGCCAAAAAACTTCCGCCGGGCGTGCCTCAATTGCAAAAGCTGGAGGTCGACTTCATTCCGCAGGAAGCCAAACTCTGCGGACCCACCGTGCTGAAGATGGCGACGCAAAAATACACGCCGACCCTAGAGTTTCAGACCTACAAGCAAATGTCCTATCGGGAAGAGCTCCAGGGGAGCACGAAAGCAGATATGCTTTCTACTATTCGCCGTATTGGCTTAAGCCCTTACCAAGTCTCCACACTCCCGGAAATGTTTGAAAATGTAAGCGAGGGCCGCCCCGTTATTGTTTTTCAGAATCTTGCGGTCTCGTGGATGCCAGCTTGGCATTACTCATTGCTGGTCGGCTACGATACTAAGAAAAATGTAATGGTTCTTCACTCCGACCGCACGCCTTATCAGGAAATGGACTTTGATCGCTTTGCGAACACATGGAAGCGTGGCGAGAAGTGGGCGTATGTCGCTGTCCCGCCAAATGAAATCCCGAAGCACGCCACGTTTGAAAACGCGATTGATAATGCCATCGTGTTTGAATATTTACGAATGGATCGAACTGCGCAGCAACTTTATTTAACGATGTTAGAGCGGTGGCCAAAGCGCTTCGAACCTCATTTGGGCCTGGCGAATATTTATCACAGCTCGAAAAACATAAAGCGTGCGATCGAAGAGATTGACCGGGCACTAATGAAGAAGCCCAATCACCCGGCCCTCTTGTTTAATTTAGCAACGCTCTATTTTGAAAATGGACAATTTAAACAGGCGAAACTCGCGAAAGAAAAAACTATCGCAGCCGCGCCGGCTGATCAAAAAACAAAGTACGAGCAACGCTTCACTTTTTAGACAGTGCTACTTTTAGGATAAATCTTAATTTCCCGCGCGACCGCAGCCGCTTTCGTCCTCGCCTCCTTAGTGGTTTTGCCAAGTGCTAGTGCGACACCCATGCGTCGATATTTCCTAGTTGTTGGCTTACCAAAAAGCCGGAGGTCGGAATTTTT
>JAYSTF010000125.1:0-24207 GCA_043720065.1 Pseudobdellovibrionaceae bacterium | reverse complement strand
AGTAATCGATATCAACCACTTTCCGGTGAAGTGAATCGCCGAAGAAACCACTAATGTAGAGCGAGGTATCGCCTAATTTTTTTAACATTTCCACGCGTGCACCCGGTGGAACTTTGGACGCGGTCAAAAACACTTCCGCCATAGTGGCGCGTTTAGAGCCGTTTTCGCTTTCAATTTGTAGGTCCATATTGCCGGTAAGCATGTAGTGCTCGAGCAAGTCCACAATATAACTTTTTGTGGCAGGAGGAGATTGAAGTCTCCGGTTTTGCACCGCTGTCTCAACCATCTCAGAGAAAAACGGGCGCGTGGAGCTTATGAGTTGGGGCTTATCCGTTTTGATGTGCATCTCCTTGCCTCTGTATCTAAACCAACGGCTAGGTTCTCCTATTATTTTAGCAACTTCTGCGCCTCCACTGCTTTTTAGGGCGTTCAACTAGCCCAAAGGCTGTCTTTCGGATCACTTTGAGGCGAATTCCTGTTCGCCGCATTCGCCGGCTTTATTCCTCAAATAATTACCGCTTATGAACTTTTCCGTATCAAAAAGCGACGTTCCCGAAATGGTTAGTTATCTGACCGTTCGATAAATGGGCGCCCAGTGATATTTTTTTAATCGGTTTCTCATTTGTCGTGTCCCAGCCTTCAAAAGAACAGTGAGGCCTTGAAATATATAGATCGTGCAATCAATTGAATTTCGGATCAGTGGGACCGCATGACGGCAGATTTGGGAGGCGCGATTGCCCAAATAACTTTAGGAATGTCGGAAAGTCGGTTGGAGAATATTCTCCGCGACCTCGGAGATCAGAGTGATCTGAATCGTTTCATTGATCCACTGTTTTGGTTTCTCCTAACAGATGACCAAAGAAGACATGTCTCTGTATTTTACTCTGAAGCTTTAGATCAAACCGGAAGGTATCCGGTCTTTTCTGAATCATGGATGAGTGAGCAACAGCATCGCATAGGATCTCAACTCAGAGAAGGTCAGTATCCTAGTCCGGCGCAGGTGTCGCGTTGTGTTGATTTTTAATTCCCCAAATTACCCGCGACGTCGCGGGGCCAGCATCGAACCTTTTGCTTCGGTCCACTTGTTTCTTGATCAGTAAGACCTTGAAAAGCTAACCATACCTCGGTCACTAACCTTTTGGTTTTGGGATAGCCACGCAACGCAGTGATTAGTCTGCCGCGGAAGTGATCCCGAAACTAGACCTTAGATAGTTGTGTTAAAGTCTTTCTGTGAGAGGATCAAAGAAACCTCTGGAGAAATATCGTGAATCTTAAAATCGTATTTAGTATTTTAGCATTGGTGGGAACTTTTAGCCTCAGATCACATTCGGAGGGATTCATTTGGTTCTGCAGTACAGAGATTCAAATCAGCACTTGCGGTAAATACTTAAAGCTTCAGCTAGAGAAGCTCGGATGTATCGATGTGGCGGCTTCCATAATTTGCGATCGTGAAAAACGGGGTGATCCTAAATCAGAAATTGGATGCACTGCAGACAGCACCGAGCAGTGCGGACCTCCTCTAAGGAGAACTTGCAAAAAAGGTGAACTGACCAAAAGCAGTCAAAATGGCAAATACGTCACGGACGCGGATTGTGTCGTCCCAGGTGAGGAAAAATGTAAAGATGGCTATAAACTTGCTCGTCCAGACGGTCCCTTAGCGGTTATTTGTGTGGCAAATAAAGATCCGCTCGTGCGAATCCAGAAGCCAAAGCCCATCGCCCCCGCCGCAGGAGAGTCTACTGGGGTCAAGTGAGTCGCCGGCCAATGACTAGACTGAGGCCCAAAAACCAATGGTTTCATGATCCAAGTTTGGCCACATGCGCCTGCTAAGTCACAGGCCCATAATAGTGGGCGACCTAACGCCTTTTTAAATTTCTGCTCGCGAATCTACGGGAGCGTTCTTCTCACTCCAAGGTTCGCGAGGTCCCACCGCACTGAGAATTTCGGCGCCAGATAACAAGCGCTGTGCAATTCTTCGAACATCGTCCGTCCCCACATCACGAATTTTTTCTGGGTAGGCGAAAACTTCCTGGTAATCGATACCGTAAATCTCATCAAAAAGAAGAGCCGCGCCCATTGCGGAGTTTCGTTGCAAATCAATGTCGTGACGGCCAATTAAATATCGCTGCGCTCGAACGAGTTCTTCGCTTGATATCAGCTCGTTACTAACTTTGCGGAATTCTTCGCGAAGCATTCTTAATGCTTTCACTCCCTTATCAGGACTGCAGCCAATGTAAGCGCCGAAATATCCAGTCTCAATCCCTTCCATGCGAAGTGGGGAAACTGAATAGGCTAATGATGCTTTGTCGCGAAGTTCAACGAAAAGTCTTCCGCCTTGGCCCGCAAGCACAGCTTCTAAAACTTGGAGCGCGTAACGATCGGGATCTGTGAAAGTTAAACCTGGATATCCTAGAATCAAATGCACTTGTTCTTTTTCACTTTTTACGAATCGCCGCTGCGGCGTACTTGGCACATGAAAGGGCAACGGCTGTAAAAGCTTTTTGCCCGCAGGCAATTGATTCGTTAATGCCTCAAGCTGCTTCGTCACCTTCGCTGCGTCAAAGTGACCCGTGACTGAAACTAATAAGTTATGCGCTGTTTTCATGGTGCTCAAGTGAGCGGCCACGTGGTCAGGCCCAAGCTCGTTTAGCGTCTCAACCCGCCCGAGAGCGTCTCGGCCATAAGGGTGATCGCCAAACATAGTGGCCATAAAATTTAGTACCGCAACTTGTGCCGGACTGTCGAGACGTGTGCGAAGCTGCTCGAGCATAAGCTTTTTCTCTCGCGCGACAATTTCTTCCATCATATTGGCTTCTAATAAAACTTCGCCAAAAAGATCTAGCATGCGATTTGAAAACGGCTCAAGGACCGATACCGTAAGGCCTGCCGTGTTTCTTCCGCCGTAGCCACTTAAAGATGCGGCCATGTTTTCGATCAGCCCTAAGACTTCCTGTTCACTGCGCTTTTTAGTTGCGGAAACCCACACCCTGCTCGTCAATTCATTTAAGCCTTGATGCTTCATTGCTTCGATTCTTGATCCGCCGAGAAAGCCTGCTCTTAAACTCATCACGGGTGTGTCAAAGTTCGGGCGAAGCAATAGTGTCGCGCCATTTTTTAAAACCACTTTTTGCACTTTATCGGCCAGCTTGGCTTGCGGGGCCGTCGGCTGCGGGAACCACTCTTTAGGGCCGGCGGTTTTCTTAGTCATTACCCTTTTAGCCGGGGCGGTCTTCCTGACGCTAAAATCCAATTTCTTTATCCAGGCTTTTAAAGTTTGTTCTGTCGTTTTCTTTTCCGTCTCTGGAGTCAGCGCGCAGATTTGCAATCGCTCCGCCTTCAAATATTTTTTGGCAACGGCTTGAAGATCGCTGACTTTTAGTTTTCTAACGTCTTTTAAGAATTTATCGAAGTAGCGATAGTCTTTGAAAAGATGCTCGAAGTGGCCATACTTGCGCGACATGCCGTCAACGGTCTCGAGTGTGTAATATTGCTCGCTTTGTAAGTTAATCAGCGCTTTTTCTAGCTCCTCTGAACTTGCTTGAGTTTCTAATATTTTCCGCCACTCCGCTTCGATTTGCTCAAGTGTCGGTTCCAGGACTCCCGGGGGCAAGGAGGCCGAGACCATAAAGAAGCCAGGGTCCTGTGGCGAAAAAACACTCGCGCCAGCAAAATTCACCAGCTGTCGGTCTAACCGAAGGGCCTTGTTTAGTCTTGAGCTATCGCCTTGTCCTAGAATCATCGCGAGTGTATCGAGGGCTGGGATGTCTTTATGATCGGCCGCAGGTGCTGGCCAGCTAAGATACAAAAAGTTTTCGGCAAACGTAGAGCCTCGAACTGCAACGCGGGTTGAGTTAATCGCTGGCTCTTTTGTCCGCTTGATCTTTCGACCGCTGCCGCTCTTCATTTTGCCGAAGTACTGTTCGACTTTTTTCTTGATGTCGCCGGAAGAGAAGTCGCCAACAATCAAAAGGGTCATGTTCTTGGCGCAATAACGATCGCTAAAATACTTCGCGATCTCTTTGCGGGAAACTTTGCGAATGATTTCTTCAAAACCAATAACGGGTTCGCCGTATGGATGACGCTTGTACATGGATTCAAAAAGCAAGCGGCTGCTTTGGCGATGTGAGCTATCGAGACTTCGTTTAATCTCTTCAATTACAACTTCGCGTTCATTGTCGATTTCCGCCGCATCAAACTTAGGCTTTCCCATCATCTGGGAAACTACGTCCATTCCGACATCGAGAAACTGGCTAGAAATAGTTACATAGAAAACTGTTTGATCGAAAGAAGTGTAAGCGTTGAGCTCGCCGCCCGAACCTTCAACGGTCGCCGCGATTTGACCGACACCGAACTTTTCCGTGCCCTTAAACACCAGGTGCTCGATGAAGTGGCTAATGCCCCTCAGCTTCGGCGTTTCATCGGCGCTCCCTGTTCTCACCCACATTTGCACGGAGACAACCGGCGACTTGTGGCTCTCGACCAGAAGGACAGAAAGGCCATTTTTCATTTGAAATTTCTTAACCATGCTTTATGACCTACTTTGCCTATGGAAATAGCAGTTTACGTTCATATTCCTTATTGCCTGCAGCGCTGCCGGTACTGTGACTTTACGACTTTCGAGTGGAATGAAATTCTTCCGCCCGAAGAGTACGTGGGTCTCGTCCGAGAAGAGATTCGCCGCCGTCACCATTTCGTTCCCGGCCGTGACCTAACTTCGATCTATTTTGGTGGCGGAACACCTAGTCTTCTCTCGGCTGAGCTCATTGTAGCCATACTCGAAGAACTTGCCAACGCAGGTTTCCAGAAGACTGCAAAGACGGAAGTGACGATCGAAATCAATCCGGCAACGATCACTGAGGAAAAGCTCGCTTTTTACGTCGCAGCCGGCATCAACCGCTTTAGTGTAGGCGCTCAGACGTTCTCAGATCCGCTGCTGACTCTTTGCGGTCGCAAGCACACCGCCGACGACACGCGCAAAACCCTCGATCTTTTGGCTTCACGTAACCTCAACTATTCCTTCGACCTCCTCTTCGCTCTTCCTGGGCAGACTTTGGCGGATTTGGATCAGGATCTTATCGAGGTCCTGCGTTATTCGCCCCCTCACTTGAGCGGGTATTGCCTGACGGTTCCCGAGGGTCACCCCATGAGTTCGGGCCGCCCACTCGAAAATGTGCAGATCAGCATGTTCGAGAGAATCGAAGAACGGCTCGCAAGCGTCGGCATTCTCAAATACGAAATTTCAAATTTTGCCAAACCCGGCTTCGAATCGCAGCACAATCTGGTGTATTGGCAGGATCGCCTATACTGGGGCTTAGGATTAAGTGCACATTCCTATTTTCCGAACATTAAAAACGGGGTTCGCTTCTGGAATCCGAAAGTCGTGGCCGATTTTAAAAGCCAGGTGAATAGCTCTGACGCCAGAAAACACTTTTTCAGCCAAGGCCTACCAGATTCGCAACAAGAACACTTAAGGGTTCATGAGGCGCTCACCGATTTTTGCCATATGCATCTAAGAATTACGGCCGGTCTCTCTTTAAGTGCACTGCGAAATAAATTTGGCCACTTGGCGGTTGAACACGTGCTTCCTCGTCTGGAGAGGCTCAAAACCGGCGGTTTACTAGAGCAACCCGGCGACTTTATGCGTTTGACGGCGAGAGGCCAGATGGTGAGCAACTTAGTTTTCGCTGAATTGCTCTTCTCAGCCGAAGAGCTTTACCCAAAGGCCGTCTCTGACCTAAGATAAGCGCTCTTAGAGGTGGATGATGGGCGATAAGAAAAAAGCTGACCAAAATGGCGAAGACGAAAACGGCATTTTAAGTGAAGACTCCGTTATTGAAATCGACGATAGCGAAGTGTCCGAGGTCGGTCAGATAAAAAATATTGAACTAGAAAAATGCAAAAGCGACCTGCTTTACCTCGGCGCGGAGTTTGAGAATTACAAGCGCCACGCGATTCGTGAAAGATCCGAAGCCATTAAGTATGGTGCTGAGCGCTTTGCTCGCGATTTAGTTGAGGTGATTGATAATTTCGAGCGCGCCCTTGCAATGGAAGTGACCCCAGAAAACCTCTCTACTTTTCGCGAGGGCATTGCGATGACTCATAAAGCTTTTGGCACATTGCTGCAGAAGCATGGGGTACAAGAGGTAAATCCTGTGGGCCAGCCATTCGATCCCGCTACTCAAGAGGCCCTAACTAGTGAAGAGACCGATGAGGTGGCGCCAGGATCAGTTTCTCGCGTGTTTAGAAAAGCCTATCGCCTCCATGAACGGCTTCTGAGGCCGGCCCAGGTCGTAGTGGCCAAAGCGCCGACGGAAAAAAAGGAATAGCCGGTGGGCAAGAAAGATCTTTATTCTGTTCTTGATGTACCGAGAGCGTCTTCGGATGAGGATATTAAAAAAGCATATCGTAAGCTCGCAATGAAATATCACCCCGACAAAAATCCGAACGACAAGGTGGCGGAAGACCGGTTCAAAGAAATTTCTGAGGCTTATGACGTTTTAAGAGATCCAAAGCGCCGTCAAATGTATGATCAATTCGGCACCACGAGCGGGCAAAATCCATTCGGGACTGGACCGGGACAATTCGAAGGGTTTGGTAATTTCGGAGCTGGCTTTGGTGGCGCGAACGCGCGCATGGATCCCGATGGCTTTCAGGATGTCTTCTCTGACTTCTTTGGCGACATTTTTTCAGGCCAACAAAAAGGTGGCCGCCGCGGTGGATCCTCACGGCCACAGAAAGGTGCGGACCTTCGCTATTCTTTGCAAATCACATTGGAAGAGGCCTCAACCGGCACTGAAAAAACGATCACTTTCGTTAGGCATCGTGGATCGAAAGAAGACACGGCTAAAATATCAATTACCGTACCCGCGGGCGTTAAAGCGGGCCAGCGTTTAAAGCTTCGTAACGAGGGCGATTCTCCCGATGGCGCCACTGGGCCAGGCGATCTTTACGTAATTGTGAATTTCCAAGAGCACGCCCTTTTCCGCCGCAAGGAAAATGATTTGTTAATGGATCTGCCCATTTCTTTCGTCGACGCAATCGTTGGCTCAAGTGTGGAGATTCCAACTTTAACCGGAAAAGCTAATTTAAATATTCCCCCAGGCACACATCCAGGTCAGATCTTTCGGCTAAAGGGAAAAGGGTTTCCGGAAGTCGGTGGCTATGGCGCGGGTGATATGTTGATTCGCGTAGTGGTGGATGTTCCGCAAGACATGAGCGAAGAGGAACGTCGCCAGATTCAAAAATTGGGCTCCATGGGAGAGCGCACTCCTTTAGTGAGTGAGTTCAAAGACAAAATGCGAAAGCTAATAAGAGGTCGCTGATGAAATTGATGAAGCTTTTGAGTTTCGCGCTTTTAAGCGCCATCTTAGTTCTTAGCTCTGGTTGCGCTTTTTCAAGAAAGAAGCCGCCTGAACCCGCGAGCCCTGGCTTAAAAGCAGAATTCGATCAAATCTCCATCGAGCTTGGCGCGGGTTCCGAAAAGAAAGCGATGAATCGCTTAAAAAAGATGGTGGCGGCGCATCCCAACACCGACGTTTCCGACGATGCGCACATCATGCTGGGAAAGATTTATTTTAAGCAGCGCGATTTCCAGTCCGCCTATGACTCATTCATGGCGGTGGCGAATTCAGATGTCTTTAGCCCCTCTGAAGCGGAGGCGTTACTTTGGGCCGCGAAGTCTCTCCACCGCATGGGACGCCAAGATGAGGCGCTAGCACTTACTCAAAAGAGTATTAAAATTTCCGGCATCTCGCCCGACATGACGTTAGAAATTTATAAACTTCGCTTCGCGATTTTAAGTGAAGTCGGCGATCGCCTCGACGCTTTAAGAGCTGTAGTTTATATTTCCGCCAATGATCCAGATCCCGCCTCTCGGGACGGATACCGCGTTCGCGCCATCGACTTTGTTGAATCCCGCCTTTCAGATAAAGAACTTGAAACTGTGGCGAAGTCGTCTGAGTTTGGTTTTATCAGAGGCCAAGCTTTGTTCCGCGTCGGTGTTCAAACCTTTGAACAAAGAGATTTCGGCAGAGCCCGCGATCACTTCTCTTCCTCTATCAGCATCATGGAAACCGGCGAGATGGTGGAGCGCGCCAAAGGCTACATTGATCAAATCGATTCTCGCCGTCAGGTCGATCCCCGCACGATCGGCGCGGTTCTTCCATTGACTGGAAAGTATGCCGATATCGCGCAGAGAACTTTGCGCGGTCTTCAACTGGGTCTCGGGATTTACGGCGCCGACAAATCAGATCTTCGGCTCGCTGTTCTTGATAGTGAAGGAAATCCAGATGGCGCAAGACGCGCCGTTGAGCGCTTAGTTTCTGAGGATCACGTGATTGCCGTTGTTGGAAGCCTCTTAAGTAAAACCGCCACGTCGGTTGCGTCCAAGGCGGATGAGCTTGGAGTTCCTTCCATTGCGCTTTCGCAAAAAGCAGGACTAACCGATATCGGTGATACGGTCTTTAGAAATTCTCTCACTTCAGAAATGCAGGTGCGCTTCCTTGTGCGTAACGCGATGGAGAAGATGAACCTAAAGCGCTTTGCGATACTTTATCCCAACGACGCCTATGGCGTGGAGTTTGCGAACTTATTTTGGGATGAGGTTTTAGCACGAGGTGGAACCGTCACCGCTGCTCAAACTTATAATTCGACCGAAACAGATTTTAGCGGACCTATTCAACGATTGGTCGGCAAATACTATGTCGAAGATCGCGCGAATGAATACAAAACCCGCCTTACCGATTGGTACAAAAAGCAAAAGTCCCTTGGCGCACGCCAAAAGCCACCGGATGATTTATTGCCACCTGCCTTAGGTTTCGATGCGATATTTATTCCTGATGGTGTGAAAGCGTTAGCGCAGATCGCGCCAACTTTGACTTACTATGATGTTCAGAATGTTAAACTTCTTGGAACTAATCTTTGGAACAGCGATGACTTGGTACGGAGAACGGAAAAGCATTTAGAGGGCGCCGTTTTTGTTGATAGCTTCTTGCCGTCAGATCAGGAATTTGCCGGTACGCGCTTTTATAAGGAATATCAGAAGATCTTCGGCGAGCCTCCCGGTCCCTTCGAGGCTCAAGCTTACGACGCCGGCCTAATTCTTCGCCAGGCCCTCGCCTCGGGCCGCAAAACCCGCATTGATCTCCAAGATCAAATGGCGAGACTCAGCGACTTCCCCGGCGGCGTCGGCCGCTTAAATCTATCGGGCCCCAGAGAAATCTCTCGCCCCATCGTCACCCTAACCGTCGCCGACGGCAAAATCGCGCGCTACACCCCCGCTCCCGCTCCCCCACCTGCACCTCCAAAAAAGGGCAAAGGGAAGGGATAATCTCGCCCACGACAGTGGGCGGGAAGTCTTAAATAAACTTGTTATGTTTAGTTACTCGCGACGTCGCGGGTCATGTTGCGTCACAAGCAGCTGTTTTCGGGCCGCATATGGTTCCTCAGTGATTTGGTTAGTGACCGCCTCAAGGAGGAGGTTATTATTATTTAATGTTTAAAAATCCAGTTCCTGTAGCCGTTTGTTTATTGCCCATAGAAGGCAAGCTCCTTGGTGTTCGGAGGGGGATTGAACCTTGTAAAGGATTAGTGGCATTGCCTGGGGGCTACGTTGATAGCGGAGAAACTTGGCCGCAGGCATGTTGCCGTGAACTGATTGAAGAGACCGGCATTAATTGCGATCCGCGTGAGATTACTTTGTTTTCAGTTGAAAGTGCTATTGATTCAAATCGCATCTTAATCTTTGGATTGGCTCCTGCAGTTGGGCTGGACCATTTAAATCTAAAATTCAAAAATGTGGAAACTCAAGAGCTTGCTCTCATTCAACAATGGGAAGAACTTGCATTTCCTCTTCATACACTGATCGCCCAAAAATTCTTTGAACAATAACTTGTTCGCCAGGCAGCACTACCTCTGAACGCGCACAATGCTGTTCGGTTAAAAAATTATAGCAATTCCTAAGGAGTAAAGAGTTCCTGAGCCTCAAACTATAAAATTAGAAAATGCGACGGGCCACCTCCAGTGGTTGCGCACGGCAGTGAACCGACTCAGGCACGGGCTCTATATTAATTTTGACTGCATGCATACTTCTGTGTATATTGTATGAGTATGCCAACGCTTTTGATTGTTCGCAATCTCATCTTCGTGATTCATACTCGGGACCATGGCTATCCTCATGTGACGATTTATCAAGGGTCGCCGTCGGACCATGAGGCTATGGCAAAGATTAGATTGGATAATCTTGCGGTCCTAGAAGTTAACCGGTTTTCGAGAAAAGACATGAACTTGATTCTTATAATTACGGCTCGCTACCAAATAGAATGGATGGAGGTATGGGATGAAATCTTCGAGGGCCGCTAAGGTCAAATATGGCAAGAAAGATCTCCTTAATGAGAGTGATCTTGAGCCGAAGAACCATAAAGTTCGAATCACGAGCTTTATTGATGGAGACCTTTTGGTTGAGCTTAAAACCCGTGCCGAACAGCAAGGAACGAAATATCAGACGCTCTTGAACCAGCTTTTAAGACAAGCTCTAAAAGATTCCGAGAGTATGGCAGAGCGTTTAAAGAGACTTGAAGACGCGGTCTTTCGAAAGACGGCCGGCTAGCTGCAGAAATCTCTAACTCTGAAGCGCGCAGAGTTCTTAAATTTCAAACCTGCCCCAGCCCTTGACTTGATTTTTAAAATAGATGAATCCTTCGGTTAAGGGGACTTCTATATGAAAATTAATGGTTTAATTCATTTCGCTATTACGATGACTCTCTTCTCCGTTGGCAACGTGGCCCTCGCTGGGGTTCAATCTCAGGATCACCGAACTTTAAATATGCTTGGTTATGATTATGTTTATCTGCAAAGTATTGAGCTTGATAAATTCAGTCCGCCTCTTAAATTTGAATCCGACTTCAGCGAAGTCCTTCGCCAGTTGGACAAGTCATTAATCCCCATGATCGAAGATGTTTTTGGTAAGAAACTAAAGAATTATAAAGTCCTCGTGGCCAGAAAATTTTGTGGCGAGGCCTATCAGGGTCCTCATTACGTGACTCCTTCCTTTCCGCATGCAAGTGACCTTTTCAGTTGTACCGAGGCCACCCTAAATTTTGCAGATGGAAAAAGCGTTGATATTAGGTTCACAATTGATGACCTGTTTATTTGGAATCCTATTTCAGGTCAGCTGATTGAAGGCTCGATGGTATTTCAATTCCGGTCACCGCGAGACCCATTTGAAGAAATTTACATCAATGCTCGATATGATTTAATCAATGAAACTCTTTACTATCAGTCGTCAGATGAGAGTCAGATTATTTCCTGTAAGACCGGGCCAAAGGACAATATTTGGTATAGAATCGCGATTTCTAAACAAAGTGGCCTTCAGACTTATCTAGTAACTTTCGATCAGGATGAGTTGATGCCTCAAATAGAACATGGCTGCTCGTCTGTTGGCGTCGATAAAATTAAGTGTATAAACAAAACGTCGGAAATTCTTTTAGAAATCTATCGTCCCGTGGCGCCTCTAATAGAGAAGTTCATTGTAACTAAAAAGTACTTCAACGCAGATGGAACTGAATACAGAACTTTGCGTTCTGAATTAATCTGTGAGTAATGCGCAAGGCGCCACCACCGGTGGTTGCGCACCGCTTCGCCGCTCGGCGAAGTAGCTCTATTTGAGCCTCCTTTGCCCAAGGAAATCACCACAATCAGGCCTAAAAACATTTTTTAACCCCCCTTCCCTCAGCCCGTGTCTTACCCCCCAAGAAGGCCATCGTAGAGACGAAAGGCCTGTAACACTTAAAGCGGGGGAGCTTTATGACGACCTTGAATCTAAAGATCATGAACGAGTGCAAAGCTAAGCTACAAGAAACCAAAGCTCGGCTTCTTAATCTGCTCCGTGAACAACGCAATGTTCTTGCGACGCGCGAAGTGGTTGGCGATGAAGGTGACCTGGGCCTGCACGCTCTGGAAGAAAATCAGCTTCACATCCGAAACCAGCGCGTTCGCGAGCAGTTGCTTGAAATAGAATATGCGTTGTCTCGGATTGAGCGCGGGCTTTATGGCATCTGCGAGGAAACCCAAGAGCCGATCGAAGCCGATCGCTTGCTTGCCCTGCCATGGACCAGACTAAGCATTGAAGGTGCCGAAATTCGAGACGCCCAAAGCAAACGTCACAGTTCCTAAGTGATCTCGAGCGAGAACCTACATATAGTCGATCCGTGAAGTTCATCGAAGCGACAAAATCGGAAGCCCTGGGCATGGCGGAAGTCCACGTCCAGTCTTGGCGCGAAACTTATAAGGGCATTGTGCCCGATGATCTTCTGGCAAAACTGTCAGTAGAGAAACGCAAAGAGGCTTGGACGACTATCGTCTGTAACAAGCAAAGAACGACATTCACGATCGTTGCTGTTGATGAAGGAAAAATCGTTGGCTTCGCTAATGGTGGCGAACCTCAAGACAAGGAGCTCAGCTACGACTCCGAACTGGCAGCAATTTATTTGCTACGATCCCACCAAAAACGCGGCATCGGCAGGGAGCTGTTTAACCGGTTTGTCGCCAAGCTCGCTCAACTTGGTCCCACTAATATGTATCTCTGGGTGCTGACCGAAAGCTCAACCACAGGCTTTTACAAACATTTAGCTGGGGAATACGTAAAATCTGACACAATTGTCTTAGGTGGAAAGTCGCTAAAGAAGGATCTTTTCCTCTGGCAGTTTCGCTAACGCGCGGCCTCGCTAATGGGTTAGTAAATATTGACCCGGAACAATCGTAGGATTATTTCTCCCCCTCGTGAGCACTGAAACTGAAAATTCTAAAGTTCAACTCCTCGCTCGCAAACAAGCTTTATTCAACCGTCTTTTGTCAGGCCTATTGACCGGTCCAGCGACCAAGGTCCGAAAAAAACTAGCCGCTTGTCGACGTCGGGCATTGCGGATCGAAAATGATCTGGCGAAGCTCGAAAGGCAGGAGAGCAGTCCTGCATAAGGATTTGACGAGATTGTTGCGGCATCGCTGCTCAATGGTTTAAATCACGTAAAACCCGCGGTAGGACAGTGTTTCAGGCTCTAAGGCTTGTTACTGTTTTGACACGTATCTTGTTGAAAGCTAACGCGAATTTAGCACAATTCCAGACTCCCGCCCCGTGCCCTTTCGCTAAAGCCCACTCTGAAGACCTCCGAGAAGACATCACGAGCAACTAGTGAAACCGCTGGTAATGCGGAGGCGTTAATGAGTTTCGATGATAAGGCAATAGAGATCCCTGAAACCCTTCCTATGCTCCCTGTGAGAGACATCGTGGTTTTCCCGTACATGATTCTGCCCCTTTACGTGGGCCGGGAAGCTTCGATTCGCGCAGTGGAAGAAGCATTGGCAAAGAACAGATTGATCTTCTTGGCTTCCCAAAAGGAAATCACCGAGGAGAATCCCACTGAGAATTCCATCTACCGCACCGGCACGATAGCAATGATCATGCGCATGCGAAAGCTGTCTGATGGAAGAGTGAAGATCTTGATTCAGGGCGTGGCGAAAGGCCGCATCAAGAAATTCAACCGTGCAGAGCCCGCTTTTGAAGTGGCTGTGGAAAAAATCGACGAGACAGTACAAAGTCCGCCAGCAATCGAAATCGAGGCGATGATCCGTAATGCAAAAGAGCAGCTAGAGAAAATCATCGCTCTTGGCCGCATGCTTTCTCCCGACATCTTATTAGTATTAGATGATGTCACTGAACCAGGACGTTTGGCTGATCTTATCGCCAGCAACTTAGGCTTAAAAGTTTCCGACGCTCAACGTGTGCTTGAAACTCATGAACCAAAAGCTCGCCTTTTATTAGTAAATGAAATTCTCGCCAACGAACTCGAAGTTTTGCAAATGCAGGCTAAGATTCGTAACACGGCGAAGGACGAGATTTCTAAGAACCAACGCGAGTACTTCTTGCGCGAGCAAATGCGCGCCATAAAGAATGAACTTGGTGAAAATGACTCTAAGACTGAAGAAGTTGAAGAGTTGCGCGAAAAGTTAATGAGCGCTGGAATGCCTGCAAAAGTTCAAGACGAAGCCTTAAAACAGCTTGGCCGTTTAGAGCGCATGCACCCAGATGCTTCTGAAGCTTCAATGGTGCGCACATATTTAGATTGGCTAGTTGAACTTCCATGGTCACGTTCCACAACGGACAATTTGGATCTTAAGCACGCACAAACTATTCTTAATGAAGACCACTATGATCTTCATAAAGTAAAAGACCGAATCTTGGAATTCCTCGCCGTGAGGAAATTAAAAGAAAAGAACATGAAGGGCCCAATCCTTTGCTTCCTCGGACCTCCGGGAGTGGGAAAAACGTCACTTGGAAAGAGCATTGCTCGCGCCATGGGCCGTGAATATTTCCGAATCGCTCTTGGTGGAGTAAAAGACGAAGCTGAAATCCGCGGTCACCGCCGAACTTATGTCGGCGCTATGCCAGGCAAAATGATCCAAAGCCTTAAGCAGATTAAGACCAATAACCCCGTGGTGGTATTGGACGAGATCGATAAATTGGGTTCGGATTTCCGTGGTGATCCAAGCGCGGCTATGCTTGAGGTCTTAGACCCTGAGCAAAATTTCGCCTTCCGTGATAACTACTTAAACGTCGATTTCGATTTGAGCAATGTGCTCTTTATCGCTACCGCAAACGTTTATGAAGATATCCCGGCCGCTCTTAGAGACAGAATGGAAACCATTCAGCTCAGCGGTTACACTGAAAATGACAAACTCTTGATTGCAAAGACCCACTTGATTCCGCGACAGATAGAACAAAACGGAATTACAGCTGACCACATTGAGTTCACGGATGAGGGCATGAATTATCTCATCTCACACTATACTCGTGAGGCGGGTCTTCGTAATCTAGAACGCGAAGTCGGCTCCGTTTGCCGCAAAGTCGCAAAGCGCTGGGTATTCGGCGACAATTCTAAAGTTATAGTGACTGCTGAAATGGTTGCGGAACTTTTAGGTGCTCCCCGTTACCTTAAAGAAGAGAGACTTAAAGAAAGCCAGATCGGCGTTGCAACAGGTCTTGCCTGGACCCAAGCCGGTGGTGAAGTTCTTTATGTCGAGGCTCTTCGCATGAAGGGTAAGGGCGCCTTAACTCTAACTGGTCAGCTTGGCGATGTGATGAAAGAGTCTGCTCGCGCCGCGATGTCATACGCTCGGGCTCACTGTGAAGAGCTTGGTATTGAAGAAGATTGGTTTGATAATAACGAAGTCCATATTCATTTGCCCGCTGGCGCTATTCCAAAAGATGGCCCATCAGCTGGTGTGACAATGGCTACTGCGTTAATGAGCTTGATGACTGGTGTTCCAATCCGTAACGACATCGCTATGACAGGTGAAATCACATTGTCAGGTCGTGTTCTTCCGGTTGGTGGAATCAAAGAAAAAGCCTTGGCCGCTTTGACTCACGGTGTGACTACCGTCATCGTGCCCGTCGCAAACCAAAAAGACGTTGCTGAAATTCCAAAGGCCTTCAAAGATAAACTGAACTTCATCTTTGTAGAAAACTTGGACGAGGTCTTCGCGCTAGCTTTCGATAAGAAGGCGGTAAAGAAGAAGCACCAAGCAACCAGGCCCGCTGCGAAGAAGAAACTTCCGGCTGCCTCGGCTGCATAAAGGCAAAACTGGAATCTCGTAAGACTCGGCTCAGCGTTATCTGCTAAAAGGTAGCGCCTAGTCCTACGCCATAAAAGGATTGTGTGTCGGCCTGATAGCTGATCCCGCCAAACTGAACACAAAGATAAACCAGTGGGTTGAACAAAAAGAAATCCATCGCGATTCCATAGCGGTTCGACACACTCGTAACCATTGTGCCGTTGGCGTCATTAGCTTCTACTTTGATTACATCTAGAAAAATCGATGAGTTTGCTGGATATCGCTTATAGGCGCGGGAAAAATCACGCCGGTCACCGCCGTAGAATAAAAACCCCGGCAGGTCTATCTTGATACCCAAACCATATGCTTTGATCTCTTCCTGAATAAGGTCAGTCTCGCTCGCAGAGGCCGTTTGGAACTGTAGGCCCTGAAGTGTAAGGGAAAAAATAGAATTGAGTCTAAGAGCTATCTCTAAGTCTAGGCTACTAGGAAGAGATTTTGATTCTGCACTGCCAACTGATACGTTGTGATAGGTAGAATAATACGTGCTGAATGCAAAAGTCTGTTTCTTATTAGACATCAAACGAGCGAACGCACTCTCCCCAAGCGTTGATATTAGAAATACTATTAATAAAGCGCTAGATTTAAACTTCATCTTCTATTTTCTCTTGATAATTTTAAGCGATTTTCGCCGAATTCGACAGGCATGTTTCTGCAGGCCTAAGGGCCACTCTTGGCTTTTGGTCTTAGCCCTTATAACGGTCT
Source organism: Pseudobdellovibrionaceae bacterium (assembly GCA_043720065.1). Classification (GTDB taxonomy): domain Bacteria; phylum Bdellovibrionota; class Bdellovibrionia; order Bdellovibrionales; family UBA1609; genus JAIBAM01. The sequence continues at coordinate 7,836 of JAYSTF010000125.1, read as the reverse complement.
ACCAGCCTTTTATACAGGCGAGTGCGGCTGATACGAAGCTAACTCGCAGTGATGGTCTCATATTCAATCGAGAAGAACGCTATGACGTCTCGGCGACAGGTGGCGTATTCCTTCCCTATGGGATTCCTGGGATGACCGAGACTTACCAAGGTTGGTCCTTTGGGTTCTCCCATCCCTCAAGCATTACACAAATGGAATATTCCCTTCACAGTTTGATTGGCCATGGAGTTACCCGCTATAGCTTGGCCTGGACGCTACGAATTGACTTTTCTTTTAGCGACGTCTTTGCAGGCTACATTGGTCTGGGTCCAGTTTTTAATTTCACCAAGCTTGACGATGGTCCCTTTGGTCGAAGTGGCGGCTTTCATCTCGCCTTTGGTAACTTCCTGCCAATTACATCAAACTTCAGCTTCCGTTCAGATATTAAATACGGCAACGCGTCTGGCCGCAGTCTTTTCGTCGGAGTTGGGCTTCTTTATGCTTTCGGTGGAAAAAGTGCCGGCGGCCCCACACCTCCGTAATCTCTTCTTGGGTTCACTCTTGCCTAGTTATTGTTCCGCCTCCATAATGAGCTTCTTTTTGCAGCTAGAAGGAGCTTCAGTGATCTTGACTACGTTGGACTACATTCCCGGTAAAGAAATCATCGAACACTACGGCCTTATTAACGGAAGTACGGTGCGATCGAAACACCTCGGCCGAGACATGTTCGCTGGTATCAAAAACATTTTTGGTGGTGAGCTTAAAGGCTATACAGAACTGATGGAAGAAACACGCGACGAAGCGCTTGAGCGCATCGTCAAAATGGCTGAATCCAAAGGAGCAAACGCGATCTTGAACATCCGCTTTGGAACAAGTGACGTTGCGCCAGGGGCGGCCGAAATTTTTGTCTACGGAACTGCGGTTAGGATTTAGGCCATGGTAGAAATAGGCATTACCGCGATTCTTTTGGTCCTCGGCTATTTCATAGGTGGAGCAAAAGAAAAAAAGCATTTTGAAAATCTCATTCGCCGTGAAAAGGCATTGCTTTCAAAAATGATGGTGCGGGCAGATAAGGGCATGAAGCTCACCACGGGGGAGACTTTCATGGTTGCCTCTTCAGTTGTTATCGCAACTGATTTTTTTAAGAACTTTGTCGGCAGTATGAAAAGTCTTTTTGGCGGCCGCCTGACGAGCCACGAGACGTTGCTTGATCGCGCTCGTCGCGAGGCCCTTTGCCGGCTACGGGAGAAAGCACTGGCAAAGGGGGCAAGCGAAATTCTGAATATCCGCTATGACACCAACTTCCTGGATCAATTGGGAATTGAAGTCTCAGCGTACGGCACGGCTGTTAAAAAGTGAGTGGCTATGTTCCTAAGCCTGACCAAGAAGGTATAAATAATCCCCCCTCTACACCTTTAAAAGACGCAATGATTTTGTTTATCGGGTTTATCGCCATCGCCGGAACGCTCGTTGCCGCGCTCACTTTTCTTGGCGGTTGGGCCGCGCAAAAACTTTCGCCTGAAATGGAAGCGAAGATTTTCTCCAAACTAGAAGACCTTTCCAATAATGATTTAGAAAAGAGAAGCGCGAGAGAGGCTTTCAGACCCTTACTTACAAAGTTATTCGGCAGACAGGACCGTAATATAAAAGTATTCATCATGTGCCAGGAAACTCCGAACGCGTTTGCCGTTCCCGGCGGAGTTATGCTCATCACTAGTGGGTTAATCAAAAGCCTAAACTCAGAGAATGGATTAGCCTTCGTGGTCGGTCATGAGCTTGGACATTTTAAACATAGAGATCACTTAACCGGGATGGGCCGGGGCTTGGGCCTAATGATCGCCGCCGCATTCCTTGGCCTTGCCGGCTCGGATGGATTTGGATTGGACATTACCAAGCAAATGATCGGCAACAGTTTTAATCGCCAACAGGAGACGGCCGCGGACAATTACTCGCTTGAACTTATGCAGTTGGCTTACGGACATTTTTCAGGAGCCGAAGAGTTTTTCAAATATATTTTGGAATCTAAAGATGCTTGGCAGGGCAAAATTCCGTCATTTTTAAGTACCCACCCAAATCCGAAGGAAAGGCTGGCCTTGATCGTTGAAAAACAGAAAACGCTGACCGGTGAGCCTTTACCTCTAAGTGACAAAATAAAGGCGGCGATTTCCGCCTGCGAGTAATGCTGCCTAATGAATTTATGCTAAGCCTTTAACAAATCTCATTTTGAGACATTTTCATTTAAAAATGTTTTCGAATTAACCGATAATTAAAGAATGGCAGACAAGATTCGGCTTCTTATCGTCATGAATGATTCAAAGGCCCTCGAACAATCAGTTCCAATGCTTGTGCAAAACGGGTTTGAGGTTCGCTTCGCTCGCAATATCGTCGCGTGTGTTGGCCAAGTTACCCATTTTAAGCCCCATGCCATCCTCTTGAGCTGGAATCTGCCGCGTTACAATATCAAAGAGCTCTACAACACTCTTTCAGAACGCTTAAATGCGCTGATTCTTGTTTTTTCCGAAGTTACTAATCCGACTGTTGTTATGCGGTTAAATAACTCAGGGATCCCCCAAACTTTGCTTCCCCCCTTAAATGCGGATGGCATTTCAAAACGAATCAAGGGCATTTTAAAAAAACGGTCGGCGCCTGCAGATAAGTCTGAAGGAAAACTCGACACAATTGGCGGTGACCTCGTCGCCGCGTCCGAGATCCAAGAGACTCTTGAATGGTCTCTTTTAAATGTTCCAAAACGCGGACAAGAGTCGGAAAGAATCTTGCTTTGGACGGCCGACTCCCGGCAGACGGGCAGTTGCTATTTATTCGAAGGAGCAATACCACCCGTCTTTGATACAATAAAAAAAGTTTGGGACACTGGGGATGAAAAGCCCGTTTTCGTGCAAATCGGCGCGCGGGACAAATCACTTGTTAATGCCCTAAAAAATAAGGCTTCTCTAGGCGAAGAAGTGCTTGTCGCAAATCATGACGAGGCCGCGCCACAGGCTGTGCCGCTACCGGTGAAGCCAATGCATGTAATCGAAAAATGTTTAAGGGCGGTCCTTAGCGAACTTGCGTATGTGATCGCCGAGTCGCCCATTGATACGTCGCCGGTAACGAATGTTTGTGCAGTGGTTTTTCGCAGTCAGAAATTCCAAGGCTATTTAATAAGTTCAAACAGCGTCGATTGTTTCGATCCAGATTTAATGCTAAAGATTTCAGCCGCTGTTGTGCATCAGGTAAATCGCTTTGGTGAACAGATTCAACCTTTGGAGGGTGAGCCAATGCTCATGACTTTTTCGCCAAAGGTCCTCGAAACGCTTCTCGCCGAATCCTCCACTTTCCAAGTCGTCATTCGGCACAAGGGCCACCGGGCTTCCTTTACCTTTTTAAGTGGCGCCGAACTTCCAAGAATAGTTGAGCGGGCCGATCGGGATTACGTCGCAATGCCCGTCGATTTTTTGGTTGGCGAGACGACAGTTGAGTTTGATGTGTTTTTAAGCTTGCCCAGTAACGGAAAATTCATCCTCTATCGAAAACGCGGCTCGACAGTATCAGGCGCTACACTTGAAAACCTAAGAGTTTACAACTGTAAGAATATTTATGTTTCGAAAGACGAAATGGACCTGGCTAAAACCTACCAGCTGAAGCATCAGCTGGCGGCACGCTCCGCCTCAAAAAAACCGGCTTAAAAAGCGCGTTATTCGCTCCAGTTCAGTTCTAAACCGCCGCCCTTTAGGCGTTCGTTTTCAGCCTCAAGTACGCGGACCAAAGTCCGTAAGTCCACGACTTCATCTTTGAGCTGAAGCATCTGCTCTTCCTTCTCCTGAAGGATTAAAGAGTATGCTTTTTTAAGCTCGTTAAGTAAGCGATTGGCAGTTGCCAGGATGGGCGAGTTGTCTTCGCCCTCCGACATCTGCGCGATCACTTGACTGGCTTGTCCACCACCGCTTGACCGTTGTGGGGGGGCGACGGTGGTGGATGCCGCTACATAAGATGGCATCGGTTGAGGCTTGGCAATGAGGGGGGAATCCTTCAAAAGGTACTTACCCTCCTGGAAGCTGTATTCAATTTCTCCCGACTTAATGCGGCGGCGCAGAGTCGAGATACTCACTCTGTACTTTCCTGCATAGTCGGCTATGGGTAGCCAGCTTTCCGGGTTCATGACCACGTCCTCTCGGTTAGTCAAAATCTATCACAGGTTCGCAAGGTGTAAAGAACAGGCTTTGAGTATCCTGACCAAATCCGGACCTCCGCCCTGCTCAAGGGGTTGGAGGGCTCGACCAAAGGGTTGGTTACTCATGGCTTAAACCCGCATAAAGGCCGGGTTTTTGGCTTTTAGCCCATGAGTAACCATAGTAGGATCAGGCCCTATGCGGTTGAGCGAGAAGAAAAGGATAGCCTTGGTCCTAAGTGGTGGTGGTGTAAAAGCTGCGGCTTTTCACATTGGAGTTTGCCTAGCCTTGCGTGAGAAAGGCTTCAAATTTGGTGGGGGCCCAAAGGGTCCGATCGAGGCTGATAAGCCAGGTCCGTTGACCTTCCAAATTTATGTCGGCTCATCAGCTGGATCTGTAATCAGCACATTCCTTGCTGCCGGATATTCCGTTGATGCGGCAATTAACGCATTTGTTCAAGGGTCGGGAATCGCACCTTTAGTTCGTCACCGCGACACCGACTCTTATTTAAAGCCATTAACTTACCGGGATATTTTCTCGCTAAATGTCCAGGCTGGACTGCCTTCCAAATTCCTGTCGAATTTTTTTAAAAAGAAACCTGTCCTCAGCGGAGGTCTCGAAGTTCTTTTGAAGCGGGGCTTCAAAGTGAACGGAATTTTCACCACCGACAACTTAGAAAAATATTTGCGTAAACATGTCGTGCCTGAAAACGACTTCAATAAATTATCGGCCGAACTCTATATTGTGGCGACCCAACTAAACCATTCAAGGAAGGTGATCTTTGGTCCGTACGCTGAGACCACCAAAACTAAAGACATAAAGTACGCCAACTACGCGACCATTAGCCAGGCCGTCGCCGCGTCCGCCAGTTTGCCCCCGTTTTTCTCGCCCTACCCGATCACCAATAAAGACGGGAAAGAAATCTACTTCTTTGATGGCGAGATCAGGGACACGCTTTCCACCCACGTCGCCGCCGATCACGGGGCTGACCTTGTGATCGCCTCGTACTCTATTCAGCCCTACCATTATCATGAAGAGATGGGCTCCCTTCACGAGTACGGACTCCCCGTTATTTGTAACCAGGCTTTATATCAAGTCGTCCAGCAAAAAATTGAGCGCCACATCAAGCACCAGCAAAACACAAAGGCCATGATTAGCGCCGTTCAAGGGTATTTGCGTCAGGCAAATATCCCGGAAGAGCATGTCGAGCGCTTAACTGAGATCTTGATTCAACGCTCAGGCTTCAATCCAAATGTAGATTATATTTATATTCACCCAAGCCCAACAGACTATGAATTCTTCTTTTACGATCACTTTAGTTTAAACCCGAAAGTTCTAAACGCGATCGTCCGCACTGGATTTAAGTCTGCGGTGAATACTTTAAGACAGTTTAATATTTAAGTCCCAACCAATTCAAGTCCGATAAGTGGCTAAGATTTCCATGGAGGAGATTATGAAAGCACTTATCTTTGTCGCGATGGCTTTATCCTTGTGCTCGTGCGCGAGTTCACCAGAAAAAATGGCTGATGCTAAACGCGCAAAGGTTGAGAGAAAGTGTCCACCTGGAACTTCAACTTTTAAGTGCTTGTTCGCGTACGGCAATTAAACCCGTCCCGCCTGGTTTTCCATTGCTAGCGCAACACCCTGAGTGTTGAAAAAGGGGCTGTCCAGCGTGCCATGATCAAACTCTTTCGACCAAGAGAGAGGACTTGAACATGAGCTATCACCGGATAACCCCGGCTGATCGATATCGCATTGAGGCTGGGCTTCAAAGTGGTTTTTCGATCCGAGCCATTGCGAAAGAGCTTAAACGCTCGCCTTCGACGATTTGTCGCGAGATTCGCTTAAATGCATTCAAAAGAAAGTATTTAGCGGATGTGGCGATAAGGCGAAGCCGAAAGAAAAGTGCTCTACCAAAGCGACGTTTTAAGGTTCATGGCCGTCTTAAAGAGGCGATCTTAGGCAAACTTTTATGCAACTGGAGCCCGGAGCAGATCTCTGCGTCGCTTAAGGCACGTGGCAAGAAAATCTCAAAGCAGACAATTTACCGATTTATCGAGCGAGAAAGAAAAAGCGGCAACAATTTAATGAAACACTTTAGGCTCTTAAGGAAGGAGCGTCATGATCGAAAGCGTGCGACATGGGTTCCGCCAGGGAAGCGGCTGACAAAGCGATCATGGATCGACGAGCGGCCAAAGGTTGTTGAAAAAAGAAAGCGGCTTGGGGACTTCGAGCGAGACACGGTGTTCGGCAAACTTAATGGACCACTTTTGCTTACGATCGTTGATCGAACATCACGGTACGCAAAGCTTGAGTGGGTTGAGAAGAAGTGCTCAATCTTAGTTCACAAGGCAACGGTGCGAGCCTTAAAGAACGAGATCGTAAACACGATCACAAACGACAACGGCACTGAGTTCGTGAAACACGAGAAAACAGCCAAAGCGTTAAAGACAAACATCTACTTCTCAAAGGCCTATAGATCTTGGGAGCGTGGGACAAATGAGAACTTCAACGGTCTACTTCGGCAATACTTCCCAAGAAAAACATGCATCGGTAAACCGACAAGAGCTGAGCTTAAGCGAATAGAGCGGCAACTTAACACAAGGCCAAGGAAAGTACTTGGCTGGAAAACGCCGCTTGAGGTACATCGCCTACTTCGGTCGAAAGTGTTGCGTTAGCAATGGGCCTTCAGGCGGGACGGGTCCCTTCTAGTTATTAGTATTCTTCACACATCAAACGAGGACGTCGCTTAGATTGGTGCGGCTTGTGTCCTGATGACGGACTTGCGCTGGCACCAGGCTGTAGTCGTAACGTAGATCGCAAGTATTGAGATATTCTTGGATGTGGCCCCAACCCATTGGTTTGCACTGCGCTGCCAATCCTGGTGCCGCTGCGGCGAGTTCACGAAGCGGCTCTTTCTGCGTCAGAGTCGCACAGCCAACAGCACAAACTAAAGATATTGCGGCTAAAACCAATTTGCAGTTCATTGCCTGCTCCTCAGTTGGTAAAACGATAACAACCAGAGCACTGGTTTGGCAGTCCAGTTTCGTGCGCGGCGACACTCACCCGCGACGCCGCGGGCAATAAGTTTTGTTTAGTCAGTTTCAAAAGGCACTGCCGGAGCGGCGAAGTGGTGCGTCATTGATTTTTTCGGCCGGCACTGGCAATTTTCTGCCATGAATTTAAAGCATCATTCTATTGTTGTCCTGACGGGTGCCGGAATTTCAGCAGAGTCTGGAATTAAAACATTCCGTGATCAGAACGGCCTCTGGGAAAATCATCGCATTGAAGACGTTGCTTCCCCTGAAGGGTTCAAGCGAGATCCGGTCATGGTTCATAATTTCTACAACTTGCGGCGCAGGCAATTGGCGGAAGAAAATGTAAAGCCGAATGCCGCCCATGAAGCGCTCGCCCGTTTAGAGCAAGAGTGGGGAGGCGATTTCCTCCTTGTTACACAGAACGTCGACAATCTTCATGATCGCGCGGGATCAACAAAACTTTTGCGCATGCATGGCGAACTCACAAAAGTGTTTTGCGAACTCTGCGATAAAAAACTGTCCTGGCATAAAGATCTTTCTCTAAGAGATGTTTGTCCCGGCTGTAAAGAATCCGGAAAACTCCGCCCCGACATCGTTTGGTTTGGCGAAATGCCTTACTACATGGACTTGATCGACGAAGCGTTACAGAA
>JAYSTF010000124.1:0-24275 GCA_043720065.1 Pseudobdellovibrionaceae bacterium | reverse complement strand
TGTCCACTGCTGTTGAGTGTGCTCGATTCCCTGGCCTCGGGGGAGTGTCCACCCCTTTCGAGTTCATCTCAGCACGCCAGCGCTCTTCACATTGGTCGCGGGCGTTTACACGTCCAGGTTACGTACACCCAGTGCATTGCTTTCAATAAAAGCACGACGGGGTTCAACTTCATCGCCCATCAGGGTTACAAAGGTCTGATCTGCGGAAATCACATCTTCAATTTGCACACGCATGAGCCGCCGCACTTTTGGGTCCATTGTTGTTTCCCACAATTGGCTGGGATTCATTTCGCCCAGTCCCTTGTAGCGCTGGATGCTCATACCGCGTTTGACTTCACTGAGCAGCCAGTCCATCGCTTCGCGAAAACTCTGGACGCTGGCGTCTTTTTCGCCGCGTTTGATTTTGGCGCCGAGACCAACCAGATCGCGTAGCAGGTCGCCGACCTTGACCAGTTGCGCGTAATCACCGGACTCAAGCAAGTCCGCCTCTAAAAAGCTTACGTGTACGTTGCCGTGGCTTTGACGCGTGATGCGTAGCCGGTGGCTATCGGTATCGATTTGATATTCTGCAGCGACGTCGTAACGCTGAGCGTCTAATGCCGCCGCCAGGCTGGCTTCGCTCATCATCGCTGCACCACTGTCTGCCAAACTCAGGGTCGGGATGCGCATTAACGCCTGCAATACCTCGGCGGGCAGCATACGACCCAAGCGTGTACTCACGGCTTCCGCCAGGAAGTATTCGCGTGCGAGGGACTCCAGTGCTTCGCCGGCAATCGGCATCGCGCCGTCCATCGGCGTCAGCTCAGCGTCTTTCATCGCTTCGACCATCAGGTGTTCCTTGAATTCGTGCTCGTCCTTGATGTAGCGCTCGCTACGGCCGTGCTTGACCTTGTACAGCGGCGGCTGGGCGATGTAGATATGGCCGCGCTCGACCAGCTCCGGCATCTGGCGATAGAAAAAAGTCAGCAGCAGCGTGCGAATGTGCGCGCCGTCCACGTCGGCGTCGGTCATGATGATAATGCGGTGGTAACGCAGCTTGTCGGCGTTGTAATCGTCCTTGCCGATGCTGGTACCCAGCGCGGTAATCAGCGTGGCGATTTCTTGTGAGCCTATTAGCTTATCAAAACGCGCTTTTTCAACGTTTAAAATTTTACCGCGCAGAGGAAGTACTGCCTGAGTCTTGCGATCTCTCGCTTGCTTTGCAGAACCTCCCGCTGAATCTCCCTCAACCAGATAAATTTCGCAAAGTGCCGGATCCCGCTCTTGGCAATCCGCCATTTTCCCCGGCAACGATCCGCCGTCGAGCGCCGTTTTCCGCCGAGCGAGGTCGCGGGCTTTCCTTGCAGCTTCTCGTGCAAGTGCTGACTCAATACATTTTCCAATAATGTTTTTAGCAATTGCCGGATTGCGATCAAACCAATCCGCCAATCGGTCGTTCACGAGAGATTCGACAACCCCTTTAACTTCGTTGTTACCGAGCTTTGTTTTCGTCTGGCCCTCGAATTGTGGTTCACGGACTTTTACGCTCACAACCGCCGCAAGCCCTTCACGAACATCGTCGCCTTCAAGGCCGGTTTTTAAATCTTTGAGAAGATTTTTTTCAGTCGCATAGGTGTTCGCTGTTCTCGTCAATGCGGTTTTAAAACCAATTAAGTGAGTGCCGCCCTCGATCGTGTTGATGTTATTGCAATAGGAATAAACCGATTCTGAATACGAATCATTCCACTGCATTGCGATTTCAACATCAACGTTGTCCTTGTTGCCTTTAAAGAAAATCACTTCCGGGTGAACGGGTTTTTTGCTCTCGTTCATGTAAGCGACAAACTCGACCAGGCCGTTTGAAAAAGCGAACTCTTGTTTTTTCCCCGTACGCTCGTCGTTTAAACTAATTTTAAGGCCCGCGTTTAGGAACGCGAGTTCACGAAAACGATTCGCTAAAATCGAGAAATCAAATAGGACCGTGTCGTCTTTGAAAATATCGCGGTCGGGCTTGAAGGTGGTTTTGGTTCCCGTCTTGTCAGTTTCCCCAAACTTTTCCACACCAGTTTGAGGAGCTCCACGAGCAAACGATTGCCGCCATAAATGTCCATCGCGTTTTACTTCCACTATGCAAAGGCTAGAGAGCGCGTTCACGACGGAAGCACCCACACCATGCAGACCGCCAGAAACTTTATAGCTATCGTTATTAAATTTTCCGCCGGCATGAAGTACGGTCATCACCACTTCAAGAGCGGATTTACCGTCTTTGTGTTGGCCAACAGGAATGCCGCGCCCGTCATCTTCCACCGTGATCGAATCATCGGCATGAATTGAAACGTGAATCGCGGTGCAGTGACCCGCGAGGGCTTCATCCACCGAGTTATCTACGACCTCATAAACAAGATGGTGATAGCCGCGAGCAGTGGTGTCACCGATATACATTCCTGGACGTTTTCGAACAGCCTCGAGTCCCTCAAGAACTTGGATGGAATCCGCGCCGTAATTTTTATCCGTTTTCTTCTCTGCAACCGCTGGTGAGGAATCTGCCAACTTAAAAACTCCTTTTAAAACTTCTATGGGCGCAAGGTTTCAACTTGCCCCATGTTCATCCGATAAACCGTCAATCCCCTTGAGCCGAAATCAAAAGGGAAAGCTATATCCGTAGTCGTCAGAATGATCTGCGACTGGATGCCTTCCAAAAACTTTAAAAGATTGGCCCCCTTAATGGGGTCCAACTCCGAAAGTACATCGTCCAATAACAACAAGGGATGAACCCGGAAAACCCTGTAATGATACATGATTTGGGCCATCTTGAAACCTAAAATGAGGGCTCTTTGCTGACCTTGAGAACAGAAATATCGCGCGTTATTTCCAGCACTTAGGAAGTGAATTTCGTGTTTATGCGGCCCCACCAGAGTGGTGCCTGCCTCAAGTTCATTTTTCTTTAATGATTTCAACCTATTGTGAAGGGCGTCCAAAACCTCGCGCAAATCCCAATCGCGAGCGCTCTGATCAGAAACTAGGTAATCCACAGATATGTCCACAAGATCTCTGGGGCCAATAAAGCTAAGCGCTTCCTGCAAATGCGGCTCTAGGGCGGTCAAGAGACGAATGCGGGCATGTGTGAGTGCTGCCGCAATAGGCAAATACACGCCATCAATGGCCTCTAGAAGAGAGTTCATCTGAGTTTCCGAGTAAAGGCCGAGCTGATAATCCTTAAGCAATCGGTTTCTCGACTTCAAGGCTCTGCGAAATTCTTTTACCCAATGAGCCTCTCTCTCGCCTTGGGTAATCACCACGTCATCAAGCAAAAGCCTGCGCTGATCAGGCCCTTCTTTGATCGCCGATAAACTTTCTGGAGAAAATAAAACAGAAGGAAACTTAGATTGCAGATCAATTCCAGTGGTCCGCTTGCCGTCGACATAAAGCATCCGGTGAGCCGGGGTCACCTTCATCATGATTTCGTTTTGCAGGCCATCGCTATCGACTTCGACTTTTAAAAATGCGGCTTCACAAATTCTATGCTCGGTTTTCTTTAGCCAGATTTCCTGCTGTCCTGGCCGGAAAGATTGGCCGTTCACCAAAAGATGCAAAGCTTCGATGAGATTTGTTTTTCCGTGACCGTTATTCCCAACGAGAATGTTTACGCCGGGCTTCAGGTGGATTTCCAAATTGTCGTAGTTGCGAAAATTTCTTAATACTAGTTTTTTAAAAAACATTAAATCCGCATGGGCATGACCACGCAAGTGTACGACTTGTCCTTAAGCGGTCTGACCAAGCCGGGAGAGAGTTGGTCGTTAAGTTCTATTTGCACCGTCTCATCACTCATGCTGCCAAGGACTTCTAAAATGTAACGGGCATTAAAGCCGATTTTAATTTCCTTGCCTGAGTAATTTACTTCAATCTCCTCTTTCGCATCACCGAGTTCGGGATTGTTCGAAGAGATTTCCATTTTATTTTTAGAAAGATTGAGCGTGACGCCACGGGATTTCGCATTCGACAAAAGAGAAACGCGCTTGAGGCTGCTTAAAAGCATTTCGCGATTCACCGTGAGGTTCTCTTTCAAGTTCTGTGGAATAAGCTGTTGATAATTGGGATATTTGCCTTCGATCAAACGTATCATGAGTACCGCTGAGTTGGTTCGAACGATCAACTGGGACCCTTCGATGGCGATATCCACGTTATCCCCAGCATTATCCAGAAGTTTTCTTAATTCATGTAACCCTTTGCGCGGAATAATTACGCCTTGGGCGGCGGACTTCGTTGCACTTCCGTTTTCCGTCGAATGACGATCGATCAAACTCAACCGGTGCCCGTCAGTCGCAACCATGCGGTAAGCAACTCCGTCCTTGTCCGTTTGCTTTTCGAAAAATACGCCGTTCAGGTGGTAACGGGTTTCGTCGGTTGAAACGCTGTAGATTGTTTTTTCAATCATCTCGCGCAGCATATCGGTACCAAGAACTAAAAATTCTTTCGTCGTAAAAGTTGGGAACACTGGATATTCCTCAGGGCTAATTCCAACGATGTTAAAAACCGCTTTGCCTTGAGTTATCTTTAGCCAGTTGTTTTCTTTCTTCTCTAACTGCACTTGCCCATCGGGAAGTTCTTTTAAAATATCAAAGAGGCTTCGAGCATTGACCGCAACTTTTCCCGTTTGCATAACTTCAGCTAGAACTTCATCCGTTAAGCTGACTTCAAGGTCCGTGGCGAACACGCGAAGAAGTTTTCCTTGGGCGTCCAACAAAACGTTCACAAGCACCGGCATCGTATTTCTTTTCTCAACGATGTTTTGAGCTCGTCCGATTAGGTTAACAAAATCTTGCTTGTCGATTTTGATCTTCATGTTTTCAAGTCCCTCTTTAATTCCTAGTTTCTTATTATATAAATACTAGTAGTCGTAGTAGGTGCAGGTATATCGCCCTTATCAACTTAAGCGTTTGTTTTGACTCGTATTTCTAAGTGGATAATTAGTCGAAGTTCGGCTTGTTTCATAGTGAATTATACACACTTGTCTGAATCCACAAAGAGTTCCCCACCAATATCCACAGGGTTACCAACAGACGATATTCACACCCCTGTGATGTTGTGGATACGGGTTTCTAACTCATCGATATCTTTTTTGATTTCTGAATCCTTAGTCAGTTGATCCTCGATGCGACGCAAAGCATTGATAACGGTCGTATGGTCTTTGCCACCAAATGCCCGCCCAATTTCAACGAGTGGTTTTTCCAAATGTTTTTTAACCAACCACATGGCGACTTGGCGCGCTGTCACCAGAGGTTTTGTGCGCGTTTTGGATTTAAGATCAGGAAGGCGAACTTGGAAATGTTCCGCCGCTAAACGCTGAATTTCTTCAATTGTAATGGTCGCCGCATCGTCATGATGAGCCAAAACGCGCTTCGCTAAGTCGAGTGAGATTGGTACCCCTTGAAGCTCAGAATACATTTTTAATTTGTTGAGATTGCCTTCAAGCTCCCGAATTGATCGTTTAGAAATTCTGGCGATGTAGCCGACCACATCATTAGTGAGGGGAATCCCGCGGCGTTCCGCCTTGTACTTTAGGATAGCCACCCTGGTCTCGATATCCGGCATTTGGATATCCGCGATTAGTCCCCACTCCAAACGTGTGCGGATCCTGTCTTCCAAGCCTTTGATGTCCTTGGGCATGCGGTCGCTGGCCACGACCACCTGCTTACCCTTGTCAAAAAAGTTATTCAAAGTGTGGAAAAACTCTTCTTGAACCGCTTCGCCACGACCCAAGATTTGAATATCATCCATTAATAATATGTCGCAGTTGTCGCGATACCGGTGACGGAACTTATCCATTTCACTGCGGCGAATGCTCGAAATACACTCGTTGAGGAATCTTTCAGCAGACACATAGTTGATTCGTGTGTCGGTGAACTTTTGGCGCATGTGATTTCCCACCGCGTTTAGCAAGTGAGTTTTACCCATACCAGTTGGTCCACAGATAAAGAGTGGATTGTTGACCTTACCACCCGGGTTTTCGGCAACACTGAAACAGGCAGCATGGGCGAACTCGTTGTTTCTTCCAACGACGAACGTGGAAAACGAGTAATCAAAGTTGATGCCATCGCGTTGATAACTATTCGCTTGATTCGTTGAGGACCAAGAATTTTGGGCCGGCTGCGGAACGGGCTGTTCAACAACGGGCTCGAGATCCATCTTGCCAACTTCCTGCGCGACGGAAGAGCCCTGTCCCGTTACGACCACTTCAACTTGAAAAGCTTGGGCATAGAGAGCTGAAATCTCTGAACAGATTCGGTCTAACAAGTTTTGCGATATCCAATATTTGTGGAGCTCTGTCGGCACTCCCAGCTTAAAACAAGCCCCGCTTGTTCTGGATTCGACTTCCACAAGACTTGTTGGCTCAAACCACATCTGAAGTGGCTTATTATTGAGGTTTTTTGATTTCAAATTGGACTTAATTTGAGTCCAAAACTCTTCGTGATTAGTCACCGATGGCCCCCCTGTTTCAGCTCGACCTGCAGAACCTTACGCTAAAATGTGGATAAGTGGAGCTTCACGTAGCACGACCCGGTAAAACGTTCAATCCTGACTCACCATGGCACCTTGACCCAGAAACCTACTTTGTGCTCTATTACCGCGTTCAAAGAACTTGAGTATCAATTGACGTAGATTTCTACCGTCGTAACCCGGAGCTACCATATGCCAAAGCGTACCCTTCAACCAAGCCGCAAGCGTCGCACAGCAACGCACGGATTCCGTAAACGTATGGCTACAAAAGATGGCCAAGATGTTTTAGCGCGTCGCCGCCGCAAAGGTCGTAAGCGCTTGTCAGTTGCTGTTAGCGGAAAATGAGTCGCCACTTTTTGTGGCAACAATGGTTCCTCTAAGGTCTTCTAAAGATTTTGAATTACTCAAAGCTAAGGGCCGTCGTCTATCGCCGACGCCTTGGCTTGTGCTGCAGTGGAAACCAAACACCACTGGTGAAATCCGCTTAGGATGTACACTTCCCCGATATGTTGGTGGAGCGGTTGTTCGCAATCGGATTCGGCGCTGGTGCAGGGAACACGTTCGCAAGTGGTCGGCCCCCGTCAGTGACGACCACTCGCTCGACATCAATATATTCTTTCGTCGCCAGGGTTCAGAGTTTTACCCTAAGCTCAAACATCAGGATTTGGATCTTCATTTGCAAAAGGGCCTGGAGAGGATAAAACCGAATGCTCGATAATATATTTCGAAAAATCGGCTTAATATTAGTGAAGCTGTATCAACTCACTTTGTCGCCCTGGCTTGGTGGTGGATGTCGTTTTACACCAAGCTGTTCCAATTATGCTTTAGAGGCTTATTTTAAACACTCAGCGCTCAGAGCTAGTGAGCTCGTAGTTTATAGATTATGTCGGTGTCATCCTCTTGGCGGGCATGGATTTGATCCTGTTCCCGCGGCAACGCAACATCAGAGGTTCGCTCATGAATGAACAAAAACCGAGTTTTTTCGATAGTCGAACGCTCATTGCTATTGGGATCACCATGCTGGCTTGGTTCGGGTGGCAAACTTATATGCAGAAGAAATATCCGAGTCTCAATAAGCCGGCGGTTACCGACGTGGCCGATAAGTCGGAAGCAACGACTCCTGTGCTTGCAGATCCGGCGAAGCCTAATGTTCCCATTGCAAACAATGAAGTGCCAGCCCAGGTAGCTCAAGAAGAACAGTTAATTGCCGTCGAAAACGAAGCCTGGTCTTTTAGTATTTCCTCTCGAGGAATGGGACTTCGTAATGTTGCGCTCGCGAAGTTCACGGATCGTGAAAAAAATCGGATTCATATTGGCGGTGATGTGCGCGGGCATTTGCCATTGGAAACAAATCTGACTGGCCGAACCGTGCCGCTTAATTTCGCGATCGAAAAAATTTCTGACACTCATTTTGTTGGGCGGGCGGAAAGCAGCGGTCTTACCATCGTAAAAACGCTGACTATCGCACCAGCAAAATATCAAATAGATGCTCATATCGCGGTACAAGGGAAGTCGGATTCGTTTACCGGCATATCCACATATTTAGTTGATCCATTAATGAAGTTTGAGGGGGGAAGCTTTTTCTCGCCACAAACCGAACATCAAGACGTTTTTGTTCAATCTGCAGAGACATCTGAGCGGCTGATTTTAAACATTGAGGAAAATCAGGCGTTAAGTTTGCCTCGGGCACAGGTCGTCGCAGTTGGAACCCACTACTTTACTCAAGCTTTGCTCGATCGGTCTGACGTACTTCCTGACATGAAGGCAGAGACGTTTACAGATGGCAAAGCGCTTGTGGCGGTAGTCAATCATCCCGCGCTTGCTAAGGGCACTGATTTAGAAGTGAAATACTCGTCTTATTTAGGCCCTAAAGATCTAAATCTATTAAAAGGCGTGGATGAGAATCTGGCCAACGTCGTGGATTTCGGATTCTTTTCAATGCTCGGACGCCCAATCTTGAAGATGCTCAAATGGTTCTATGGGATCGCAGGTAATTGGGGTGTTGCGATCATTTTGCTCACGGTATTGGTTCGCTTCCTCGTTCTGCCTTTTAACGTGATGTCGTTTAAATCGATGAAAGCCATGCAAGTGGTTCAGCCTAGAATCACGGCTTTAAAAGAGAAGCATAAGAACGATCCAACGAAGCTTAACCAGGAGATGCTGCTTTTATTTAAAACCCATAAAGTGAATCCTTTAGGTGGGTGCTTGCCGGTTCTTTTGCAGATCCCCATCTTTTTCGCTCTTTACCAGGTGTTGGGACAAAGTGTTGAGCTTTATCAGGCGCCATTTATGCTTTGGATTCATGACCTTAGCCATAAAGACCCGTATTTCGTGCTTCCCGTGCTTATGGGAATAACGATGTTTATCCAACAAAAGCTTACGCCGACGACGATGGACCCGGCCCAAGCCAAGATTCTTATGTTCATGCCTCTTGTTTTTACGTTTTTTATGTTGGCTTTACCCAGCGGTCTGACGTTGTATATTTTCATAAGCACTCTGTTTGGGATATGCCAGCAACTTTATTTAATGAAGGGTCAACCTCAGACACCCGTACCTGCCACTAATACTATATAGGGAGATTAAGATGGCGTTTTTAGACAAACTCTTTGGTCGGAAAAAAGAAGAAAAACAGGAAGGCGCTGAAGGCCTGCTGAATGAAGTGCTCCACGGAATCATTGAAAACGGCGCCTTCGATCTGGACTACAAGATCATCGCCGACGGTACCGAGGGCGATTTAATGGTTGAGTTCTTCGGCAATGACGAAGAGATGCTTACTGATCGTGAGGGTCAGCTCCTCGATGCTTTTCAACTTTATTTAAAGCGGGTTGTACAACACCGGATGCCCGACGAGCGCATCAATGTGAATGTCGATTGCGCGGGATTCCGCAAAGCTGCGGACGAAGCCCTTATTGAGCTTGCGAACAAGCTGCGCGACATCGCTTTAGAGAAGGGCAAATCCGTTTACTTCCGTGCCCTTCCGCCGAAAGACCGAAAAGTCGTGCACCAGCACTTGGCCGAAGACGGACGCGTTAAGAGCCGCTCTATTGGCGACGGACATTTTAAAAAGATCAAAATTTATCCGGTAAAGGAAAACGAACAAGAACAGAGCGAGCAGCTCTAGTTTTTGTAAGTTAAAAGGTTGGACATATGATCCTGGAGCAGGACAACGATACGATCACAGCCGTATCGACCGCTCCTGGGACGGGTGGAATCTCCATTGTTAGAATCAGCGGTGCCCAGGCGTTAAAAGTAGTAAAGCGGATCGCTGATTTCATTCCGGAAATCCCGGAGTCGCATCGTCTTTATTTCGGCACGCTTACAAATCCACAAACTAAGGACCCCCTCGACGAGGTTCTTGTGGCCTATTTTAGAGAGGGCCAATCCTTCACGGGCGAAGAAGTTTTAGAAGTTTCTTGTCATGGTGGAGATTTTTTAGCGAACAAAGTCGTTCAACTTTTGATTTCTTCAGGCGCAAGATTGGCGCGACGAGGAGAGTTCACATATCGCGCCTTCATGAACGGGCGAATAGATTTGGTTCAGGCTGAAGCCGTGTTGTCGCTTATTGAAAGCCGTTCTGAGGGCGCGGCACGAACCGCCTTAAGACAGCTTAAAGGTGCACTTTCCGTCAGGCTTACGGAGATTTTAGACGGTGTTGTTTGGGCGGCGGCAAATTTGGAAGCCAACATCGATTTTGCGCAAGAAGATATCGAAGCCGCCTCGACTCGAGCTCTCCAGACGAAGTTAAATTTAGCGCGCGCCGGAATTAAAGCCGTCCTTGAAACGAAAAATCAATCACGGTATTGGCGCGACGGTTATCGCGTGAGCCTTATCGGCCGACCGAATGTTGGTAAATCAAGTTTATTGAATGCTTTGATTGGGGAAGAGCGCGCAATAGTGACTGATGTTCCGGGCACGACACGTGACATTGTTGAAGGCGGAATAGACGTTCAGGGTGTTCGGGTCCACTTTGTGGACACTGCGGGCCTAAGAGATTCAGATGAGCCTGTTGAGAAGATCGGTATCGCCAGGGCCCGCCAGTCGGCGACCGATGCGGATTTGATATTTTTTATTTTAGATCTGCAAAGTCTAGATGAAGGGATAATTGAACTCGAGGCCCTAATATCCAAGTATGGGGAGAGGGTGCTGTTGCTGCGGAATAAGACGGATTTGGAGAATGCTTTCTCACTTTCGCAGTGGCGGCACCGACTTAAAGTCGTCGGGGATGGGCTTGGACTTCAGAAATTTGGTACTTGGCTTGCGGACCTTGATGACTCGAGATTTTTAGCAGTTAGTGCGAAGACGGGCTTGGGGCTAGAGGGCCTTTTGGATTATATTTCTCGCGAACTTAAAGGGCATTTAATTGATGACGCCCCGGGAACGATTCATGAGCGGCATGTGGAACTATTAAATCGGGCGGATCAGGGTCTAGCTCGGGCAATTGAAATGATGAATGGCGATTCGAGCCCTGAATTTATCGCGTTCGAACTTCATTCCGCTGTTTTTGGGTTGCATGAGATTTTGGGGCGCCGGTTTGACGATCAAGTTATGGACCGGGTGTTCGGCGAATTCTGCTTGGGAAAGTAAGGCGAAGTTTTGTGAATACAAAGTTTGACGTCATTGTCGTTGGTGCCGGACATGCAGGTATTGAAGCCTGCTTAGCGGCATCGCGCCTTGGGCTTAAAACTCTGATGGTTACAACAAACCTCAGTCGAATCGGCTACATGAGTTGCAACCCATCTATTGGCGGTTTGGGAAAAGGCCATATGGTTCGTGAGGTTGATATTCTTGGGGGCGAGATGGCGTTGGCGGCTGATGCGACTTGCATCCAGTTTAAGCGCCTCAATGGTCGAAAAGGTCCGGCTGTTCGAGGTTCCCGAGCGCAATGCGATAAAGATTTATACTCTGACCACATGGGCAGACGTTTGACTAGCCAGACTAACCTCGAGGTTCTGTCGGGTGAAATCAAATCTCTGATTTTAGATGGCAATCGATGTGTTGGCGTCGTCACTGAGGACGGATCGGAAATTTCCGCAAAGAGTGTCGTCATCACTACGGGAACTTTTTTGCGCGGAGTGATGCACATTGGAATGCAGCAAATTCCCGGAGGTCGAGTTGGCGACAACGCAACCGAGGGAATCTCTGACCAGCTCAAGGATTTCGGTTTTCGTGTAGGCAGATTAAAAACAGGGACGCCACCGAGGCTTCATCGCGATAGCATTGACTGGGAGAAAACCTCTCCGCAGTGGGGAGATGAAAAGTTTGTTCCGTTTAGTTTGCGATCCCCTAACCGGCTTCAGCTTCCGCAGATCGCATGTTACTTAAGTTATACCAATGAACAAACACACGATATCATTCGAAGAAATCTAAACAAGTCACCGATGTATTGCGGGGTTATCGAAGGAATTGGTCCCCGATACTGTCCTAGCATTGAAGATAAAATCGTTAAGTTCGCCGATAAAAGTAGTCATCAAACTTTTCTAGAGCCCGAAGGTTTGAATAACGAGTCTGTATATTTACAAGGAATATCAACATCTTTGCCGGAGGAAATTCAGTACGAGTTTATGCGAACCATCCCTGGGCTAGAGAATGTAAAACTGATTCGGCCGGGGTACGCGGTTGAATATGATTACGTGGAACCAAGCCAGCTCACCTGGTCACTCGAAACTAAAAATATTCAGGGACTTTTTTTGGCGGGCCAAATTAATGGGACTAGCGGTTATGAAGAAGCTGCCGCTCAGGGATTGATTGCTGGTGTTAATGCGGCTCGATTAGTTTTGGAGAAGGAGCCTTTGGTTCTCCGTCGAAGTCAGGCGTACATAGGTGTGTTGATCGATGATTTGATCACAAAGGGAACTAAAGAGCCTTATCGTATGATGACATCGAGAGCAGAGCACCGCCTTGTTTTAAGAGAAGACAATACTCTTGAGAGGTTAAGTGAGACGGCAAAGGCGTTCGGTTTAGTATCTGGCGATACTGAAAGCCGGTTCGACAGGATACTTAAAGAGCGCAGAGAATTTAAGGATCAGCTTGAAAGAACCATGCTTTTTCCTAATCCGGATACTCAGCAGAAACTTCTTAAAAAAGGGTTTGCGGTTCTACAAAAACCCTATCAGGCGGCGGAGTTACTTCGACGGCCTGAGGTATCTTGTTTTGATCTGATCGACTTTGGCATTACTCTTTCCAAGGATGTTATCAATATTCTCGAGCCAGTGGAGATAGACATCAAGTATAGCGGTTACATTGGTCGTCAGATGGAATTGATTGCTCAGGCGGAGAAACTTGAAAACATGCCTCTGCCGGCCGATCTTAAGTTTGGCGATCTCAAGGGACTTTCTATTGAGGAAATCGAAAAACTTGAAAGAGTACGTCCGAGCACATTGGGTCAGGCGCAAAGGATTAGCGGAGTAAACCCATCTGCAGTTCAAGCGATCATGATCTACCTGAGGTCAAAACAGCGGGTTGCGCACGGCGTTAGTGGAGATGGTTTTAAGTGAGCATAATTGGTGGGAAGCCTTCAGGTTATTGGCGAGTTTCTGAATACGTCAAAGATGTTGATGCTCGAATCTTGTCGAACCTAGAAACCTTCTATTTCGAAATTCTCCGGTACAACCAGAGACTAAGTTTAATTCCAAAAAAGTCCGAACTTGAAGGCGACATTGTTAACGTACTCGACTGCATTATAGGTAGTCGGTTGATCTTAGCTCAGTCAAAAGCGGCCGTTATCTATGATCTGGGCTCGGGGAACGGATTACCAGGAATTGTCATGGCCTTACTTGATCCTCAGCGAAAGCTTGTTCTCGTCGATGCCGATATCCGTAAAGTTGAATTTCTAAAATTGATGGTTACCCAGTTATCTTTAAAGAATGTAGCGGCCGTTCATAAGAAACTCGAGGATCTTGAAGAGGGCTCGATTAGCTGTGCGGTTTCTCGTGGCTTCAGTACTATTTCTAAGTGTCTTTTGCTTACTCGGAAAATCGTACGCCTTGATGGCGAGTTTTATCATTTTAAAGGTAGTTCGTGGGCGCGAGAGGTTGCAGCGATGCCTTCTCAGGTCTGCACGTTCTTTTCTCCGCGACTGGCGGGAGAATACGAGCTGCCCGTTGTGGCCACGAAGATGGGCGTCATCTGTACTAAAAAAATCTCTCAGTGAAATTAATTTGTTCCACGTGGAACATGTGCATAGCCAATTTGGTTAGTCGCTACTCAGCACCGGCTACAGGTTCTTTTTTAGCCTTGGTGTCCAGACGCGGCCAAGCCGCAAGGATTCTATCGTGAAGCCTGGGGACTCTCCCCTCCCATTGGCGAGATGCAGTTCTAAGACGATGCTGGGTTAAAAACTGCTGATACTCACTAGGATCTGGCCAACTTTTTTCAGCCTTAAACGCGGCCTTGTAGTCCCTTCGCCCCTCGACCCTTCTGCGTTCCAAACGGATAGTCATATAGACTTGATCTTGCAAAATTTTGGATAGGCTCCGCTTGGCGGCTTCTAAGTCCTTAACTGCAAGTTTTCGCTCGTGAGTAAGGGCATCTGTTTTTTTATAGGCGCTCTCAGCTTCTCCGATCTTCTTTTTTTCTTCCTCGGCAGCGCCTTTTAGAGTCGATACTTCCGTCTGGAGGAATCTGTATATCGGATCAATCAACTCGGGATTGGTATTCTCACGTCTACACGCGGCGACGAGCAGAAGACTAATCATGAGTATCAATCTAGGACACAGCATTTTTCTGGACTCAATATGTTCCACGTGGAACAATCGGCCATTCGGTCAGGGAAATTAAGTAGTCACGGGGGATTTCATCACATGGCCAAGGTAATCTGCATAGCCAATCAAAAGGGCGGAGTAGGCAAAACCACCTCTTCAGTTAATCTTTCAAGTGCTTTAGCTGAAATGGGACGGCGCGTTCTGCTTTTGGATATGGATCCCCAGGGCAACGCGTCAAGCGGGCTCGGTCTCAAGAGATATGAGAACCAGCAGAAAAGCATTTACCAGGTTTTGATAGGCGAAATGACTGCTCAGGAGGCTATCCAATCGAGTGGTCACGCTGGTCTCGACGTGATCACCGCCAATCCTGATCTGGTTGGAGCTGAGATTGAATTGGTCGACATGCCTAACCGTGAGTATCGGCTTAAACAGGCCCTTCAGACTATTCAGGATAGCTACCATTACATACTTATCGACTGCCCACCATCGCTTGGTCTTCTGACTATCAACGCATTTAGTGCGGCGGACACTTTTCTAGTTCCCCTTCAGTGCGAGTACTATGCGCTCGAAGGCCTTAGTCAGCTGCTAAACACTGCAGGACTGATTAAGAAAAATTTAAACCCAAACCTTCGTATTGAAGGGATTTTGCTCACGATGTTCGACACGCGGAATAACCTTTCGCACCAAGTGGTGAGTGAAATCCAGTCTCATTTTAAAGAGAAAGTTTTTAGCGCCATTATTCCAAGAAACGTTCGCCTGAGCGAGGCCCCCTCACATGGGCAAAGTATTTTGACCTACGACACAAAATCTATTGGCGCGAAAAAATACCGGGAACTCGCAGTAGAACTGGATCATAGGGTTTACCCCGATGTCCAAGCTACACCACAAGCGCAAAGTCCCGCAGGAGAAGCACATGTCTGAGAGTCAGGAATTCACTAAAAAGGCTGCGAAAAAGCCCGCGCTCGGACGTGGACTGGGAAGTTTGTTGGGCGAGTCTACCCAAAGCGCAATCACTTCGCCCACTTACAGTGAGCAAAAAGATTTTGCGTTGAAGGAAGGCTTTGTTGAAAAATCTTTGGTGCCGCCTCCCGCAGAACTGGCCGCGCCCCGCATTCCCGACAGCGCAAGAATATGGAACATTAACATCGCAGACCTTACGCCTAATGGAAAACAGCCACGCCAGCACTTTGCGCCGGATGCCTTAAAGGAGCTTTCGCAGTCAATTAAGGAAAAGGGAATTTTGCAGCCCATCGTGGCGCGAAAATTAGGCGTCGGGCATTTTGAAATTATCGCGGGAGAGAGAAGATGGCGTGCGGCCCAACTAGCGGGCTTGCAAGAGGTTCCGGTTATCTTGAAAGAAACTGCTGATCAAGAGGCGCTGGAGCTTGCGCTAATTGAAAACATTCAGCGGGAAAATTTAAATCCCATTGAAGAAGCAGAAGCTTACCACCATTTAGTGCAAACTTACGGCCTCACTCAGCAGCAGCTCGCAGATCGCTTAGGAAAAGACAGGGCCTCCGTTGCCAACACCTTGCGTCTCCTTGGTCTAGGTGAGGTTGCACGAGCTGCAGTGACCTTTGGGAGAATCAGCATGGGCCATGCAAAAGTTCTTCTAGCGATTCAAGACGCTGATCTTCAGGAAGCCCTTTGCGAAAAAGTCATTCAGAAGAAAATGAGCGTTCGAGATCTTGAAAAAGAAGTCGCGACGGCCCTTAAACCAAAAGCTCCGGCCGCTTTAGGCGTCGATCTTGATGTCTCGAAAAGTTTTATGGTGGGGCTGAGCGAAGAGCTGCAGAAAATCGTGGGCACCCGAACCGCGATTGATTACAATCGAGGCAAGGGAAAGATTGAGATTCATTTCTTTTCCGACGAACAGCTCAATTCCATAGTCGAAAGAATCCGAGATTCATGGCGCAAGTAGAGTCCGCTGGAACCCAAAATTTACCCGAAGCTTTGGACGGGCGAGTCACGGCTCTTTTGGATCAGGGCGCAAGTTTTGACGGCCGGTTAACGTTCGAAGGCACGGTGCGCATCTCCGGCCACTTTAAAGGTGAGATCTTTACGAATGACACACTTGTAATTAATCCAGGGGCGCAAGTGGAAGCGCAGATCGAGGCAGACACGGTGATCATCAGTGGTTCCGTGCGAGGAAACATCTTTGCCCGACGCAAAGTCGTCATGCATCCACCGGCCACCTTCCGCGGGACAGTTACGACGCCGAGCCTAAGAATAGATGAAGGCGTAGTGTTCGAAGGTGCCAGTTACATGCCTCGCACCTAAGTTAGGCCTAAAGCACCACAGCTTGACGCAATCAATATAACGGTTTATTTCCTCTACCGAAATTTACCAAGGACATCATCTAAATGGATTTGCTTCGGGGCCTCGGCGTCAACTCGACGGTCGGATACCAAATCGTCATCTTTTTAGCGACTTACGTCGTTCTGCATTTTGTTTTATTTAAGCCGTACTTCAAAGCGTACTTAGGAAGAGTCGAGAGCACGATGGGTCGTGCTGAAATGGCCGAGCGGTTTTTAGCTGAATCACAATCCCTTCAGGCTGAATACGAACGCAAAGCGCAAACCTTAAGTCACCAATACCGCACGATTTTTGACAGCTCCCGCATGCAAGCGATGAAAGAGCACGATCGCTTGATGAGCGAAGCCCGCCAGGCGGCAAAGACCGAGTTCGAGGCGGCTAAACAAAATATTTCTACCGAACTGCAGAGTGCTCGCAAGAATCTGCAAGCGGAAGTGCCGGTGCTTTCAGAAGTCATCACCGCCCGACTTTTGGGAAAGGATTTGGCTCAGTGATTAAAAAGTTCTCGTTGCTTTCTTTGTTGATCGCCTCAACGGCGTTCGCCGAATCCGGCGGCGCCCACGATCCGCATGCGATTCCTTGGATGGTGATTGTCGCCCAGGCGTTCAATCTAGCTGTTCTCTTTGGCGCACTTATTTATTTCCTTCGCGCGGGCGCAAAAAAATATTTTTCAAGCCGCCAAGAAATATATCTTGAACTAGTAAACCGTGCCGATGCCGCTCGCCGTGAAGCCGAAAAAGCTAGATCAGACATCGCCGCAAAATTAAATGAGCTTGAAAGCGGCTCTAAGAAAACTTTGGAACACGCGCAAGCAGAGGCGGCGCAAATGCGGACTCGCATCGTGAGCGAAGCCCAAAGTTTGGCTGTCAAAATGAAGGAAGAGGCGCACCGGTCTGTAAAAATTGAACTCGAAAAAGCAAAAAATGAACTTCGCCAGGAACTCTTAGGCGCAGCAGTTGAGAGTGCCCGCGCTTCATTAAAGGAAAAAGTCGGCGGTCCTGAGCAAGCTAAATTGCAAAAGGAATTTGTCGATAAAATTCAGGTGGTGCGCTAATGCGAGTGTCAGAACTTGCTAACCGTTATGCGAAAGCGTTTTTTGAGATCGCCGCGGCGAAATCAACTCAAGATTTGGTGCTCGATGAACTTCGTGCGCTTGGACTTATCTTTGAAAAAGACGAGAGCATCCGGCAATTCATCACTTCTCCTGTTTTAAAAGCAGACGACAAAGAAAAAGCCCTTAAGGCCGCGTTAAAAGATAGCGGACTCTCTGAAGAGACGATGTCCTTTGTCCTTATGTTAGCTCGTAAAAACCGCTTGGCCCTTTTTGAACAGATCGTGATTGGGGTTAAGAGCCAGATTGATCTCGCACACGGAGTGACCCGCGGCCAAGTTCGTTCTGCCGCGGTACTCTCACCTGACGAGCGCAAGCGTATTGAAGAGATTGTAAGCCAATATACCAAAAAACAAGTGATCCTGACCTACAAGGAAGATTCAAGCGTAATCGGTGGATTAATTGCCGAAGCCGGCAGTTACACGTTCGATGACACGCTGACATCCCACTTACGTAGACTCAAAGACGAAACGACGAGGAGATTTTAAAAGCCATGGAAATGAGCATTCGCGCGGACGAGATTAGCCGGGTCCTGAAGGAACAGATTCGCAATTATAACAAGTCAGTCGAAATTAACGAGACCGGCACAGTGCTCTCAGTGGGAGACGGTGTGGCTCGGGTTTACGGACTACAAAATGCCATGGCGGGAGAGCTTGTCGCGTTCCCTGGCGACATCTTCGGAATGGTTTTGAACTTAGAAAAAGAATCCGTCGGTATCGTAATTCTTGGTGTAGATAGAGATATTAAAGAAGGCGACACCGTGACCCGCACGAAGAAGATCGTGCAAGTGCCGGTTGGCGAAGCTCTCTTAGGCCGAGTGGTTAACGTACTTGGTATACCCATTGATGGCCGCGGCGCCATCACCACGCCGCACACTCGCTTCGTTGAGACAAAGGCTCCTGGCATTCTCATGCGAAAGCCGGTGACAGAGCCGCTTCAGACGGGCATTAAATCTATCGACGCGATGATTCCAATTGGCCGCGGTCAGCGGGAGTTGATCATTGGTGATCGTCAAACGGGCAAGACCGCGATTGCGATCGACACAATTATCAATCAAAAAGGTCAAAACGTTCATTGCTTCTATGTAGCGATTGGACAAAAGGCTTCTACGGTCGCCCAGGTTGTGGAAAAGCTTCGTGCCTCTGGCGCCATGGATTACACAACAGTTATTGTCGCGACAGCGTCAGATCCAGCGCCACTTCAATTCCTAGCACCTTATAGCGGCTGCACGATGGCGGAATATTTCCGCGATAGCGGTCGCCACGCACTTATCATTTACGATGATCTAACCAAACAAGCTCAGGCTTATCGTCAGTTGTCGCTTCTCCTTCGTCGCCCCCCGGGCCGTGAAGCGTATCCTGGAGACGTGTTTTATCTCCACTCCCGTTTGCTCGAGCGTGCGGCGAAAATGAAGGATGAGTTGGGTGGCGGATCTTTGACGGCCCTTCCAATTATTGAAACTCAGGCCGGTGATATTTCCGCATACATTCCAACTAACGTGATCTCGATCACGGACGGACAAATTTTCTTGGAAGCGGATTTGTTCTTTAAAGGCATCCGTCCCGCGATCTCAGTGGGTAAGTCCGTGTCTCGCGTGGGCGGTAACGCTCAGATTAAGGCGATGAAACAGGTTGCGGGTACTTTGAAACTTGAGCTCGCGCAGTTCCGCGAACTTGAAGCGTTCTCCGCGTTTGCATCCGATTTAGATAAAGCGACGCAGGCGCAGCTGGCGCGCGGCCGACGATTGGTTGAAATTTTAAAGCAGGGAATTTTCTCGCCGATCACGGTAGAGAATCAGATCGTTGTTATCTTCGCAGCAACCAACGGCTACATCGACGCGTACCTAGAGTCAGACGTAAAGCGATATGAGACGGAATTGATGGAATATTTGAACCAGCGCCAAAAACCTTTGATCGATAAGCTGCGGGCTGAAAAGGCATTGAAAGAAGATATCAAGGCGGACCTTAAAAAGGCCCTTGAGGATTTCAAAGCTGTGTTCCGATCGTCGGAGGCTAAGTAAACTAAAGATGGCGAACTTAAAAGATATACGCCTGCGCATTGCGAGCGTAAAAAACACTCAGCAGATCACGCGAGCCATGAAAATGGTCTCTGCTGCCAAGCTGCGCCGGGCTCAGCAGAACATTGTGAATCTGCGTCCCTACGCAAATCGTTTACTTGAGACGATTGCAGACGTAGCGATGTCACGCCAGGTGAGTCATCCTCTGCTTAGCGGATCGACTGTGGCGCCAAAGCGAGTTTTGTTAGTCGTTATCACAAGTGATCGCGGTCTTTGCGGCGGCTTTAACGCCAACATTAATCGGTTCGCTTACAAATATTATCTCGAGAACCGGGCAAAATTTGAACAGATGGACTTTTTGTTCATTGGCCGAAAAGCTGCGGATTTCTTTCGCGCGCGCAAGATCGAAGGCAAAGATTCAATCTTCAATTTAGCTCGCGAAGTTTCTTATAAACTTGCCGGTGGCGTCTCCGAACGGCTGATGGATGGATTTATCGACGGAGGTTACGACTCCGTACAAATGATTTACAACGAATTTAAATCGGCCATCGCCCAAAATGTGGTCATGGAGCAGCTGTTACCGGTCGACACGTCAAGGACGTCGTTTGGCAAAGAGAAGACAAAATTCGCGCAGGATTTGATTTTCGAACCAGCGCCAGAGGTCATGCTTGATGAATTGCTGGAGCGGCACTTTGCCGTTCAGGTTTATCGCTGCATGGCTGAAAGTGTTGCGGCTGAGCATGGCGCTCGAATGACCGCCATGGAAAACGCGACCAAAAACGCTGGTGAAATGATTCGATTGATGACTTTAACTTACAATAAATTGCGCCAGGCTTCGATCACGACGGAATTGATCGAAATCACTAGTGGTGCGGAAGCCTTAAAAGGGTAGCAGGAGTTTATGATGGAAAATGGAATTATCCGACAAGTGATGGGACCCGTGGTAGACGTTGAGTTCCCCGTGGGCACAATGCCCGCCATTTACAACGCGCTAAAAGTCTCTAATAAATCAATCGATGCGAAAGAGTGGAATCTTACTCTTGAAGTCGCGCAGCACTTAGGCGACCGAGTGGTTCGCACTATCGCGATGGACTCGACGGATGGTTTGGTTCGTGGCGAAAAGGTCATGGACACTGGGGACACGATTCAAGTTCCGGTGGGCAAAGAAGTTCTTGGCCGCATCTTGAATGTGATCGGTGAGCCCGTTGATGAAAAGCCGCCCGTCAAATCCAAAGAGAAGTGGGGTATTCACCGCGCTCCCCCGCGCTTTGAAGATCAATCGACGGCAGCCGAAATGCTGATGACAGGAATTAAGGTCATCGATCTTTTAGCTCCCTATGCAAAGGGTGGAAAGATCGGTCTTTTCGGTGGAGCCGGAGTGGGCAAAACCGTTTTGATTCAAGAATTGATTCGTAACATCGCGACTGAACATGGCGGCTACTCTGTGTTTGCCGGTGTGGGCGAGCGAACGCGCGAAGGGAATGATCTTTATTTGGAAATGAGCGAGTCGGGCGTTATCGAAAAGACGGCGCTCGTGTTCGGCCAGATGAATGAGCCGCCCGGAGCCCGCGCTCGTGTGGCGCTGAGCGGTCTTACGATGGCGGAATACTTCCGTGATACTGAAGGACAGGACGTACTCTTGTTCGTCGATAATATTTTTCGATTTACTCAAGCGGGTGCAGAAGTGTCGGCGTTACTTGGCCGTATTCCTTCAGCGGTGGGTTACCAGCCTACTCTTGGGACGGACATGGGAGCTCTACAAGAACGAATTACGTCCACTAAGAAGGGCTCGATCACTTCCGTTCAAGCAGTTTACGTTCCAGCGGATGATTACACGGATCCAGCTCCGGCGACCACGTTCGCTCACTTGGATGCAACAACGAACCTCGACCGTGACATTGCAGCTCTTGGTATTTATCCAGCGGTTCATCCGCTCAACTCAACTTCGCGTATTTTGGATCCTGAAGTAGTTGGCGAAGAGCACTATAAAACAGCTCGTGATGTTCAGGCACTCCTTCAGCGGTACCGCGAACTTCAGGACATTATCGCGATCCTTGGTATGGACGAATTGTCAGACCAAGATAAGTTAGTTGTGGGTCGCGCTCGTAAAGTTCAACGTTTCATGTCACAGCCGTTCTTCGTTGCCGAGCAGTTCACCGGTATGAAGGGTAAGTACGTGGATATTAAGGACACCGTTCGTGGCTTCCGCGAAATCGTCGACGGTAAGCACGATGCACTTCCTGAACAAGCGTTTTACATGGTTGGAACTATTGAAGAGGCCGTCGATAAATCGAAACGGTTATAAGGATAGTGTATGTTTGTATTGAATTTGGTTACGCCAGAAAAGAAAATCGCAAATGAACTCGAAGTCGAAGAGGTAGTTGTTCCTGGCGACCGTGGCCAACTCACATTCTTGCCGGGACATGCACCACTGATCACCACGCTCCAACTTGGTGTGGTGAAATTCAGGCCGAAGGGATCCCAAACTTTCACTTCAGCGATTGTTAGCTGGGGATACTGTGAAGTGAATCCAACGGGCGTCAATGTCATGGCGGAGACGGCCGAGTCGATTGAAGAAATCGATCGCGAGCGAGCGGAAGCCGCGCTTAAAAAAGCTCAGAAGCGATTAGCTGAGCCAAACATGGAGCCCAATCAAATGGAAAAGTACCAGCGTAAAGTGCGCCGTGCTCTAGCGCGAATTGAAGTCTCAAAAGCCACTCACTAGAGATCAAGCCCCAAATAAAGTTACAGAACGACATTGGCTTAACGATTTTTGTCCTAGACGGTAAGGGTTTCAAGCGGTTGTCGTCCAACTGGATTTTAGGGTGGTATTGGCCTTGCTCTAATCTGCTTTAATGAAAACACATTTGCCCGTATTCAAAAAGAAAACGTGCAGCGAGGCCAGCCGCCAAGTCGGCAGAAGCGGCCGCGCCGGCTTCCACTCCAGCAAACACGTCAAAGGCCTTTTTGCGGGTCAAATTTGAAACTCCAGAATGTCCGACGGCCGATGACTTTTAGGTCAAGCCACCACCTTATCGACTTCTCCCGCGGTGTTTCACGGACATGTTCGAAAAGGCGAAAACGTCATCGACTACAAATTCGTTGGCTAGGAGCGCTATCATGAAGACGGGAAAACCTGCGAGGAACAAGACATCATCGAAGAAGGAACGATTCTCTTGGCTGTGAATTACAGCGAAAAGAATCTCCCCGGATTCACGGAAATCGAAACTTGCAAAAAAGAAGAAAACAAAAGTTCGTAACCTGTCAGTTATTGGGGAGAGATTTCATTGACTTATATAAACATGACATGTTTACCATGCGTCATGGCAAGGAAGTCAGACTATAAAAAAGTAGCGGCTGATCTTCGACTTGGCCCAAGGCCGCGAAAGTTTTTTGACACGAACGGCGGGGTTACATGTAAAACATGTTTTGACTTGCGAAATAAGAATCAAGAGCTTGTGGCTGAGATAACTGTACATCATCGAACCACCCGGTTAGGTGGTCTGAAGGTTTTTGAAATCCACAGGAGTATAGGTCGGCTTTTCGGCGAGTAAATCTTTAATGAGTTGGTCGAAGTAGGCCTTGGGATTGACGCCGTTGAGTAGCATGTTCTTAGTGGTGATTGGAAGCACGAGGGGATTAGGCGAATACAAAGAATTTTTCAGGAAAAGCAACATCGACTTTATCACTGGGTAGAAAGTCGAGAAGTTCATGCCGACAATAACCGCGCTGAGCGCGAACTGCGACCAACCGTGATTGCTCGCTAGGTTAGCTTTGGGTCTCAGTCTGATGCGGGCGCAAAAACTAGAAGTTCAATCATGTCGCTGCTTCATACAGTCAAAAAAAGACTCAAGGATAAATCACTCGAAGAATGGCTAAGCGAGGCGCTGAACAAAATATCCCAGAATCCAGAAATCGATATCTCAACGCTCATTCCCCAAAAACTGACCGGTTACGAAAGTTCGTAACCGGTCAGTTACTGGGGAATTAGATCACCAATATTGATGCGTGGATTTTCAGATATTTGGTTGAGTGATTCAGTTAGCCACTGCTCAACTGATTTATCTTTCAATCTCTTTTTTACTGTGTGAAGAAGTGACATCACTGAGCTTCTGGTTTTTGCGCCAGCATCTGACTGTGATCCAAAACTGACTTTTCTCGCGATCACCGTTGGTCTTAATTCTCGCTCGGCGCGATTATTATCTGCGTGAACTTCTCGGTCCTCAACCCAATGATAAAGTCGATGTCGCTTTTCGTGGAAAATATTTTGGATTCGTTTGATTCCAAAGTGCTGCCAGTCGCCACTTAAGCAAGTCGTCATTTCAGATTTTATTTGCTTAGCCTCCGTATAATACTGAGGATCGCTTAGCTGTCGACCTCTTAATTTCATGGCTCTTGCGAGGAGAACAGAAAACATGGATACAAAGTGCGAGATCTCTTTAACGTCGGGGAACTCTTTTTCTAATTTTTCAACTTCACGAAGTAGATGCGCATAGCAGTATTGAAGCGCGACCTCGATTTTATTGTAACCGCCATAGCGATCGACGTTTAAAACGCCACTTAATTTTTTGTCTCCTAAAATTTCTTTGGCCACCCTAGAGGAACGCGTATCCCTAAACTCAAAAATAGAAACCATCGAAGTACAAAAAAGCCA
>JAYSTF010000123.1:0-24324 GCA_043720065.1 Pseudobdellovibrionaceae bacterium | reverse complement strand
CGCAGATTAAGGCGAAGATCGAAGAGGGCAACCAAATCGTTCTCACTCGCGCGGACGATGAAAACGAGACTCGGGCATATCACGGTCTTTATCGAGCTCTAATTCAGAATGCTGTAACCGGTGTTTCTAAAGGATGGTCTCGCGTACTTGAACTTAACGGGGTGGGCTATCGTGCGGCCGTTTCGGGCAAGAAGTTAGAGCTGACCTTGGGTTTCAGTCATCCAGTGGTCTACGAAATTCCAGCTGGAGTCGATATCGCCGTTGAGAAGCAGACGAAAATCACAGTGAACGGTGCAAACCGTGAATTGGTTGGTCAAGTGGCCGCTAAAATTAGAACGTTCCGACCACCAGAGCCGTACTTAGGCAAAGGTGTGAAGTACGCCGACGAGACCATTCGTCGTAAAGCTGGTAAGTCAGCAGCAAAGTAAGATAGAGGATAAGTTTATGATTCGTATTAAGTTAAAACGTAAATCGAGCCCGAAGTTGCGAAAGCGCTTAAAGAACAAGGCGCGCATCCGAAAGAAATTGGATGGAACGGCTGAGCGTCCTCGACTGGCTGTTTTCCGCAGTGCCCGTCACATATACGCTCAGTTGATTGACGACACGCTAGGCAAGACACTTTGCTCGGTTTCGACTCAGTCGGATGAGATCAAAGGCAAGAAGACCGAAGCTGCGAAGCAAATCGGTTCTTTGTTGGCGAAGAAAGCTTTGGATCAAAAGATTAAGAATGTAGTGTTTGATCGCAGTGGTTATCTCTTTCATGGTCGAGTGAAGGCCATTGCAGATGGCGCTCGCGAAGCCGGTTTGAGCTTTTAAGGAGTAATGGTGGAAAATCAGGGGCAACAGCAATCAGATTTAATTGAACGAGTGGTAGCGATCAACCGCGTAGCCAAAGTGGTAAAGGGTGGACGACGTTTCTCCTTTGCAGCTCTTGTGGTAGCGGGCAGTGGCTCCGGTAAAGTGGGATTTGGAACTGGCAAAGCCGGTGAAGTTCCTGAAGCCATTGGCAAAGCAACTCGATCAGCTCGCAAAGACATTCATGAAGTGAACCTTCACGAGGGTCGCACGATTCCTCACGAAGTGATTGGTCGCTTCGGTGCCGCAAAAGTGATCATGCTTCCCGCGGGTCCTGGAACTGGCGTTATTGCCGGTGGTCCGATTCGCGCGGTTTTAGAAGCCGTTGGAGTTAAAGACATTCTCACTAAATGCGTGGGAACTAGAAATGCACACAACGCCGTTCGCGCCACACTTGATGGCTTGAGGCAGTTGGTGGCGAAGACCGAGAAGAGGTAGACCGTGGCTAAGAGTTTTCGTGTTCGTTTAAAAAGAAGCCTTATTGGTACGACGCAAAAGCAGCGCGACGCCGTTCGTTGTCTGGGTTTGAAGCGTATCAATAGCGAAAATGTTGTGAAGGATGGTCCCGCTATGCGTGGACAGATCTACAACATTCAACACCTGTTAGAAGTTTCGGTGGAGAAGTAGAATGAGTATGTTAGGCGCACTCAAACCAAATAAGGGTTCAACTAAGCGGAAAAAGCTGTTGGGCCGTGGCCGTGGTTCAGGAAAAGGTCAGACTTCTGGTAAGGGCGGAAAAGGTCAAAAAGCGCGTTCAGGCGCTCCGATTCGCCGCGGTTTCGAGGGTGGTCAAACGCCACTTAGCCGTCGTATGCCGAAGTTTGGTTTCTCAAACGTCGCGTTCGAAAATAAATTTGAAATCATCAATCTGCCGCAGATTGCTGAAATGAAGGGTGACTTGAACCCGGAGACTCTTGCCAAAGCCGGACTTGTTGGCAAGAATGCTCAGGTGAAAGTTTTAGGGAAAGGACCGCTTAAGTCAGCACTTAACGTCCGTGCCCACCGCTTCAGTCAGCAAGCACGAGCAGCCATCGAAGCTGCTGGTGGAAAGGCAGAGGTCATCTAAACGTGGCAGTTCAAAATCAGTTCGCATTTCCGGAGGAGCTCCGCAAACGGATTCTCTTTACCCTGGGAATCATCGTGATCTACCGTTTCGGTGTTCACGTGCCGGTTCCAGGTATTGACGGAGCCCTCGTTGTTCAGTTTTTCCAACAGCAGAGTGCCGGAATTTTCGGATTGTTTAACACCTTCACGGGTGGAGCGCTTGAGCGCTTTTCGATTTTTGCGTTAGGCATTATGCCTTACATTTCAGCATCGATTATTTTTCAGCTTTTGCAAGCTGCCGTTCCCGCTCTTGAGACTTTAAAGAAAGAGGGCGAGCAGGGCAGAAAGAAAATCAACCAGTATACGCGTTACGCGACGGTTGGTTTGGCTATCGTGCAAGGTTACGCCTTGGCGAATTGGCTCGCGAGTGAAAACTTCCAGGGCCAACCGTTGGTGAACACACCTATCTTCGGTCATAGTTTGTTGACGTTCCACTTTATAACTATCGTCACTTTGACCGCAGGTACGTGTTTTATCATGTGGCTTGGTGAACAGATCACTGAGCGAGGCATTGGTAACGGGACAAGTATGATCATCTTCGCAGGCATCGCCGCGGGTATTCCGTCCGGTGCTATGCAGTTAATTCAGCTTGTGAATAATAACGAAATTAACGGACTGGTTGCGATCTTATTAGTAGCCATGATGGTTGCAGTTATTGCGGGAATCGTTTTCGTAGAGGCCGGTCAGCGCCGCATTCCGATTCATTATTCTCAGCGCGCGCCTACCCAGACAGGCATGGGGCAACAATTAACGAGCCATTTGCCGCTGAAGTTGAATTTCTCAAACGTTATTCCGCCCATCTTTGCATCTAGCTTATTGATGTTTCCGGCGACCATGACACAGTTTGTAGATACTCCGTGGATGAGCCAGGTAAGAGATGCGCTCAACTTCTCCTCGCCAGTTTATTTAATTTTGTTGGTGGGTCTGATCGTGTTTTTCTCATTCTTCTATACTGAGATTGTATTTAATCCTGATGAGGTTGCCGACAATTTGAAAAAGTACGGCGGTTTTGTACCTGGAATTCGTGCTGGTAAATCAACTGCAGAATACATTAAGCGCGTACTTGATCGTTTGACAGTTGGTGGAGCGATTTACCTAAGTGTGATCTGCGTCTTGCCTACGGTATTAATCAATATGTTTAAGGTTCCGTTTTACTTCGGTGGAACGAGTCTTCTGATCTTGGTTGGTGTGGCGATGGATACAAGTCAGCAAATTCAATCTCATCTCCTCACGGCACGTTATGATGGCCTTCTTAAAGGCGTTAAGCTTCGTGGCCGGAGGGTTCAATATTGAACATCCTCCTCTTTGGACCTCCTGGGGCAGGCAAAGGGACTCAGTCGGCGCTCTTAGTTGAGCGCCATAGTATGAAACACCTCAGCACGGGAGATATGTTCCGGGCTGCGATTAAAAATCAGACACCTCTCGGCCAAGAAGCAAAACGCTACCTTAGTGAAGGCAAACTAGTTCCCGATGCCATTACAATAGGAATGGTGGAGGAGGAGCTTGGGCGACTCAAAGGTGCTAGCTTTATTCTTGATGGATTCCCCCGAACAGTTACTCAGGCAAAGGCGCTTGAAGGTCTCCTCGAGGAAGTCGGGCTCACGATTGAAAAGGCTATTTTTTTAGAAGTTCCCTCGAACCTTTTGCTGGGCCGCCTAACCGGCCGACGAGTTTGTAAGGGCTGCGGCGCGACTTATCACGTGGAAGCCAAGCCTACTCGCAAAGACGGGGTTTGTGACAATTGTGGGGGAGCCGTCGTTCAGCGGGATGACGACAAAGCGGAAGTCATTTCCACCCGACTCGATGCCTATGAACAAAGTACAGCGCCCTTGAAGGCTTACTTCGAGAAGCAAGGCCGCTTAGTGACCTTGAATGGCAATGGAGCAGCTTCGGATGTGTTCTCACGTCTCGAATCTCAGTTGAAATAGTCAATTCTTTTCCCCGAAATAATTCTTTACAGCCATTTTGCCCGGTGCTAGCTTCAGCCTTCGCGTTTTTTGACGCTGGTGGTGTATTTTCGTCTTTAATGGACGGGGAAACTCTATAATTTCAATAGTTTAGCATAAGCCCAGCGGACATGAGGTGAGGCGATGAAGGTCAGACCGTCAGTCAAAAGAATCTGCAAAAAGTGTAAGGTCATTAAGCGCCGCGGAGTTATTCGCGTTATTTGTGAAAATCCTAAGCATAAACAAAGGCAGGGCTAGTAAATGGCACGTATTGCGGGCGTAGATTTGCCCAGAAACAAAAGAGTCGAAATCGCTCTCCAGTATGTTTATGGAATCGGTAAGACACGAGCGAAAATGTTGATGAGTGAAGTTGGTTTTGAGACGACAATGCGAACTGACGCATTGACGGACGACCATCTCGCGAAGCTTCGCGCGGTTATCGAGCGCACTTTCAAAGTGGAAGGTGATCTACGTCGTGAAATCGGTTTATCGATTAAGCGGCTGATGGATCTCGGATGCTATCGCGGACTTCGCCACAAAAAAGGTTTACCTGTGCGTGGCCAGAGCACGCGTCATAATGCGCGCACTCGTAAGGGGCCGCGTAAAACAATCGCGAACAAAAAGAAAATCGTTTAATTTTTTTAGCAAGGTTGCTTGAACAGTGACTTTGCCAATCTAAGGTGAGGAATGAATGGCTGAGCAGAAGGCAGATAACACGCAGGGAATGGAAAAAAAACCTGCGAAGAAGAAGACGAAGCGCAATGTCCCGACCGGCAAGTGCTTCATCCAGTCTGGTTTTGGTAACACAATTGTGACTATAACCGACCTTACAGGCAATACAGTTTGTTGGAGCTCGGCCGGTATGTTGGGATTTAAGGGCAGCCGTAAGGGCACCCCTTTCGCAGCACAAATGGCGGCGGAAGATGCCACTCGCAAAGCTCTGGAGGCCGGCATGAAGCAAGTCGATGTTTTCTTGACGGGTCCGGGAGCCGGCCGTGAACCAGCGGTTCGCGCTATTGCGGCAGGTGGTTTACGGGTAACGACTTTGAAAGACGTAACTCCGATTCCTCACAATGGCTGCCGTCCTCCGAAGCGTCGAAGAATCTAGAAATTAATAATGGTCTCGGGTTAGGTTTTACTTGGGCAAAAGAGTTTTTTAAAGATTGGGAGATACTAAAAGATGGGACAACAGTTGGTGATGCAGTCGCACTATTACAAGTTCTGGCGCGAATTGATCCGACCGAAGGGTTTTGAAGTCGAGCGCGAGTCGCTCACTGAAGCTTACGGAAAGTTCACAGTTCGTCCGCTTGAGCGTGGATACG
Source organism: Pseudobdellovibrionaceae bacterium (assembly GCA_043720065.1). Lineage (GTDB taxonomy): Bacteria > Bdellovibrionota > Bdellovibrionia > Bdellovibrionales > UBA1609 > JAIBAM01. The sequence continues at coordinate 19,097 of JAYSTF010000123.1, read as the reverse complement.
GTGTGACACTTGGAAATTCTCTGCGAAGAGTTTTGCTGAGCTCTATGATGGGATCAGCGGTTTCTGCAGTGAAATTCGAAGGCGTGCTTCACGAATTCAGCACCATTCCAGATATATTGGAAGACGTGACGGATATCATTTTGAACCTGAAGCAGGTTCGGTTTAAGCAATACTCACCTGACCTCCGCAATTTGAAGATTTCAAAGCGCGGACCTGGTGTTGTTACTGCCGGCGATATTCAGACTATCGAAGGCGTTGAAGTTTTAAATCCTGACCAGCACATCGCAACTTTGGGCAAGGACGCTAAGTTCGATGCCGAAGTTCAGGTGACTTATGGTCGTGGTTTTGTGGAAGCAGAAGGTCGGACAAAAGATCTTCCGGTTGGATGGATCGCGGTTGACGCTCTTTACAGCCCGGTTCGACGTGTGAACTATAACGTTTCTAACGCTCGAGTTGGACAGCGAACTGATTACGACGCTCTTTCATTCGAAGTTTGGACAGACGGAAGCCTTCGCCCTGAGGAGTCAGTAGCTCTTGGATCGAAGATTCTAAAAGAACAGCTTCAGATCTTTTTGACCTTTGATGAGACTATGGAGCCAACAGTTGAAGAGGAAGAGAAAAAGTCTCCTCAGCTTAACGAAAACCTTTTTCGCTCAGTGGATGATTTGGAACTTTCAGTACGCAGTGCGAACTGCCTGAAGAACGCCAACATCCGGTTCATCGGAGAGCTTGTCTCCAAGTCTGAAGCAGAAATGCTTAAAACGAAGAACTTTGGGCGAAAGTCATTGAACGAGATCAAAGAGATCTTGTCGACAATGGGTTTAACCTTAGGCATGAAAATCGACGGATGGCCGCCAGTAGGTTGGGATCCAAACAATCCTCCGAAACCGACAGTTGCACCAGCAGCTGCTGCAGCCGCGCCTGTTAGGCCGACTCCACAGCAATAAGAAAGTAGAGAGCTATGAGACACCACGCTATTAAACATTCCTTTGGACGTAAGACAGGTCCCCGTATCGCGTTGATTCGCGGTCTGGTGAAGGCTTTGGTTGAGAACGGCCGAATTAAGACGACTCTTTCAAAGGCTAAAGAACTTCGCCGTCACGTTGAGCGTGCGGTCACTCTTAGCAAAAAAGGGAATCTCAATTCACGTCGTCTGCTTATGGCTCGCTATCCGAACGAAAATGTAGTTTCAATTTTGATGGACGACCTAGGAAAGCGTTTTGCTAAACGTGCGGGTGGTTACACCCGCATCGTTAAGATCGGTCCACGTCCTGGTGACAGCGCCCCTTCGGCTTACATTGAGTTCGTTGATTACGAACCACCAAAGGCTGCGACGGCTGAAACTGTTAAGGGCGATAAAGGTGCTACGAAGCGTGCGAAGTCCGAAAACAAAACGGAAGCGAAGCGCAAAAAGGCCGTTCGCAAAAGTAAGGTCGGCTCTCGTCGTAAGAGCTAAGCCTCCACTTGAAGCATATTCTTAAAGGTCTTCTTGCCGTAATTGTCTTGGGAACTCTGCTGGGCTTAGGCTACTGGCGCTACAACGAGTTTCTTACGGCAGGAATGCAGCCCACTGCGGGAACATTGAAGCTGGATGAAATGGAGCGCGACGGCGTTCCTGACTTTGAGCTCGAAGATCTTGACGGCAAAAAAATCCGACTTTCAGATTACAAAGATAAAATTATAATCTTAAGTTTTTGGGCGTCTTGGTGTGATCCATGTGTAGCCGAATTTCCTTCTATGGTGAAACTGGCCGAGTTCTTTGCCGGTAAGGTCGTCATGGTCGCCGTTTCCGCCGATCGCACGAAGGAAGACATTTTAAGCTTTTTAAAGCCCTATGGTGGCAAATCTCCGGCCAATGTCGTGGTCCTTTGGGACAAAGAAATGACCGTGCCCGCGAAATATGGGACGGAAGTCTTGCCGGAATCTTTCATTCTAAAAAAAGATCTTAAGCTCGTTCGAAAAATTGTCGGCTCAGAAGATTGGTTTGCACCTGGTGCGGTTCAGCTCTTTCAAGAGCTTACGAGCAAACCATGAAACTCAATTCAGTCATTTTTCATACGACTCGACTGCCTGAGTTGCGCGACTTCTATGAAGGTCTACTTGGATTGCCTCTTGGGACATACTCCAAAGATGGCAAAGAGTTTCCAGATTTCTCGGCAGATTACGTGAACTATCATCTGCCCAACGCCTTACTCTGCTTTGAAACGGATAAGAAAAGAGTGGACGTGGGGACTGTTGTTTTAAATGTTGAGAATTACTCTGAACTGCAGAAGCGGCTGGCAAATAGTGGAGCCGAGATTGTTTCAAGCGCGCCTCATTATTTTAAAGTTAAAGATCCTGAGGGGCGAAGTCTTATATTTGAACCAGCCACATAAATTAATGCATCGTTTCGTCGCCAGGCAAGTGAATTGGTAGATCCTATGGCTCAATCACTCATTCCCTATCTACTACTTTTAATCGCGATTTTGGCGACATGGGCATCAAATTTAAGAGTGGCCGCAGTGACGACAGCAATTGCGATTAGTGCAGCTATTGTTTTTGGTCGCCTTGACCCGAAAGCAGTGATAGCGATTTTCGTGCTGATTTTGACAGCGCGAGCCGTGGTCACAGATTCCATTCCTCTAGTCCTGCGCGGGACTTGTTTTGCGATTCTCTTGGCTATGGCTTTAGGAATGTTCAACCATCTAGTTCCTGGGTTCAGAAACTTGCTGGTTTACGACGGAGTTCGGTTTTCGCCCAACTCTCTGCCGTTTTTTATGTATTTGAATTTCGACAAAGCGATGGCGGGGCTGGTGATGTATGTCTTTCTGGTTCAGCCGGATGAAGTCGAAGTAAACGGTAGTCAGCTCATTAAACGCGCGCTTTTGACTCTGAGTGTGCTCTTGTTAGTCATTCTTACCGTCGCGTTATTTACAAATTATGTGCAGTTCGACCCTAAACTCCCAAGGAGTAGCGCGGTTTGGCTGCTCAACAATTTGTTTTTTGTTAGTTTTCCGGAAGAAGTACTTTTTCGGGGAGTTATTCAGCGCCGATTGCAGAATTTAAATTCTAAATCAAAAATTTGGAATTTTGCCGCGATTGGAGCTTCAGCAATCCTTTTCGGACTCGCACATTACAAAGGCGGAATGTCATACATTGCCTTCGCTACAATCGCAGGATGCTTTTATGGGTTTGCCTACTTTAAGACGGCTAGAATCGAAGCACCGATTCTTGTTCACTTCGGGCTAAATGCGATTCACTTTTTCTTCTTTAGTTATCCAGCGCTGGCGTGACGCGCCATTGCTTTAGTTCAGGAGAATTTACAAATTCACGACCTCCAATGACCAACCCCCAAGCTGGTGCGTAGAACTTGATCAAACCAGGGGGAGAGCCATGTTCAATAAATTTCTGCTGTTGATTGTTCTGATGCTAGCGAATGGAACAACTGTTTTTGCGAAATCTGAGCCGTTTTGGAAAAATGGGGACGACCAATGTCCGGCGCCTTCAGCGACTGATAAATATATCGATGTTCCAGTGTTTCATGACCTTGAGTCGAATGCTGAGATTGCGCGCATTCCAGGATTGAATGTTTTTAAGGCCAACCAAACTGAATATAAAAATAAGAAAATTCGAGTTTATTACGAGCTGTTGAATGGATGGGATCCAAAGAAGCCGCTTGTGATCCTCGTACCAGGTGGCCCGGGGCAGCCGCATGCCGACTTGCACCCCCTAGTTGAACCCTACGAGAAGGAAACTGACCTTGTTTCCCGGTTCAATATTATAGCCATGGATCATCGGGGTGTTGGCTGTTCGCGACCGGTCTTTCCAGGAAATGAGCCGACAGAGTCGATGATGATGCGTCAGGCAGCGAGTGATATCGACGCCATTCGTAGAGAGCTTGTTGGGCCGGAGGGAAAGATTAATGTATGGGGCTATTCGTACGGCTCGATCCTCGCGCAGACGTATGCGTTACTTTTTCCTAAAAATTTGAATCGTCTATTTCTGGGCGGGACTGTGTCTGAATTAGACGACTGGCATATGGCGGCCTTACAGTTGGAGGCACTGATTTTTAGCGCAGTGGATGCGGCCAAGCGGCAACAATTTCTCGAGGCCACAAAGGACGTTGAAAATTTACGCGACGCTTTTATTGCATGGGGATTTTTGCAGCTCTATGGTTATGAAGGTCGCGTAAGGGAAATCCCAAAAAAACTGGATGAAGTTCTAAATCTGCTTAAACTGGGTGATAGCAAAAAAGTTCTTGAAGACCTTTATCCTGGATCTGATGTTATGCCGTGGATGCAGAGGTCTATTTTGTGTATGGAGCTTTTTCCATTCACGACCAAGTACCCAGGCGAAACAAAAATTTGGGCCGAGAGTATGACGTCTTGTAGTGAGTATAAGGGCAAGTACGAGTACTTTAATTATTTACCGCTGCTAAAACAGATTGACGCGCCTACGTTGATTTACGGTGGAGCCTTCGACCACGTTACGCCACCCAAGGCGATGATCAAAATGGCCCAGCAGATAAAAGGCAGCTATCTTTTTATCGACAACTATTTAGGTCACGGCTTTGGGGGCAAGACAGGCTGCTTTATCAAACTTACTGCCGAGTTTTTTGCTGGCGCCGATAACGCGGCTCTTGAGCGCATTGCCTATTCCGATTTGTGCCAGAGCGCTCCGGTAATCAAAGAGAAAAAATAGCGTTCGTTGTCAGGGCAAACTTAACGAGGAATAGCGGACCAGTGGTGTTGCCACTGTTCGCCTCTAAGAGTGATGTCCGCGAGAGTAATTGCGCCCGTGAAGGTGATCGTGTGAAGCCCTCCGGTAGTGGTTACTTTTGCCATTATAGTGTTTTGGTCACAGCCGTCGCTACCGCCGCCAAAGCCTGTGTAAGACGCCACGACAACCCCGTCAAATCGCATGCTTATCGGAAAGTCCTCGCAAGAAAAATACGTGGTTGTCAAAAGCACATCAAAATTTCCAGCAGGTAGCATGAAGTTGTAGGTTGGAACGTTATAAATGACATCAAAGAGAGTTGAGGAGTTCGTCGACGCGCAATTGGAGACCACGGCGGCATTCGCAGGCGGTGTAACTGTAAAAATAACGGTTGGCACTGTCGGTGGGCGAAATGGACTCTTAACAGTATTTGGGTCGAAATTAACCACGATGTCGCCGGCGTAGGTGTTTGGGATCCCTGTGGCGACGATGTTCATTAAGGAAATTCCGCTCACGACCATGGTGCCTGGCGCGAACCCAGAAATAGAAGTGCCGACTTGCGCAATAATCGGCGATGCGGCGAGCGTCCCTGAGCGCAGCGTCAAGCAATTGACCGAAGTTGCCGAGGGTAACGTCAGAGGTGCGCCGCTTAAATCCATGGTTGGAGCGCAGGCCTGAAGTTGCGCCACACACATCTCTGGTCTGGAGAATACCGAGACAAGGGAATTCTTAATATCTATCGCCGAAAATTTTTCCTGAAGTATCGCTTGGTTATTGGTCATATTATAAACAAGCATAGACATGCCCATAACAACCAATGACATCAAACCGACGACCACTAATGCTTCTACTAAAGAAAAACCCTGCTTAAGCTTAAACATTAGCCGCCTAGTTTGAACTTTTTGAGGAGCTTTTTGCCTTCTTGTTTTAGCTTGTCGTTGCCGCCGGATTTTTGCTTGTCGACGTCGGCTTGGGCGGTTTTTTTGGCGTTTTCCAGCTCCGTTTGGACTTTTGTGATTTCGCCGGTGACTTCGCTCTTAAGTTTTTCAAATTGAGCGTTGAGCTTTTCTTTTTCAGCGCCGATCTTGCCGTCGATCATGGCTTTAAGTTTGGCTTTGGCCTCATCGAGTTTTGCTTGGACCTGGGCCTTGATCCCCGCACTAAGTTCATCACCTAGGTTCGACGAAAGGTCGAAGTCGATCGAGCTCCAGGTCCCGTGGGCGCGGGCGCGAAGGTCGATCATGGGAATGCCGGCCATTACTTTGGTCAAGATGTCCTGGACGAGAGAGCTCTTAGCCTCAATCGCATATTTCATTTGAGTGAATGCGGTGGTCATTTTCACATCTAAAGTTTCTCCCGTTAGTTCGGCCCCTAAGTCCAAGCCGCCGATTGCTTCGTTGATGAGAAAGCGCACGTCGGAAGACTCGGAAAGTTTTTGCTCGCCAACCGGGTAGCTGGCGATTTTTAACTGGATGTTTTCCTTTGGTGTGTCGGTGGTGTGGTCAAACGTGCCTTTAAAATCAAGGCCGCCGATCTGTTGTTTTGGAAAATCACCTTTAATAAGAACGAGTGCGGGCTTCTTTAAATACTGGGGATCGGTCGTGAAGTCTTTTAGCTCACCAGAAATATTTCCGGAAAACTCGGCCGACGAACTTACCTCTGAACTGATGCCCGCGTGTTTAAGCCAGAAGAGCGGGTATCCGGTCGTAACTGGGAATTTATAGTTTTTGCCCGTGCCACGGGCGCGCGGAACGACTTCTTCGTCTTTGTTAGCGTTTTCAGGTTTCTTGGGGGGCATATACTGTTTAGCGACTTCGGCGTATTTTTTTACACCCGCGAGCTTTTCTGTAAACATGCGCATGAAGAGAGTTTTGGTGAAGTCGCCAGCATTAACATCGGGAATCTTTAAGCGGGCCTGCATGTCTTTTAGGTCCTCTTGGACCATGTTTTCGAGCTCTTTAAAGGAGTTCGAATAATTGTTAACGTCTTGATTGATCGATTTGCTAGTATCACTGACGTATTTAATCTTTTTATCGGCCTCTTTAAGGATTTTGTCCGCTTCTTTAACGTTGTTGGCGAACTCAATAGGATTTTTAGAGTCGAACTTTAGGGCCTTTAACCGCTTATTTAGTTCATCGACTTCTTTGGCCTGGGGCATCTCTTTTAGCCGCGCTTTCCAGGCTGTCTCTTTTTCCTTTAATTCTTGCTCCAGGACTTTAAGGCGGCCAGAGCTTTTAAGTTCGCCTTCTATGGCCTTTAACTGGTCCTTAGGGTCCACGCCACCAAGAACCGACGCCAAATCACCTAGCATGTTGTCATTGTATTGCGCTTTGGCTTGGTTAATTACGTTACCTTGAACTTTAGCCAAAGCGCCGGGCTCGCCGCCCCCTTTTTCATCCTCAAGTGGCAGTACGCGTCCTGGGGATTTTCTCTGGCTGAGTGCCTGGATGTCCGTCACTGAAGCGTCCTCAACCACGAACTTCACTCGAAGTAATGCATCCCAAAGAAACTTAAAACGAATGGATCCGATACTAAAAATGTTGCGGTGGGGTTTGTTTTTGTCTGTTACCTGGAGTCCCTTTAATTCAAATGAGCCCCCAAGAAAACTGGTATCGACGTCAGCCACATTAACTTCGGCGCCGTGCACTTTGGTGCCGGTCCATTCGATGAGGGCGCGCAAATGGCCATCAAAGAAAATTTTAAAATACAACAGGGCTAGGGCCACAATGACCGCAATCGGGATGATTGCCTCAAAGCGGATAGGGCCTTTGGCTTTTTTCGGTTTACTCGTAGCTTCCGTAGAGTTCGTCATACTTGTAGTACCATTTGTAAAGGCTAGTGGCCTGCATGGCCTTCCATAGCTTGGTTGCTTTTATTCTCTGAACGACCAGCACGCGATACTTGAACACTAAAATCTTAGCGCCGATATAAACCACTGGAGCTAGAGCAATCGTTACTACTCCAGAGCCCATCACGATGCTGTTGTTAAAGCGGGTCATGGGAACGATGGGCATATTGTAGAGGGTGGTAAATAGCGGCTGCAGCGAGGCTATCTCGAGGACCGCAGAGCCGACACCGTCAAAGACGGGGTCCAGCAAGAACGCGATGAATTTAAAAAAGAATGCCGACATGAAGGCGGCTCCCGCTTGGACCCGGAAAACTAGAATAATCAAGAACACCAGTAGAGTCTGAAGCGAAAGGGCAGGGGTCATACCCAGAATGAAACCGCAGGCAATCCCCGCCGCAATCTGGTTGGTGCCGGTGTCCGAGTTGAGCATCTTAAGAAACGAGAAGATCTGCTTCAGTATTAAACCCATATTAAATTCACTCCAAAAAGAACCTCAAGTGTTCACTGGGAAGTGGGAGCGAGTCAATCGGACCTGCTTATGCCGCAATGGGATTGATGCGAACTGTCGATAGCGCTTGAACAGGATGGGGGTTAAATGTAACCCTAAATCCTTTGAGGAAAACCGAATTTGAAACTCTCATTGCGTGACTTTCTAGCAAACTCGAAAGCTCCCATCGTCGCTGATGGCGGTCTCGCGACCTCGCTGTATGACAAGGGCTTTTATCTCAATCGGAGCTTTGAGGAGCTAAGCATATTGCACGGCGAGGCTGTTCGCGAAGTGACTAGCGGGTTTAAACGCGCTGGCGCTCAACTCCTCACGACAAACACATTCGGTGCTACCAGGCCGAAGCTCACGGAATTTGGCCTTGAAGACCGATTGGAAGAAATCCTCCAAGCCTCAACTAAGATCGCGCGGGAAGTCGCAAATGGCGATTGTTACGTGCTTGGATGCATGGGACCCCTCGGCCGGGTGCTCGAGCCGCTTGGTCCCACCTCGGAGTCTGAAGCCCGCGACTACTTTGCGGAGATCGCTAAGATATTGGAAGCTTCAGGCGTGGATGGTTTTACTCTTCAGGGCTTTCACGATCTTAAAGAGCTAAAAGTCGCGATCGAAGCGATCCAACTTCACTCCCAAAAGCCGATCTTTAGTCACGTCGGTATTCTGGACAATCAGAAGACGAATTACGGTCACACCGTAGCAGAGTATGTTGGCTTAATGCACCAGCTTTCGGTGGACGTGATTGGACTAGCGGGTGAAGTGGGGCCAAGTGGCATGCTTACGGCTTTGCAAACCATGCGACCACTGACGTCTAAACCAATATCGTTGATGCCCAACGCAGGGTTTCCCCGCTACGTAAACGACCAGTATATTTATTTATGCAATCCAGATTACATTGGTAAGTACGCGAAGCGTTTTGTTCAGGCTGGCGCGAATATCGTTGGCGGCCATTCAGGGGTTGGTGAAAGCCATATTAAAGCGATTGCCAATTCACTCCGGATGACTCAGGCCTTAAGGCATGACCAGGACACGCTAGTTAATATTATCCAACCCGCTACGGATCAGGCCGTGCCGAGCATTCCGATGAAAAACCGCTCTAAGCTTGGGGAAAAGCTGGCGCTGAAACAACGGGTTGTAACGGTTGAGATTAATCCGCCCCGAGGAGTTGATACGGAGAAGTTCTTCGCTCTCTGCGCTCAGCTGGAATCAGGGGGAATTGAATTTGTTAACGTACCCGATGGCGCAAGGGCTGTAGCGCGCATCAGTTCCACTCAGCTTTCGAGCTATATTAAACGCCATTACAAACTTGAGCCCATTCCGCATTTTACAACCCGTGATAGGAATTTGATCGGTCTGCAAGCGGACTTGTTAGGCGCCCATTTGAACGGCGTTAGAAATGTGCTGTTAGTGACCGGGGATCCACCGAAACTTGGAAATTGTCCAGGTGCGACCGGAGTCTATGACGTCGATGCTATTGGTATGACCCATATCGTGAATCGAATGAATCAGGGTCTTGATCTCGGTGGTTCAAGCTTTGGATCACCCACGGAGTTTGTCATCGGTGCGGCATTGAACCCGACCGCGAATAACCAGGAACTTGAAACGAAGCGCTTTCGCTACAAGGTGGAAGCGGGCGCAAATTACGTCATCACGCAGCCAATCTACGATGTTGAAGCTTACAAACAGTTCATGGAAAAGGTGAGCGACCTCAATATTCCCGTGATCATGGGCATTTGGCCATTAGTGAGTTTAAGAAATGCGGAGTTCCTTAAGAACGAAGTCCCGGGTGTTATGGTCCCTGACTGGGTGATCGCCGAAATGGAAAAGGCCGGCGATAAAAAAGACGAGGCTTTAAAGCGTGGTCTTGATATCGCGGTAAAAATCATGCAGAGCGCAGCCTCGATCGTGGCCGGGTTTCAAGTGAGCGCGCCATTTAATCGCGTCGATGTGGCGTTGGAAGCGATAAATGCAGGTTGTTGAGTTCAACGAAAAGCAGAGATTCCCCGAATCGGGACGTAAGCTTGTAGCGCTTCTTAAAGAGCGCATGGTCATCCTCGACGGCGCCATGGGAACGATGATTCAGCAGCTGAAATTCGAGGAATCGGATTATCGTGGATCGCGGTTTCAAGGATTGCAAAAGGATCAAAAGGGCAACAATGAACTTTTGACCTTAAGCCAGCCCGGCGCGATTCGCGAGATTCACAAAAAATATTTATTGGCCGGTGCGGATATCATTGAGACCAATACGTTTAGTGCGAACCGCATATCTATGCTGGATTTTGGCACCGAACATTTAGTTGCTGAGATTAATGAGGTTGCGGCTCGATTAGCTGTAGAAGCCTGCGCTGAAGTTCGCAAACAGTTCCCTCAGCGGAGCATGTTTGTCGCGGGCTCTATTGGACCGACCAACCGCACTGCCTCCTTAAGCCCCGATGTTTCCCATCCCAATCGACGTAATGTGACTTTTGATGAACTAAGATCTTCCTACAAAGAGCAGACCCTAGCTCTAGTTAAAGGTGGCGTTGATCTGCTTTTGCCAGAGACCACGTTCGATACTTTAAATCTTAAGGCTGCTATCTTCGCAATTGAAGAAGTGTTTGCTGAGCTTGGCTATCGACTGCCTGTGATTCTTTCCGTCACGATTACGGATCTCTCGGGACGAACGCTTTCAGGCCAGACGCTCGAGGCGTTTTGGTGGTCTGTTCGCCATGCAAGACCACTTGCAGTGGGAATTAATTGTGCATTAGGTGCAAAAGAAATGCGCCCTTATGTTGAGCAGCTGAGCCGCATTGCTGATTGCTACACAGCTTGCTATCCAAATGCTGGCCTACCCAACCCGTTGAGCGATACCGGCTATGATGAAAAGCCCGCAGATACTGCGGCGTTTTTAAAAGATTTTGTTGATAGCGGGTTAGTAAATATTGTTGGTGGCTGTTGCGGGACAACGCCTGATCACATTAGGGCCGTAGCTGATGCGGTTCGTGGATTGCCGCGCCGTATGCCGCCGACATTGAACCAAGCGACTCGGCTGGCAGGCTTAGAGCCACTCATATCATCTACTCAGCCAGGGTCGCCGTTTCTTCTCATCGGAGAACGAACGAATGTGACGGGCTCACCAAAGTTCGCGCAAATGGTGCGCGAAGGGCGTCTTGCGGACGCGATGGAAGTCGCTCGTAGCCAAGTCAGCAACGGCGCAAACATCCTCGACGTAAATTTTGACGAAGGGATGTTGAACTCAGAAGAGTGGATGAAGGATTTTTTAAACCTCCTTGCGACTGAGCCTGAAATCGCGCGTGTCCCGATTATGGTCGATAGTTCGAAATGGTCAGTGATTGAGGCTGGGCTTAAGTGTGTTCAAGGAAAAGCCGTGGTTAATTCTTTAAGCCTGAAAGAGGGCGAAGGCCCCTTTCGCCAGCAAGCCACGTTAGCAAGGAATCTTGGCGCCGCTGTCGTGGTGATGGCCTTTGATGAACAAGGGCAAGCGACATCAACGGAAGAAAAAGTTCGAATTTGTAAGCGCGCTTACGATATTTTGGTCAATGATATTGAGTTTGACCCTACGGATATTATTTTTGATGCAAATATTTTGACTGTTGCTACTGGAATCGAAGAGCACAACCCTTACGGGGTTAATTTTATTGAAGCGGTTCGCGAGTTGAAGACGGTTTGCCCGGGCGCTCGCACGAGCGGAGGCGTCAGCAACATTTCTTTCAGTTTTCGCGGCAATCAAACCGTTCGGGAAGCTATGCATTCGGCTTTTTTATTCCATGCCATTCAAGCTGGGCTTGATATGGCGATCGTGAACGCTGGATTGATCGAGGTCTACGAGCAGATCCCGGAAAATGTGAAAACCGCCGTTGAAGACGTTTTGTTAAATCGGCGAATCGACGCGACGGAACGGCTGCTTGAGGTGGCTGATCAGGTCAAGGGCCAGGACAAAGGTGTTCGTAATGTCAGAGACTTAAGTTGGCGCGAGGGCACCGTAGAAGCGCGAATGAGCCATGCCCTAGTAAATGGCATCGATGTCTTCGTCGAAGAAGACACCAAAGAGGCCCTTGAAAAATACAAAGTTCCACTCAATGTGATCGAAGGACCATTGATGGAGGGAATGAAGATCGTCGGCGAGCTCTTCGGTCAGGGAAAAATGTTTTTACCCCAGGTCGTCAAGTCGGCGCGGGTAATGAAGAAGTCTGTTGCATGGCTTGAACCAATGATGGCTGCGGAAAAAGCCAGAGGCCAAGCAAAACAACAGGGAAAGATCGTCCTTGCAACGGTTAAGGGTGACGTTCATGACATTGGCAAAAACATTGTTGGCGTTGTCCTTGCCTGCAATGGTTATGAAGTCATCGATATGGGAGTAATGGTCTCAGCGGATAAGATTTTGTCTAAGGCAAGACAAGAGAACGCGGATTATATCGGTCTTAGCGGTTTGATTACGCCATCACTTGAAGAAATGGCGCACGTCGCAAAAGAAATGGAACGGCAAAAATTTCAAGTGCCGCTTCTGATTGGTGGGGCGACGACAAGTAAACTTCATACAGCTATAAAATTGGATCCGCATTATTCGGGCACGGTCGTTCACGTCGCCGATGCTTCACTTGTAGTTGGCGTTTGTAGCAATTTAAATACGGCTGAAAAAGCCAGCGCATTTAAAATATCCGTGAAGAAAAACTATCACGAAATGCGCCACCAATACTTATCCACCCAAAGCGAACGCGCAAAAGAATACCTCCCCATTGGTGAGGCGCGGGCCCGCAAGTTCTCTCCTGATTGGTCATCTGTGGCTCTCGATACGCCATCGCAACTTGGTGTTAGAACTGTTACAGATCTTCGTGTTGAGCATATTTCGCCTTATATTGATTGGTCACCTTTGTTTTGGGCGTGGGAGATCAAAGGAGTTTTCCCGACGATTTTTGACCACCCAAAATTCGGGACGCAGGCGAAAGAGCTTTATGCAGAAGCGCAGAAGCTTCTTGAGCGGATTGCGAGAGAAAAGGTGTTTTCTCCAAAGGCCGTCTTTGGCCTGTGGCCGGCGCATTCCGAAGGGGATGACGTTATCCTTTTTGATCCACAAAACCCTGAGCGTGAGATCGAGCGGATCCACTTCCTGCGCCAGCAAATGGTGAAGCAGGGGAGCGAGGCCAACCTATGCCTTGCTGATTTTGTTGCGCCTGTGTCCTCTGGAAAGAAAGACTACCTCGGCGCGTTCGCAGTTACGATGGGAAATGGTGTAGAGAAATTCTCTCAATCTTTCATTGAAAACAATGATGATTTTGCATCTATCATGGTTAAAGCGATTGGTGATCGGTTAGCCGAAGCGTTTACTGAAAAACTCCATTCCGACGTCCGCCGTATTTGGGGTTTTGGCAATCAAGAACACTTCTCTAATGCGGAGTTAATCGCCGAAAAGTACCGTGGGATCCGACCGGCACCCGGTTATCCAGCTTGCCCAGACCACACGGAAAAAGCGGCAATTTGGAAATTATTAAATGTTGAGAATGCGATCGGGCTAAGCTTAACGGAAAACTTTGCGATGACCCCGACCAGTTCAGTCTCAGGCTTTTATTTCGCGCATCCCGGTTCCAAGTATTTTACCGTGGGCGCTATAATGAAAGATCAAGTCGAAGATTACGCGCGCCGTAAGGGAATGACGGTTGCAGAAGCTGAAAAGTGGTTGGCGCCGAACCTCGCTTATTGATAACGAGCCAAAAAGAGGTCAACGCAGAGGGCCCTCGCGATTAAGTATACTGCTCGGGCTTTAAATATTTGGAAAGAGTGTTTTCAAGAGAAGATTTAGTCACCGGCTTGCAAAGATAATCATCGAAGCCAGCGTCCAAACATTTTTCGCGATCGCCCTTCATAGCATGCGCCGTGAGGGCGACGACCGGTCCACTGTACTCGCTATTGCGAAGCCTCAGGACTGCTTCAAAGCCATCCATTCCGGGCATCTGAATGTCCATTAAAACAACGTCGTAGGGTGTGCTCAAGATTTTTTGGATGCCCTCTTCGCCAGTTGAGGCCATGTCGACATCTAGTCCCATGCGGTTCACGTAATGCTTAATCAGTATTCGGTTGTCGGAAACGTCATCGACGACAAGAACTTTTCCTCGCACGGAGCCTACCTTACCGGTGTTGATGGGTTGGATAGATTTCACTTTATTTGTTCGAAGGTCATCCACCGGTTGTACAGTTACCGTCAAGACGAATTTGCTACCTAGCCCAAGTGTGCTTTCCGCGAGCACTAGGTCACCACCCAAAAGTCGAGCTAGGTTTCTTGAAAGGAAAAGGCCAAGGCCTGTGCCACCGAACCGCCGGGTCATTGAACTATCCGCCTGAACGAACGGTCTGAACAATTCGCAAGCTTGCTCCTCAGTGATTCCAATGCCTGTGTCGGTGATTTGCACTTCAAGGATTAGAGCCCGCGCTTCGTGATCATTAGGTTTTACTTCGACGCGGACATCGACCGCTCCCGTCGCAGTAAATTTTATTGCGTTACCAATTATGTTTATGAGGATTTGCCGAAGGCGCGTCGGGTCGGAAAGAATTCGCTTTGGCAGCGGGCTTCTTGCGCTTTTTTGTAAAGTCGGGCGTTTTCAATCGCGAAGAAGGCTCGCTTCGCCAGATCTTCAGCAACCGACAAATCACTGTGGTTGAATTCGCGCCCAGATTCGGAAGTGAAAAATGAAATTGCCCCAAGCGCTTGTCCATAGGAACGCAACGGCACAATCATGGCGGATCGCAACTCGATTGATTTTACAGCCGCTACCTGTTTGGGAGAGCAAACCGTGGTCGATAAGATCTCATCCGTAATTATCGGAAACAGTTTTGGTGTACCGGTGCGCACTACCTCAGGAACGGCTGTGCTTGAATCCCAGTCCGTGGGATGGAGACGATTCCATTCCAAGGCATTTGCTACTTTTACGGGATCCCTGTGCGCGACAATCAAAGGATGACTCTCGCTTTCTTCTGGGACTAGTGCGATTGAGCACCAATCCGCCATATGAGCCACAATGACTCTGGCAAAGGAGTCGAGCATCGTATTTAAGTCCAACGACTCGTTAAGCGCCGCACTCGCTTCGGATAAAAACGCGAGTCGCGCGGCGCCTTTTTCCGCTTCCGCTCTCGCCACTTGTTCTTGGAGCAGTTTTAAATGTTGGCCTTCGATGAGTTTCTTTTCCGTAATATCTTCGGAAATTCCCAGCAGATAAAGGGGCTCACCCTGCTTATCAAAGATGGGAATTTTCTTAGTGTGAAGAAACTTCGTCCCAGTGGTAGTTAGTAACGGCTCCTCCGGAATATCGACCATCGATTTTGATTTTAGAACTTCGCGATCCTTAGCGATAAAGGATTCCGCCTGGTCTTTGGGAAAGAAATCATAGTCATTTTTACCGATGAGGGCCTGGCGTGGGTGACCAACTAAATCTTCGCCGGCACGGTTGAATCTGACAAATCGCAGATCCTTTGCGTCTTTTACAAAAATCATGTTGGGAATGTTTTCGATTACGGAATCCAAGAACTGTTGGTACTGGCGCATTTGATCCGAGGCCTCCTCACGCGCCTCGACCAATTTCTTTAGCTCAAGGTTGGCGTCCTGGAGCTCCTGAGTTCGCAGCACTACGCGATCCTCCAGATCAGTGTAGGCTCGCGCAATTATTTCTTCAGCTTGCTTACGCTTAGAAACATCCAATGCGAAGGTGACTGCAGTGCGTTCGTCGAGGATACGACCTGACTTTTCCGAAAAAAGAAGCCCAATCATTTTCGATTCAAAAATGCGCGAGAAGCGAAGCCCACTTCGAAGTAACTGCTGCTCGGTCTTAAATGCCTGAGTAAGACTTGCCGCCATTGACTGGCGGGACCGACGCCAGGCTGCAGCCCAGAGGCAGATCACCGCGCAATCGACGCCAAACATTACCATCCGAGTCAGCCTCGCGGAATCCGGCCACAATTGAGGACCAGATGGATGAATGAATAGAGAATAAACAGAAACTAGCGAGAGCGCGGTGGCAAAAGCTCCAGGCCAAAACCCACCGTACCAAGCACAAAACATTACGCCCGAAAAATAGAGAAGAAATGGGCTTAGATGTGCCATTTCGTCAAAAGTGACCTTAAAAAACGAGACCGTCGCTATAATGGCTAGCGCGACTAAATAAGGAACTCCTCGGGATACTAAGGACATAGCGGCAGGTCTTACCAAGAACGGAGCGAGTCGTCAGCAATTCTACGCTTAAATGATGTCAAAGTTTTGCTACAACAATTGTTGAAGGATGTTAAAATTTTGGAAAGTACCGGGATAACGAGGGAGCAGGCCGAGGCTCACATTCATTTAATAACTGAGATTACGGAGGGTGAATTGGCGACGAAACAAGATGTAAAAAATCTCGAAACAAAACTGGAAACTTCATCCGAGCGTTTAGAGCATAAGATGCTTCAGTTAGAATACCGCCTTACGATAAAGCTCGGAACAATCGTCACTGTTGTCATTGCTGCGGCAACAACGGTCAGTAAGCTCCTATAGGTAAATAGTCTGCCCCGGGGCGATGGGTGGAAGGCGGCTAGGTTACCCATTTTGTGGAAGTGATTGGGGAAAGCGCTTGCGCGACGAAAGAAAACGACCTATTGGATAATTCGCGAATGACAACCTTCAACCTCGTTTTAGAACTTGATCAGGATGAAACCGAATCGGGAAACTGGTTTGTCGACGGTTTAGTTGGCGACAGCAGGTACAAGTTTATGCTTGATACAGGTGCAGCCACGACAAGCATGAAATATGATGATCTAATATCAGGGTTTACCTCAACTGAAAATCGCAATTCTTGGGGAGCATTTGCAAAGAATCAAGACGACCTCATCACGATCCCGAAAATTCAAGTAGACTCAATTGCTGAAGTGAACGTCAGAGTTGCAAGGGCACCAATGAATGCCGAGGGTCGTCGCAACCTGCTCGGAATGAACTTCTTAAAGAACTACGCGCTTCATTTTTTGTTCGCTGAAAACAAAGTCGAAATTCTTTGTAATGATCAAATCGAGCAGGTGAGTGGTATGCAGGATCTTTTTCTTGGAGAAAGATACCACCCTTACGTAGACATTCTCTGGGCCGGTAATATTCGTGCCAAGGGAGTTTGGGATACCGGAGCTGGCGTCACCTGTTTTGATTCGACCTTCGTAAAGAAGCACCAGGATTTGTTTTCAAAAGTCGGAACATCCATCGGCCAAGATTCCTCTGGGGCGAAATCTGAAACTCCCGTTTACATGATGAAAGAATTCACTTTAGGCGGCTTTCAATTTCCAGCCTCAAAAGTTGTTGTGATTGATTTGTCGGGCCCAAACTCAACAATAAAAACTCCGATGGAGTTTATTTTGGGTTTTAATGTTTTAAATAAGGCGAATTGGATTTTCGATTTCCCCAATCGGAGATGGAAAATTTCGAAAATGTTAAATTGAATTCGGCCTTTCGACGGTAAGTGATTTATGGAAGTCTTATAAACTTTGTTTCAGGTCTATAGTCCTGATTAAGGAATTACCATAAATTGCCGAAAAGACTCAGTGGACAACTGGAAACCGCAACTTAGTTTAATCGGTATTTTTCTTTTACTTACCGCCTGCACAACGTTGCAGGTTACAGATCGTCAACCGTCGACCCAGGAAGATGCCTTTTCTGCTTTCCAGAGATCTCGATTTTATTTGAGCTTGATGCCCAAAGATCAACAAGTTGAAAATACGATTGAAATTTCGGATTTTGGAGCCTTTCAGAAGTCGTGTTTGCAAACTGAATACGGCTCTTGGGCGCGGCCCATGAAGAACTCTGAAGAGCTTGATCGGCGCTATTCATTCTTAATTGGTAAGCTCAATCGTCCATTTTATTTTCTGTTTGTACCTAGTAACGATTCTAAGCTCCACGTCCTCGGACGTCTTGACGATTTCCGCGAAATGATTTGCGTGAGTTTCGTGCTAAACGACGGAAAAGCTGAAGATAACGCGTCTTCTAGTATATCAAGTGAATTCCTAAAAAAAGTTTTGCAGCTACCAAATATAAATTCGCAAGTTTTAGATATGGGACTTCAGCTGTGGGTAAAGAGCGGCAGAGACGCTAAGACTGCCCAGATGATCATCACTCATCCTCTGGTTAATCAGTTTAATTTGGTCGATATAGTCGGTGCGATTTTCCACAACCCGCTGGCAACCGATACCCGGATGTCTATATTCGCGACGATTTTAAGGTCAGATGTCTATACTTCATACGCAGCCGAGCTGTTTCCGTTTATTCTAGGCGAGTCTTCAAATTTTATTAGCGTCGAAGAGCGATTCCTAATGTTCCGTATTCTAATGAGTGGAAAAAATAAATTTGATCACGTGGCCCTTTTGAATTTCGCAGTGAGGGGAGTGGATTCTTCGAAGGATTATTCTGAATTATTCCAGCAACTTTCAAAAGCTCGCCCACCGGCAGAGCAATTCGAGATCTTGTCCAAGATGCTAAACGCTGGTGCGAACCTGCCGAGTGCGGAAAAGATTTTCTTAGATATCTGGAAGCAAAGTTCTTCCAGCGGTTTAAAAGATTTTATGACGGCCTTCGCACAAGGTGATTTATCTAATGAAAAGTGGCTGAGTCGTGAAGTCATCCACCGTATAACGATTGAGAGGCTCTCTAGTCCCTATTCCATTAAGGGAATCAAAACCACGCTGTCGAATTATAGACGCGGAGAGGAATCATCACCGGAAGTGAAGCTGACTATTCTGCGTCTACTGGGTAGTCAGCAGGAGCTTTTCGATGCGACATGCACAAAGAATTTTATAGATGCTGCATTCGATTTGCGACGTGCGAATCCTGCGGTAGAATCGGAAATTACTGACGCCGTCGTTGTACTTGGCACTCGGTTTAAAGGAAACGATGAAGTTCTTGTTTCGTACATGCGCTATTTAAAAAATATGAAAAATAAAAAGATTGAAATTGATCTTGTTCAAAAGATTTTGCCAGATATTCGCATTGAGGAAAGGGACTTGATAGCAGTTGCGAAGGACGCATATGCACTTAGAAGCGAAGATTCCTATTCTTTTTTG
>JAYSTF010000122.1:0-3125 GCA_043720065.1 Pseudobdellovibrionaceae bacterium | reverse complement strand
GGAATCCCATAATTAATCCCACACCGATGAGGAATTCGAAATACATCAAGCTGTATGCAAAAATCTGCCAATGGGGAACAACGGCTGAATCTAAAATGTTGCGATACCAATCGGGGGCGCTCGAGTTCGGCAAAAATTCATTAATCGCCGCGGCAAGCTTTGGCTGTAAAAGGTAATCGCTGTTGTATTTTGCCAACGCCTCTTTCATGAACCATGAGCCCATGAAAACCCGCAGCACGACGAGTGGAAAAAAATGGCCGACGTATTTTAGGCTTTCAAAAAATGCAAAAATCATGAGGGTCGATCATCCCATTTTTTTCGGACAGATGTCAGCCAAAAAACAGTTCTCGCAGCCCGGTTTTCGGGCCTTGCAAACCTGCCGCCCGTGGGAAATCAGCCAATGCGCCAGAATTATCCATGTTTCCTTGGGCACGAACTTCATCAAATCCTGTTCAATCGTTACTGGCATCTTTTCCCGGGTAAGTCCTAGGCGTTGACTCAGACGCTGGACATGGGTGTCGACCACCATTCCCGTCGGCAAATTGAATGCATTTCCCATCACCACATTTGCCGTTTTGCGGCCCACGCCCGGAAGTTTCACGAGCGCGTCGAAATCTTGCGGCACTTTGCCGCCGTGATTTTCTACCAGATTGGCGGCAAGCGCTTTTAGATTTTTCGCTTTATTACGAAAAAAATTAATCGATTTTATAGCTACTTCAATCGCCTTAAGTGGCGCCGCGGCAAGCGACTCCATAGTTGGGAACTGCACAAACAAATTTGGTGTAACCAGGTTCACGCGGACATCGGTACATTGAGCGCTTAGCACCGTGGCGATCAGCAGCTGCTCAGGCGAATCATGATGAAGCTCGCAGTGAGCGTCAGGATAATAGCGATTAAGTAAGCTCACGATCTCCGTTAGCCGCTTCTGGCGCTGGTTCAAAGTCTCTCTCGGCATGCTGCAGACTTAGTCCAAAGCCCAGGTGTTGTCGACCTTCGTCGAAAAGAAGACGAGCCCATCAATATGATGCTCAAGCGAAAGAGCCTGGAGGCCTTAAAATAGCTGATAGGGAGGTCCAACATGGAAGGACCACGAGCTCCGAGAGCGGATGAGTATGATCGGGTTTTAAACTTTTTGACGGAGAATCTCCGTAAGGACAAAGGTTGGTCGCTCGCCGACGAGTACCCTCTGGCGCTGAACCTTTCCAACCTCGCCAATGTGCGGGTGATTGAAGACGGCGGGAAATTCATTTCCGCGGCGGTCGTAAAAAGCACTTTAGTAAAATCTCCGGCCGGGCTGTTCAAGGTCGCTGCCATTGGCAGTGTCGTCACCGATCCCGGGTACCGTAATCAAGGCTTTAGCCGTTCTGTCCTCGACTCAACAATTGAGAATGCTCGCGCTTCCGCTTGCGACGTCGCCATTCTCTGGTCCGACCTGCATGATTTTTATCGCAAGCTTGGATTTGAACTTGGTGGAACGGAAGTCAGTATTAAAATTGAACAGCCAATGACTGTAGACTTAAGCGGACTAAAGTTCATTGAGTCCGCGCGCATCGCAGCTGAGCCCATTTTGCGGCTATATAGCCAGCACACTTGCGGCACCCTTCGCTCAATTGAAGACTTGCGCAAATCACTTTTGATCCCAAACACAAAAGTAATTACTGCCTGGGATGACAAAGGCCAACTGCAAGCCTACGCAATTGAAGGCAAAGGCGCCGACCTTGGCGGATACATTCACGAGTGGGGAGGTTCAGTTTCAAAACTTCTTCCCCTGTTCGCCCATATTCGAAATCTCCAAAACCGAACCATTACCGTGATCGCGCCGTTGCACTCGCGCAACCTCATTCGGCAAATGGAAACTCACGGGGCGACCTCGCACGAAGGTGTGCTCGGCATGATTAAAATCGTTAATCCAGATCTGTTGTTTGCCAAGATTCGCCGATACGCGCGCAACCTCGGCATCGATAATTTCGTCCTCGAGCATCACCAAGGTATGACTCATTTTGGTTTTGACGATCAGCTTTTTAAAACTGACAGCGAAGCGGATGTGATCCGCCTCGTGTTTGGACCACAGCGAGCGTCCGAGCTGCACTCCTTTGATCCCGAAGTTGCCATAAAATTAGAAAGCATTTTCCCACTTCCCTTTTGGATTTGGGGTTGGGATTCCGTATGAACGAGTACTCTGAAGGAAGCCGCGGTTGGATGATTGTCCACGCGATCTTAGCGCTCGCCGTCCCTGCTGTGATCGCGCTGGTCGTTGGTTGTTTGCGGGAGCCCGAAGTCGGCCCACCGGAGCTGGGGCCCCAAGCTTCGGAAGAGGAAGTGGAGCGCGTGATTTCAAAAGCCCTCTATGGAATTGATCCTTGGAAGTCATTTCTTGGCCAACAAGTGATTTATGATTTTAACGCGCGCGTTGAAGCGTCTGACCAAGTGCAGCCACTCCTGCGTCTCACTCAAACCATAATGAGGCGTGAACAGCTCAACGACCCTCCCCGACTAAAAATCATCACCGAAAATCACGAAGTCGATCTGCGCACCGGAGAATTTTTGGATCGCTCTGAGTCCGAACCCGTGGAGTATCCCGGTTCAAGCGCTCAGGCACTGAACATAATGAGTAATAGCTGGACCATTAACGGCCTACAATCGATGAGCGGGCTTAAACCTGCGGCAGAGAGCCGGCCTGTAAAAAAAGTCAGTTATCATAATTTGCGCGAATCGTCGGGCGAGATGGCGCCACCTTCGCTAGTGATAGCCAAGCCCAATTGTGGCGACGTACCAGGCTGTAAACTGAGATATTATAAAGTCGAATACGATGAGGCCCGCTGGTACTCGGATACGGATTTTTCAGTTCAACGCTGGTTGTTTACGATTAGCCGCGATGCCCCCTTTATTGCATACATTATCGAACGCTGCCTTGGCAGTATCGTCGCCTATGACGGCCGCAGAGTTTATATTCGGCAATGTCAATTCGCCCGCGATTTTAGCTACTCAGGCGCCACCGCTCCTTGATATACCTCCTCCTCAAGTTTTGAGTCGGAGTAGAGATGCCCATTACTGAACACCCCCTCCACAGAT
The DNA here is from genome assembly GCA_043720065.1 of Pseudobdellovibrionaceae bacterium. Taxonomy (GTDB): domain Bacteria; phylum Bdellovibrionota; class Bdellovibrionia; order Bdellovibrionales; family UBA1609; genus JAIBAM01. Next base: position 53 of record JAYSTF010000122.1, on the reverse strand, counting down.
CCGTGCGAGCACTCCTAATGCACACGGCTCCTACCTCGGGTCAGACGCGTCGA
>JAYSTF010000121.1:0-8542 GCA_043720065.1 Pseudobdellovibrionaceae bacterium | reverse complement strand
TTCCTCGGGTGGGAATCTTGACGCACATCTGGACAAAAAGTCGACGGGCACCCTAACAAGGGAGATCGAGTTTGTTGAGTTGCTCGGGCGCAGTAATTTTTCCTTCCTGCAAGGAGCTTCACATCCTGAAGAGATGGCTCTCCAAGCCGAGAAGCTTGGTTACAAAGGGATGGCTCTTTGTGATGTCAATGGCCTTTATGGTGTCGTTAGGGGCTATCAGGCGATAGCCTTCCCTTCTCACTTTCTGACTTCACAAACGTTGACCGGAGAAACCGAGTTTACGTTTTACACCGGCGCGGAGATGCAGACGGACATCGGCGTTTCTGTGGCGCTGCTGCCGATAAACAAAGAAGGTTATGGAAGACTTTGTCAGCTTATTACTTTGGCTAAGCGGGCGGCCAAAAAAACTTTTTCCGCGCTTTCGCTCACTGAACTTTGTAAGCACAACGAAGATTTAATCGCTTTAGCGCTTCCACCATGGAAGCTAGAAAATTTGCAACAGTTGCGCCAAGCATTTGGCGACCGGCTTTATCTCCCCGTGTGGAAGGATCTTACATGGGGCTCACTGGAGGTTTACAATCAAGCACTTGAACTTGAAAAACGACATGGTTTCGTTCTTTTCGTCACCCAGCGGCCGTTTATGCATCATCCTGATCGCAAGCCTCTCCATGACGTGCTGACATGTATCATGCATGGCGCAACTCTGGCGAAGTCGCGCACTCACCTGCTCGCGAATCGCGAGAGATTTTTAAAACCACTGCCTGAACTCGCGCTTCTTTGGCAAGAGCGTCCAGATTTAATGGCGCAAACCGTGCGCATCGCCGAGCGCATTCAATTTGACTTAAGTGAACTTAAATACCAATACCCACAAGCGGAACTTCCCGTCGGCATGAATGCGAGCGAGTATTTAAAAGAACTGAGCGAACGTGGTTTAAGCTGGCGCTATCCTTTAGGCGTACCGGACAAGGTGCGCGATCTTGCCGAGCATGAACTTAAAATCATTCATGAACTGGCTTATGAGGATTACTTCCTTACTCTTTTCGATATTTGTGAATATGCGCGAAAAAAAGAAATTTTATTTCAAGGCCGAGGTTCAGCTGCGAACTCAGTCGTTTGTTATGCGCTAGGCCTCACCGCCGTTGATCCCACAAAAGTGGAATTGCTTTTTGAGAGATTTATTTCCAAAGAGCGCGGCGAGCCTCCGGATATCGATATTGATTTCGACAGCGGCCGCCGGGAAGAAGTGATTCAGTACATTTATGAAAAATACGGCTCGGAACATGCTGCAATGGTTTGCACCGTCATTTGTTACCGGGCGAGACTTGCCTTAAGAGAAGCGGCGAAAGTTCTAGCCATCCCAATGACCACCGTTGAAGCAATGGTTAAGTTTATGAGTCGCGATGGCTTAAGCCGGCTCGTGCAAAATCCAGAAAAAGCGGCGGAATGGAAAATGACGCCAAAGCAGTTCCGGCTGCTTTTGGATATTGCAGGCTCCTTAAAAGGTTTTCCCCGACATCTTGGCATTCACTCGGGCGGCTTTCTTATCGCGCAACGGCCAATCACCGAATGCGTGCCGGTTGAGCGCGCCACAATGGATAAGCGCTATGTGATTCAGTGGAACAAAGACGATCTTCAGATCTTACAAATGATGAAGATTGATGTGTTGGGGCTCGGAATGCTGGGAGCGCTACAAAAATCTTTTGCGCTTTTGAAAACCAGAAAAAATATAAACATGAATTTGGCGAGCATTCCATCGGAAGACACCGCGACTTATTTAATGGCGCAAAAAGCGGACACAGTCGGCGTCTTTCAAATTGAATCGCGCGCGCAGATGTCGTTGCTCCCAAGATTACGGCCCAAACAGTTTTATGATTTAGTAGTTCAAGTCGCCATTATCCGCCCAGGCCCGATTCAAGGCGGCATGGTGCATCCATATATTCGCAGGCGGCATGGCTTGGAGAAAGTTGCTTATGCCCATCCAGATTTAAAACCGATTTTGCAAAAAACTTTTGGCGTTCCGATTTTTCAAGAGCAGATCATGCAAATCGCTTCACGCGTTGCGGGTTTTACGCCCGGGGAAGCAGATGAACTGCGCCGAATTATGTCTTCCAGTTGGAAAAAAGCGGAGCTCATGGAAGGTGTGCGGCAACGTCTGCTTAACGGCATGCTCGCTCATGGCATTGCCATGAATTACGCTGAGCAGATTTATCAAACGATCGTGGGTTTCGCCTCCTATGGCTTTCCGGAGAGTCACGCTGCAAGCTTTGCCCTGCTCACTTATGCCAGTACGTATTTGAAGTGCCATTACCCAGATGTGTTTGTCTGCGCTCTTTTAAATTCCCAACCCATGGGATTTTATTCGCCCAGAGCTTTGATCGGCGATGCACAAAGGCACGGCGTAAAATTCCTGCCGGTCGATATTCAAAAATCAAAATACGATTATGATCTTGAGGGTCCTTTCGTGCGCACCGGTCTTCGCGCGATTTATGGCTTGCATGAAAAACACATTTTAAAATTACTAGAAGAGCGTGAAAGAAGCGGCCCTTTCGCGCATTTAACGGATTTAGTGAAGCGCACGGAAATTCCCAAAAACGTCCTTTTACGCTTGGGCGCCGCCGGCGCCATGGTTCCGCTTGGGCTCAATGCCCGGCAAGCCGTTTGGTGTATTCAAGCCTTAGAGCTTAAGCCGGAGAGTTTGTTTTATGCTTCCGCCAAAGAGTCGATAGAGAAAATTTCTGATGCCGATTTGGTTCCTCAAGAAGGCTCGTGGGCCGAACTTTTAAGAGAGTTCGATACTCAAGGATTTTCTTTGACCCAACATCCAATCGGCTTGTTACGCAAAGACCTACCGAGATTAAGTTTGCCAAACAACAAACTGCCGTGGACCAAAGCCATAGAGCTGGCGAGAATTCCCCACGGCCGCCGTGTGCGCCTGGCAGGTCTCTTAAGTTTATTACAGCGCCCACCGACGGCTAAAGGCTTCGCGTTTTTAAATTTGGAAGATGAGACCGGACTTTTTAACGTGGTCCTGTTACCGAATGTTTACGAACAGTATCGTTTAGTTGTGGCGTTTCACCAAACGCTCGAAGTCGTCGGTCGCCTAGAGAACGTCGAAGGCGTCCTAAACATTAAGGCCGAGAGCCTACGCGCTCTTGAAATCCCGGTTGACTCACCCTGCACGCACTAGTCACCCGTCAGGTGGCTGGACATTAGTGATAACAGTGTTGCGGGCGGGTGTTTCAAATTGAGACCGTTCGCTTAAAATCAAAGGCGAGGAGCTATATTAGAGTCATGTCGGGGGATAAAAAAATGACTCATTCACCAATCCGCAACTTGTACTACGAAGCAAAACCTTTCGTCTGTGTAGGTCTCGGGCTTTACGCCGTAAGTTTGCACTACACCGGTGGCTTCGGAAAAGTCGCTAGCCTAGTCCTAATAGGGTGCAGCGTAGCGATCATCTACATGCGCGCCCGTTATCGTGGATTGATTCGCTAGTTCAGACCCCTTAGTATATTTGGATGCAATCTCTCAAAACCAATGCGCACGTCGTGAGGGCAAAGACCCTCTACTCCCAATATGAAAAATACTTACCCGCTGGCTTCTTCCTTAGCGGATTCTTGTTCGATGTCATTACATTAGGCCGCATTGATTCGCAGTTTTCAATTATTCAGCAGGCCGTCTACCTAGTTATTCTTTCCTCAATGCTACTTCAGTTGTTCATCGAAACCACGATGAGCCGGCCGCTCTCGCCAAAATTGAATTTTTATATGACTTGGCGAGTGCCGCTTATGCACTTCATTTTCGGATCTTTGCTAAGCTCTTATACCTTGTTCTTCTTTATGAGTGGGTCACTGGCGGCTTCCTTCGGATTTTTGCTCGCGATGGTGGCGCTTCTTGTGGCAAACGAATTGCCGCGATTCCAAAATCTAGGGCTTGGTTTTAAATTCGCGCTCCTAGCGCTTTCCAACATGTGCTACTTCGCTTATTTAATTCCGACGGTCATAGGCCAAACCGGCATTATTGTGTTCTTGATCTCTATTTTAGCTGGCCTAGTGCCCACGATGATTCTTTACCGCTATTCCGTTCGTAAAGGTATCCCGGCGCAAGCGGCGCGTGTGCAGATACTGCGCCCGGGTCTTCTGGTTTTCACCGCATTTCTATTGTTTTACCTTTTAAGAATCATTCCGCCCGTACCACTCTCGCTGCAACATATTGGCATTTATCATTCTGTGAAAAAGAATTCCGATGGCAAATTTGAACTCTCTCACCAACGGCCCTGGTGGCGCTTCTGGCAAAACGGTGACCAATGGTTTCAGGCCCAACCTGGCGACAAGATCATTGCCTTCTTTAGGCTTTTTTCACCGGATAGCTTCCGCGACGAGGTCCGCGTCGCCTGGTTCCTAAAAGACCCTCGCTACGGATATGTTTTGCAGGACCGCATTCCCATCAAAATTATGGGTGGGCGAAACGAGGGATTTCGTGGATACGCGGTCAAAGGGAATTATACCGTAGGCCAATGGCGAGTCGTCGTCGAAACGAGCGATGGCCGTGAGATTGGCCGCCTCGGATTTTCAGTCGACAGTGTACAACCAACGCCGCGTGAGTTTAAACTAGAGCACCACTAACTTTAAGCCGCGCGCCGCTGGTGCATAACACCTTCTATATGTTCCCTGAAGTTCGGGTGCGCGGTCATGACTTTTTCGAATGCTTCCCGTCGCAAAACGTAAATATCGCAAAAGCATTTTGATATTGCGGTTGCAGTCCGTGGTTTATCGGAAATTAACGCCATCTCACCGAAGAAAGCCCCGTCGCGCAAGGTGGCGATAAGCTTTTCTTCACGGCTAAGAATTTCGACTTCGCCACTTTGTATAAAATAGAGTGCGTCTCCCATGTCATCAATGCCGAAGATTTTTTCATGCGGAACGAAGACGCGGGGACGAAGCTCAGTCATAAGTTTGCCCACGAACTCCGGATCAGCACCCTCTAAAAACGGAATTTTATCGATAATTGATTTATTGATATGCAAAAGTAGCTCAGCCTGAATTTTCCCCGGCAGGTCGATTAATAAAGTGTCGTCCTGATATCCTTTTTTATTCGTCCACATGTAGTGGTAATATGTGCGAATCTTCGCCTTGAGTTCTGGTGGAGTTTTATGTGAACGCATGTAGGTTTCAATTTTGTCCAAATTGTCCATGTGATGCTCTCTTGCAGCGTCGGAGCGAGCAAGCAGTCCCGCGACGTTGCTTAAAATAAAACCAAATACTCCGACTCCTATGACTTGAATAGAACAAGCGTAGAGCATTTGTGCGATGGTTTTTGCGGAGATGTCACCGTAACCAACAGTTGTGACGGTCGTAAATGTCCAATAAATCGCTTTTACATAGGTGAGGACCGCGTCGGAATCGATGCCCGCAGTTCCGCTGCCAAGAGCGATCCAGCCGCACGCAATTAAATGCACAAGCAGCGGCAACATGACAAAGATAGGTACAAGCCGATAAGTGATCGGCTGAAGTGAATCAAAGCAATCTAGGTACGCCTTTATGTGACGAACATGCCTTATAGCAAAGAGATTTAAAACTAGAATCCACACTGGGGAAGCGCCGAGCGCTAAGAACGCAAACAGCGAAAACGGCAATACACAAATCACATCTAAGATGGGACTAAGCTTTAACCAGGATTTGATTTGCTTCGGGTTGTCGCCGGAATCTTTGAAATGAAGAATAAGATTAAATATTGAAATTCCCGAAACCACGAGCCCGAAAAAAATTTCCAGTGCCATTGGGGGATTGAAACCTATGAGCCGAATGGGAATCCAGAAGCCAACGAGACAAGCTCCGCCAATTGCAAGCAACCGTAAAAAACGAATTTGATCCATACTTCTTTATCGGAATTCGGTGATTTTTAGCCGCCGGACTTTTGGCTAGACTGCGTATCGAAATTAACGGATTTTTGAAAAAAAATTCTCGCTGAACCAGTTCCTGTACCTAGTTGCCAAATACTTCCCGCCGTCGACAGAGAGATGAGTCTCATCGTTATAAAGTAGGCGGCCTTCGATCATCATTCGACAGACATTTTCATTACAGAAGGCCGCGAATGGATCAAAGATACCGTCCAGACCTTGGTCTTTAAGAGATTCAACGAGGCTCTTCATATAAATTCGCTCCGAATACGCCTCCTTTATAGGGTAATCGCAGGATTTTGTGGAAGAAAATTTGAGAGGGCGATCGATGCAAGCCCGCGGATTAAATGACGGTGGAGGAGAGAGAAGAAGAAAAACCTTTTTCCCCAGCCTCTTGTATCCTTGAATTGTGTTTCCCAACGCTTGATAAAATGCCCTGATTGTTGCTTCATCCCTCTCTGCCGTCGCTAGTCTCAGTGTGCGCTCCCACCGATTAGAAATAACTACGGCTTTGACCGATGGAGTGCGTGACACGTATTCAAATGCTTTCTTGGAGAGGCGATCACAATCCAGCGTCATCGGCGCTAAAAACATCGAACATTGTCCCCTCCCGAGCTGAATGAAATTTAATCCCGTTCCCTCCATTAATTCATCGAACATTGGCGCGTAAGCATTGGCGTGGCTGTCGCCGATAACTACGACATCGGGTGCCAGATAATGTTCATTGCCGTGACAGTAATCATCATAATAAGACTCGCCCGCCCAGCGATCACATTTTTCAATCGCATCGTAGCGGAAAGTATCTCTTCCCAACTGGGAAAAGGAAGATCTCTCGGCGACGCCGTTGGCCGAATGAACCGCCGCCCCCAACCCGCCAGTGATCACGAGAAGAACGGCCAGAGCCGGTGCTCGATTTCGCATTAAAGCTAAACTCTTCCATTGACCGAAGCGAATGGGTTTCTCAATCAAATGATAAGTCAGAGCCGCTAAAACAAATGCTGCACTCACAAGCGCAATGCGATGTTGGGTGGAAACTTCGCCTGCTTCAATCACCAGTGACAAAGAGAGCAGCGCCCAATGCCAAAGGTAGAGTGGGTAACTGATTTTGCCAATGTAAACCAACGGCTTTAAGGCAAGAAGACGGTTTACTCTGGAGTTTCCGCCGCCACCTAAAATTACAAGCGCCGCACCCACTGTCGGCATGAGAAGAGGCCATCCCCGACTGCCTAAGTCCCACGTGACGAAGTAACCGGAACCAACAATTAATGCCAACCCAAAAAGCGCGATTCCCTCTCCGGTGCCGGAAATTTTTTTAAGTTTGCCCTCGAAGAAGAAAATTGCACACCCGATGCAAAGTTCCCAAAAGCGGCAAAGGGGATTAAAGAAACTGCCGGTCGCATCATTGGCGTAAAGAAAATAGGCCGCAATGAAGGAAACGGCTCCAATGAGAAGCACTGCCTTTGCCTGTTTAGCGCGTTGGCTAATCGCTAAAAGCAGCCAAGGATATAGAAGGTAAAATTGCTCTTCAATGGCGAGCGACCAAAGATGCAGCAAGGGAAAACTCGCAGCGGAAAATCCGAAGTACGCCGTTGCATCTCGCCATAATAAAAAGTTTGATGCGAAGACAGCGGCGGCCGTCACGTGTTTAGCGACTGTTTGATATTCGAAAGATACAAGAGTAAACCAGCCAACGATTAGTATCGCGACCAATAATGTAATTAGGGCCGGGAAAATCCGTAGGACTCTGCGCTTATAGAAACCAAGTACCGAAAAATTCTTCGTTTCTTGCTCGCCGACAATCACAGAGGAAATCAAAAATCCGGAGATGACAAAAAACACATCCACACCGGTAAATCCTCCCGGCATCACTGACGGAAAATAATGAAAAAGAACAACTATTATGACGGCAACGGCTCTTAGCCCGTCGATGTCTGCTCGGTAATGCTTCATATTTAAAATTTAGCAGCAAAATTAATTTAAGGACAGTGTCTTAGGAATGCGGAAATTGATGGCCGCGGTGGCACTCTGGGGGGCGATCCGGAATGCCCACCCAAAGAAAACCAACAATCTCTTCATCGTGCAGATGGCTTCCCACCAATTCATAAACGGTTTCGTGCGTGGTAACTTGGCCAGTGGTCCATTTGCTGCCCACGCCATGGGCCCAAAGAAACAGCGCGGCGTTTTGCACTCCCATCGCAACCGTTGCATAGTCCTCCCGGGCCATTTCCACATCCGGATTTTTTTTCATCGCCAAGACAACGAGATGAGAGGGCAACATATAAGTGGCTCTTACCGCCACCTCTTCAACTTGTGACAAACCCTTTTTCTTCGATTTAAGCCGGGCAGCTAGTGCTGCGATTTTCCCTCGAGCTTCAGCGCCGACTATGACGAAGCGCCAGGGCAATGTCATTTTATGATTGGGCGCCCATAGCGCCATTTCCAGGGCGGCAACCACGACATCGTCGGGAACTTTTTCTGGCTTATACTGGTGAATGGTCCTGCGGGTACTTATCAACTCATCAATTTTCATTTACAGTCCTTGGTATGGAATGCGACACACCTTTGTCCAGATTATGTAACAGAACTGACGAAAGATTACCCTTAAGTTTTACGATATTGTCTTATATTTAAATGACTAAATTA
>JAYSTF010000013.1:0-6013 GCA_043720065.1 Pseudobdellovibrionaceae bacterium | reverse complement strand
GATTTTAGAGTCACCGGCAATCGCCCCCATGATCTTGTCGCCGCAAAGCGGCTCCAGCTCAAGGAAGGCGCGATCTATGTGTTCGACAGAGCTTATGTTGGGGTGCTTTGGGTAGGAGAATGGACCCCGTCGGAGGCCGCTTGTTTGAAAAGAAACAAGAAAGCCAAAACAACGAGCAGATTTTGAACGAAAATAACTAATGTCGTTACAAGTTTGTGGCGTTCCCTCGCGGTCAATGCCGCTTCGGAACATGAGAAATCAATAGGTGTGGCAGTATCCTGTTCGCGTGGGGGACATTCCACAGCTGAAAACTTAGATTTAGTTTCTTGGTATCTGTCGAGTATTCCCGCGGGTCCACTCATCGTTATCTCACTCACGCGAGCTCGAAAATCGTCGTACGAATTATCCCTTTGAATCTTGCAGTCAGTTTTTGGATGCGGGGGCACTTCGTCACATTTCTTAAGCTCCTCTTCAGACGGGCCAGTGCCACCTAATGGCTCCGTCAAAAAATCAACTCGAACACCGTACCGCTCACCAATCCTTAAGATAGCCATGCCGATAGAAACCATTATCAAAACTTTTAAGATCTTTGCGCTCAAACTTTCCTTGAAAGCCGTTTCCCCCTTTTTATTATCCTTTGTCGATTTTATCCATTGTCTCAGCGGATTTATCACCAACACATAGAAGATAATTATGGAAAAGACGACTAGAAGTATTCGAAACGTGCTTTGCAAAATTTCTCGCTGCACAGCCAACTTAAAAATTTCGTCCTCAAAACCGTTGGCTTGAAATTTTTGAAAGTCAGTGAAGTAAAACTGGATCCATTCGATAGCACGAAGCATGTGTTCATTTTAATATCAATGCCCTTACGCCATCAAGTGTTGAGTTCACGTAATTAGTTGGGGTATTCGTTCTTGAGCCCATTTCAGTGTCGGTATGGGCGCCTACCAATCCATAGCGCCTCCACGGGTTTAAAGCCCACGGACGTCTCTACTTAAGCCCTAGAGCAACAAAGTCAACTTCACGAAAACCAGCAATATTTTGAGTAGGCATAAGTTAATTCCCAAAAGCTGCCTAAAGGTTTTCATGCGTGCCACCGATAAACTCTCATACTTGGTGAAGTATTTGAGCATATGAAGCCCCTTTCCAAAAGAGGAAGGGGTGATTCCTTATCCCGACGCCCAACCGACAATTTGCAATACAGTGCAAAGCTGGACCACCAGCGGGATGCAAATTGCGAGCACTAAATTGCAATCTTGACCGGATTTCGGATCCTTAAATTTGGGGCATGGGAACGCGCAGGACCGCGGAGAGGATCCCGTCGCGGTTTGTCCGGCTCTACATCCTGGCGTCCGGTCGCTGGAGTATTATGAAGAACTAGCTGTTTTATTCCGGCCGGAGTTCGATGACTTTGGCGGCTTTGAGTCTATCGAAAAGATGACTCAAAAAACACACTAAGAAAAAAGTATGCCCAAAGTTTTCGAAGGTTTCTTCAACGGCCTTTGCTAAGTGGACTACTTGGCTCGCCTGTAAATTTAAGTAGGCTGCTAAACCTTCGTAAGGCTCGGTGCCAAAACCTTCAATATAATCAAACCCCACAGCCACTACATAGAACGCGAGAGCTGAAACAAAAGGAAATCTGGACTGCTTATGGGCGAGCTGGCGCCACAGGAAAAATAAAATGAAACACCCCATCGCCGCAAAAAACGGACCGAACACAATCTGCCATGGATAACCCTCGAATTTATCGAAAACCGATTGATCCTCTGTCCGTTCAGGGGCAGCGGAGTCGGTGCTAGCTGCACCCTCCTGGCTATCACTCGAAAATATGGTTTTGGCGGCCGTGCCCACACGCTCGTGAAATTTTGTAGCGTCATCAAAACCCATAAACATAAAAAACAGGGCTAACAAAAGCCAGCCAGAGCTTACGGCTTTTGGCACCTGCGCCACCTTGTTGAACCAGTAAAGCAACAACAGGGTGACGCCATTCGCTACTAATAAAAGACTGGAGTAGAAGTTCGCAATTCCGTCTTCACGGGTGATGTTGAAGAATCTGCGGATGGCACCAATGTCAGTCACCTTGTAGTGGTTGAAAATGATGTCGGCAATAAGGATGCTTAAGGTACAAATCACCAGCGCGCTGAGCAGTCTCTTTATGAAAAGGCTGGAGTTCCAAACGAAACGCAAAGTCGCCATAATGGACTTTTCGGACGATGGCCGCCGGCTATGTAGCCGACTGGCCTAAAGTCTGATTAAGCGGCTGAGTCATCTGACGAATCGTCGTCAGATGAGGCATCGTCATCATCAGAGACGTCATCGCTAGAACCGTCGTCGCTGGCACTATCGTCGTCTGAAGATCCGTCATCGGAAGAGGAACCATCTTCGTCATCTTCATCATTGATGCCATCGCCGTCATCATCGCTGTCCTGACGATCAGGAATGCCGTCATTATCATCATCGGAGTCAGTACCGTCGGTAATACCATCTTCATCGGTGTCCAGACTGATATTGCCGCCGGCTTTCAGCGCGCCAATATTTTCAGCGGGACCGAACTCCACCTCGGAACACGCAGGCTGAAAACTCAGAATAACAACCAAAAGCAAATATCCAAAGAACCTCACAGGAACCCCCATAGTTGTTTAATGACAAATGCAATTTGCATGCAGAGCTTTTTGAACTTTATGTGCGGCATGATTGAAATGAACCGTCACTGCGCTGACAGTGCATCTTAGTTAAGCGTACTATTGTGAGAAAGCCCCCGACCAAGGCAAGCTTTCGACCTCGCAAAAAAAGTATGTTCCGGATTTAGAAAATTAGTCTCGGCGCCCATTCCGCGGGGTTAGTTAGGAATGCTTCCCTAGGATGATCGGCGGCGTGCTCAATATCATTCCTTTGGACTGAACCGCCTTCGGCGGTGGACGGGAAAGACTTGTCTTTTGTATACAAACTATGCTAAAATGTATACATGAAGATTACAGCTAAAAAACAGAAAAAAGAAAGTGCCCCTACTGAGGTCGTTTCAGCGAGACTTTCAAAACCGGAACTCTCAACTTTGAGGAAGCTTTATCCGGGCAACTCCAATCAGGCAATTATTGAAAAATTGGTTGAAGAAAAACTTGCGCGTAGGGACTTTGATCGTTGGATTGAGCATCTCCGGAGTGCTGTTAATAACGGCACTATGGATCTGGACAAAGTGTGAAAGTGGTTTCGTCAAGAATCCTCATTGATACAAGTGTCATTGTCGATTTTTTGCGTGGAAATATTGGTGCTGAGGTTTGGCTTAGGACCTTAGAGGGAAGAGCCCCTACAGTCAGTCCTGTGACTTTGCATGAATTGAGAAGAGGAATTGCTCCAGGCTCAAAATTGGATAGTCAGATGAATCTACTGATGCCCGCAGATTCCATTTTGAGCGCACCGCCAATGACAGAGGACTGGATTGAATCGGCGGATATTATTCGGACCCATTTTGGTAAAGTTCGCTCTAAGATCGAACTTGCAACCCTGGCTCACGACACCTTAATAGGTCTTGCTGCCAGGAGCATTCGAGCAGAGTTGTGGTCCAGAGATAAAGATTTTCGAGTCATTTGTAACGTAATTAGCGTTTCACTCCTCGGTCACTAGAGAGGCGGTGTGACGAGAACACCCGTATTTCAAGTCAGGATCGTTGACGATAGTGAGTTTAAGACTCGTTTTGGGCCAATCGATCCCGTATGCAATCGGTCGGGGAGTATACTGCCATACTTGCTCTTCGGTGCAGTGGCGCCATTTTGGTTCTTTCATAGAGTAGGCTTGCCTTTACGGCGAGGACGCCGCCGAGTTTTAAACAAGATCTGACGATCTCGAAGAGCGATGGCCTCGTACGCGATCTCAATGAGTTCTTTGACCGGCTTGGTCAATGGCGATTTCGGGTTGAACATATAGATGCGCGATCGCCCAGTGGTTTTTGAGACTAGAACTCCGGCATCTTCAAACCGATTTAGTTGTTGGATTATAGGATTGAGAGACATTTCAAAGTCTTGGGCAATCGCCGAAGCACGGGACTCGCCATAGTGAAAGATGTGGAGTAAAACCTTTTCCGCTGTGCTGTTGGACTGCTCCGATATTTTTAACCCTCGCTCTTATTGCATTTAGGTGGTGAGCAGGCGAAAGTTTTAAAAGAGTTTTGCCAAGCCATTAATAGTACGCCTTTATGATTTTTGAGATTCAAATGGGATTGAAGTCATCAAAGCATCAATTGGAAATTTTCAGTGGGCTAAGAATTGCCGAGGTCTTTTTCATGTTCCGACGGCGTGTTGACCAATAATTTGGGATATCTCAAGTATTTTTAATTGGCTAATTTTGAGGAATAGGCTAATAATAAGCTAATGAATTCACTTGACCCTATCTTTCTAAAATTGATTTCGCTTCCACTAGGGACATCTTGGTTGTTGGGCGAATGCATGGAAGCAAAAGGTAAGCAACAGCTTTGGGAACAACGCAAACCAGAGGCTTTAAAGGCTTTAAAGAATTTGGCTATGATTCAAAGTGTGGAATCTTCCAATCGGATTGAAGGCGTTGAAATTGAACACAAAAGACTTGAGCCGCTCATTTTAGGCAAGGCAAGGCCTCGTAATCGTTCCGAAGAAGAAATTATGGGGTACCGACATGCTCTCGAATTGATCCATTCAAAATATCAAGAGTTAGAGATGGACTCCAAAACCATCAAGCACCTGCATCACATGGCGCAGGAGGGTGCTGGAGACGCTGGAAAATGGAAATCCAAAGATAATCAAATTATCGAATTTGATCAAGATGGACAACGAAGCATTCGTTTTACTCCTGTGACAAGTAAAAATACTTCTTCGGCGATGGATAACTTATCTTTATCTTTCAAAGATGAGACTAAAAATGCACGTCAGTCGTCTCTTATTATATGTGCCCTTTTTGTCTTAGATTTTCTTTGTGTTCATCCTTTTAGGGACGGGAATGGAAGGGTTTCTCGTTTGCTTAGCCTTTTGTTGCTTTATCATCAGGACATTCATGTTGGGAAATACGTTAGCTTGGAAAGAATCATTGAGGAAAATAAAGTAGACTATTACGAGGCTTTAAAAAAATCTTCTCAGCATTGGCATGAGAAGAAGCACGATCCAATTCCGTGGATTAATTTTTTCCTTTCCACACTTCGTTTAGCGTATAAAGAATTAGCCCAAAAAGTTGAAATCACGGATTCTGTTAGCTCAGGCAAAGGGGAAGTTATTGAAAAAACTATTTTGAGCCAGCAAGGAGCATTTTCCCTTCGTGATATTCAGCTTCAAGTTCCAACCGTGAGCTCTCAGATGATTAAAAAAGTATTAAATGATCTCAAAAAAGATAAGAAATTACTTCTCGTTGGCCGAGGTCGAGGCGCTAAGTGGAAACGAACTTGATACGAGCCATATTGTCCGGATTTATTTTGTTTGCGTCCTTTGGGTGTTCGACTCTTGCTAATCGCGATTTTCCATTACAAAAGTTAAAGCATCGAATAGTAACCGAGGCGCCGCCCTTTCAAAGTTTAAGGGATGCTGTTACACAAGCAAAAAACTACGAGTCTAGAGAAATGACTGGCTTTCGGGATACACTTGTTGCTTATCAGAAATCGCTTGAAGGCCAAATTCAGAAGAATAAAACAATTCAAATTGCGGACGGGCACTCGTATGAATTTGAATTTGAATCTTTCTGTTTAGATCCCGGCCGTTCATCGCCTTCGTATGAGGTTTTTTTCAGTCCAAGTAAGGCTGAATTGCCGCATTGGTTGAAGACAATCGTGTCTGCATACAAAGCGAATGGTATGTCGCAAAAAGATACTCAGCTGCTTATCTGGGCATTGCGTTCCGGAATGCGTTTTGATGAAATGAATTCACAGGATCAGAATAATTTAAAGAAGGTTTTTCCGGATGCAGCGGTGCGATTTGGCAATTCGCAAATCGCAGATTTTGTGCAAAATAAAATTTTACCAGAAGATGTGAAAGATGTAATTTCTAAATTCGAGAGTTTC
>JAYSTF010000120.1:0-8545 GCA_043720065.1 Pseudobdellovibrionaceae bacterium | reverse complement strand
AATAAAGATAAAAACACGCGCAAGTTAATGCCCTACGATCAGAACCGCATCGTCGACCTTCCACATGGTTGTGTAGTCGACATCAAGCTCTGGGAGCGGGTTCAGGAGACGGTCAGTAAATTAAAGGGTAACAAAGCAAAGAACACCCGACTTCAACGAATCTATCCATTGTCAGGTCTCCTGAGGTATGGACCCGATGGTTCTAATTTTGGTGGTTCTGGTAACTGGGGAAAATCGAAGCGATGCGACTACTACATGAATGCAAAGAACAATGTTCGCTTGCCTGCCGAAGCCGTCGAAATTGAGGCTCGCAAGATCGTCACCGAAATTCTCAAGGAATCTCCCAAGCTCCGCAACGCAATCATTGAGCGAATAAAATTGATTCATTCTTCGCTCGATTTACTCAAAGGACAAATCCAGCAACTCGACGCTCGGGTGTCGAAACTTCAGAACGATCGATGTGCGCTCGATAAACGTTTGGACTTTCTATTGTCGTCATCGGGTTCCGTAGAGGCTGAAGCATTCAGAAATGAGTACGTCGAATCGGTAAAGCGAATCACGGTGGCGATTGAAGACTGCGAACGACAACGAGTCGTCATCGAGCGCGGCAAGAAAGATTTGCAAGAAGATGAACTTGATTCTCAATCATTGGTTGCGCGAGCCGAAAAGATTCAAGCGATCATTCAAGAGCGTGATCCGGTCGCCCTTAAAAATGCGTATAAGGCTCTCTTCGAAGTTATCGAAGTGGGTGCGCTCGACAAAAATGGACGGCGCGAGTTGCGATTTAAGATCAAGGGTTCTGGAGACTCGGCCCTAGTTGGTAATCGGGCGGAACAATTTAGTATTGACGATAAAATGGCTCAGGCGGAGAGATTCGAACTCCCGACCAATTGGTTAACAGCCAACTGCTCTACCACTGAGCTACGCCTGAATAGCCAACCCCATAGTTAAAAGGCGGGCTATTTCTTGTCAATGCCTTGTTGTCTGGGGAGCAAATCGAGATCGGCCAAAGCTTGGTCCAATTCGCTCGATCGAAAGAGCTCGCGGCGCCACTGGTAGACATTTCCGGAGGCCAAGAGGGCTTCAGGTTCACCTTTAATAAATTTTACGATGAGCGCCGGCTTAGCCTTGGCTTCATCAAATTCGCTCGGTGAAGCTCGGTCAATGACCACTCGGCAATTGCGACCAAACCACTTTTCGACAGGAATAAACTCCAAAATCTGGTCGCCCACATACCACTTAAGCTTATCCTGTCGAACTGCGGGCTTTCCCTCGCGTTCAAGAGCGATAACCCTCGTGTCACACCAATCCATCGTCGTCTTAGCGCCAGGCGTGGGTTCAGGGGGCATCGGCGGGCCTGATTTCATCGAGCGCATGACGTAAATCACGCCAATAAAAGCGAGAACCATAACGTTGATTTTAAAAATTAAAGACCAATTCATAGGTCACCTAAATGGTGAAAAAATGGCGCGCCCGGAAGGATTCGAACCTCCGACCACTTGATTCGTAGTCAAGTACTCTATCCAGCTGAGCTACGGGCGCAACCGCACGAAAAGACCAATCGGTTTAACGGGGTTACCGCCATCTGGCAAGTAAATGTCGCAAGGCGCCACGTCCCGGCCACCTTCTTGAAAGGATTTATAACGTTGCGGCCTCCTCGCGGTGGGTTGCTTTCCCCCGCAACCCTATGGCATTGTCCCGTGTTCGATTAAGCCATGATTGAGTTCACGTCTCGCGGAGAGGTGGGTGAGTGGCTTAAACCAGCAGTTTGCTAAACTGTCGTACGGTGTAAAGCCGTACCGCGGGTTCAAATCCCGCCCTCTCCGCCAATTTTGATCTTGCTTCATTTCTGATAAAGTTCTCAACGGTTTTATGATTTCATATCGCACAGTTACGCCATCTAAAACGCGGTTCGATAGTAGTTTGTCGAGTAGCTCACGCCGTTCTGCGGTCGACATGTGAATCCATAGTGATTCCGCATTCGTAGCCAGTTCGATAATTGATTCGACAGTTTCAGCCGCGGCATCATTAATTGAGAGTTGCGCGTGCTCCATCATGTTTGTGAACTGAACCTGTTCCTCTTGTAAACGTTTGCGTTGGCGATTGTACGCCTCTTTGTCAATCTCACCGGAATCATAACGGTCATAAGCTCGGTCTTCGCGCTCTCTCAATCCTGCAAGCGCGGCTTTGAAGCGTTCAATGTCGTCTTTTACTGCTTGCTTCATTTTCAAAAGCGTTTCGTTTACAGCCCGCATGAGCTCATCTCGGAAATCCTCACGAATTGAGATTTGTCGGGATGCGCCCGAGAACTGATTCATAATTGATTCTTCCGACACCGCCATGCCCTTGAGACTTTGGTGAACGTGTTTGCCATTTGAACAACGATAGTATTTGAAAGTTTTCAATTCGCCGGTCGATTTAATTTTTTTGACCTTGGGGTCGAATACGATTGAACATCCGCACGTTGGCTCAGCGCATTTCATCCATCCATGTCCGAACAGGGCGGCGGGGTTTTTGCGAAACAGATTCTTTTTGCCAAATGTTTCTTGAACCCGCCAAAAAATAGCCGCCGGGATAATTCGTTCGTGTTTGCCACTGTATTCAGTCCCACTCCATTCAAAGCGGGAATCATAAAAAATATTTTTCAAGCGGCGCTCGATTGCCCCAGTGTGATATTTTTTGATTTGCGCCAACGGAACTAAGCCTTCGGCAACCACACGATTCCTGACTTCACGAAACGTCGGCATTGGAATTTCGGCGCGAATCTCAAACTCACGCTGGACGCGCTTAACAGTTTGGGCATTTGAATCAATCACAATGACCGAACCTCTACGGCGGTCGAAACCTTTTTCTGATTTTAATTTTTGATTGATATATCCATCCGGGGGGCGACACCCTGGCCACCATCCAGTTTCAGCTTTTGTTCGAGTAGCTTTTCTGACCTTAGTGCTTAGGTCCCGAGAATAGTGTTTGTTCTGAACGGCATGATAATCGCGCATTAAAAAATCGGTGTCAGGGCTATTTTTGTGAAGCACCTTTCCGTCGGCAACGTAATGAAGGACGATCTTGCCCTGTCGGACCAAATTTTCGTTATTTTCATTGTCAGTGAGATTGCGCGCCTCACGGTCATACCGATGAAAAAGGACGTGCTGAATATTTTGTTTCGACGCCCTTCTCAAAACCTCGCCATACTTTTTTCGAAGCTCGGACTTGCGTGCGGACTCTACAATTTGGACGGACTCGACCAACTCAAGGTTATGGCGACGGCAATATTCTTCGCAGTCACGTTTTTGCGTAAGCCAAGAGGTATTGCCCTCTTGCCCTCCGCTACTCACGCGAAGCGGGGCAATTGCCTTCCTGTTGTTTCCGATCCAGTCCATTTCGCTCATAAGCTCCTATTCACATACGGTATTTTACCTAGGGGCGCCATCGTTCTTCGGTTCGAAAGCATCTCGCCCTCCCTCACCAGTCAATTTTACCCTCTTTGCGTAAGCGATTCCGCACCCGTATAAGAATGCGAAACACGTCTATTCCGTTTTGAACCTCATTCTTGGTGTACTGGGGCAAGGCAGGATGTGACGCTTTAGCTGCGGGCTCAGGCTCGTTTTGTGTCTGCAGAATGAGATTTTTCGAGACCTTTATTTCCATTCAGGGCGTGCCCAATTAGGGAGCTCATTTGGGTTATCAATCGGGGCGAAATCCTTTATGTCACGACAGTATTTGCCCAGCTCATATCCATTTTTGTACGCATTTATGTTTCGATCAAATTCTACACGCGCTATATAGCCCGCAACGCTACCGTCATGCCGACACTTTCCAACGTGAAAAAACGTCTTGATGGCGCCTTGCAATTCCCCCGCTGACCAGTCAGGAGCCAACAGGATGACTTTAGTTGCAATTTTATAGATATTTGATGTACCAAAAATATCTTCAACATCGGGCAAAAACGACTGGTCGCGCCGATCTCTTTTGCGCACATGAGAAACCAGCACAATCGGCTTCGACGACAACAGCGCCAAGTCCCTCACGGTTTTTACTATCTCAGAATACTCTTTGTTGGCCTTGTCTTCGTCCACATCAAAATAAGAAAGGTGATCGACGATGAATAGATCGGCACGGTCTTGATTAGCTTGCAGGGTGGACTTAAATGTATCGAGCGTGAAATCCGTTTTACGATAGAAAATCGAAATATTTTGAAGGGTTTTTTCTATCAAAGCGTCCACTCGCTCGCGATATAAGTTGAGCTCCTTCGTTAAAAGATTCTTATAAAAATTTATGTAGCGCATAGGGAGCGGCAGCGTTGGCCGTATACCATCTTCAAAGTATAACTGGGAATATAGTCGATACATTATCCGCTTCGCGATTTCACCACGCTCAGCTTCGAGTGCATAAAAAAATACTCGCGATCCGTTAAGCGCATTCGCCAAAGCGATTGAAGTGGCGTATTCGGTTTTGCCTTGACCGGATCTTGCCGCAACGACTGTCACGTCATTTGGAAGTAGGCCCCCTGTTGCAATATCTAATACTCTTACTCCAAGAGTGAGTGTTTTGACTGGCTCAACCCTGGGGGCGTGCGCTTTGGCATCGTCAATCGCAGACACGAAGTCTTCTCTTAAAAGATTCATCGTCCGCTCCAAAGCTCTTGGAAATTAGTTTTTAAATTTTCATATGCCCGTTTATCGTCATGGGTGAACCATTTGAGCCACTGATAAATCGTAGGTCCGCCGCCATCCATTGAGCCGATTCTTTTATTCTTATCAATCCAACATGACGTACCTTTTCCGTTAACAAATATATTTAGATTGCCATTCGATACGCGCTTAAACGTATAGGTTTCGAAGCTAACGGCGGCGGTACCGCTGAGCCGATTTAGCGCGACTTCACAGTCGAGATTGTACACTTGCTCCCAGAAGTCATCCGCCTCATTTCTAAAAATTTTGCGCAACTCACGCTTTTCTTCGACAACAACCTCTTCCTGCGGCGGTAGCTTGAATGCGTAGATCATTTGCTCTTCCGTATAGGCGACTGGATATTGATGAATAGTCTTTATGAGAAAGGGCTCAGTGGGATTCTTCATATGAAAGTAGCCAGGCACACGGAGCACTCTAGCCAAGTCTTTAGCTTTTTTATCCGCACTTAGCTGTGGCACCAATCTGTCAGCAACAATAGATTGGTAGTTTTCTTTCGTGGCGTTTTTTGCGTCGTAGTAAATATGAACTCCGCGCTTGGTCTCAACGATAAGGCTTGGCACTAGAAATTCAAAAACTCGCGCCAGCTGGTCTTCTTTGGTTCCGACATCTATATCCACCGCCCAACTCAGGATTTGCTTTAAATTGCTAATTTGACGAGTCTCTGACCCGAACAGCTGAACGGCTTGAAACATTCCAAAGCCCAGCTTGTTTAGTCGCGGAGCTTCAGATTCATTAATTGGATACATACCCCTAGCAGCATTTTCTTCATCCCTCGGGGATTCTAAAACTTCCTTATCGTAAAGTGCGTAGAGTTGTCTTTTCATAAAACCAATCCCTGCCGTTGTTTACTAGATTCACGGACATCAAAGTTTCCTTCAATAATTTTGGCCTGATTGTCTGGCTTTAAAATCCAGTCGAAGTTTGCGCACCAGCTTTTATCGTTTGCACCAGAAAGAAATTTGCTTGCGCCAGCCTTGAAAAAAAGTTCTTCCCAGTAAGCTTGCTTTGGATTTTCTCGTAGTGCCGCAGCGATTACTTTACGACGCTTAGGTGTTAGCTTTTTTACAGCGGGCAACTGGCTACAAATTGAGTTAAATTTTCCAACCAGCGCCTCGGGGGATATCGCGTCGCACTCTTGCGACGAGGGCTCCGATTTCAAATCTCCGATTTCCGATTTCCGATTTCCGAGCGGCTCGACTGGGGTTTGCATAGGGTTAGCCTCAGGCTTGTCTGGTGCCACACCGAGGCTCTCTAAAAATCCAGGTGCGAAATGCCATGCCGGCTTCTCCTTGTTATGAAAATGTTGGTGCACTTGAAATTTGGGACAAAGGATCAGCCTCTTGTCTTCGAACTCAAATTCAAAAAGCCGACCACTCGTCACCAATGCCGATACGGCGTCTCGAATAGTGACCTCATTGATTTTCTTATCGTAAGGGAACAGGCGCGCTTTTATTAATCGCGCGGAGTTCTCTGTTACCCCTTGCTTATCCATGTGACACCAAAGTCCAATGTAAAGAAGTCGTGCAAAAATGGATACGTCGGCCAGCTTAAGGTCTTCAAAAAATGTTGGCTTAATATTTCGTATTCGGGCCATAACCTCACCCTTTGGCTTTGGGGATGAGTCGATTTTTAATATCTTCCCCAGCATTTAAGTGGTGCCATTCGCAGCGGTGGGAGAAGGCCTCTTCGATTGCGGCCAACTCCATTTCGGTTGGTTCCGTGAACTGTCGCTCAATCAGGCCAAGTCGAGACCGTGGCACCCCGGTTAAATAACTTAGCTCCTCTTGAGTAAGCCCAAGTTCACGGCGCCAATAAGCGATTAAATTCATGACGTTGCCTCCTTGTTAGAGACCGTGTAAACAACGGTCGTCTTTTGGAAAGGCAGGCTAAATGAAAAACGAGAAATCTCATATTCCCGCATTGATGAAATATTTGAAGCATTGGGGGAAAACCATGCCGCCTGAGGCGGTGATCAATCAGGTTGCTGACCTCGTGAACGACACGTTGCTCGTGTTGTCTGGGCCAGCATACAAATCCCTACAGCTACCCATGCAGACGCTAATGGTCGATCTTGTGCAAGTTACTCCACAGCTACACTCTCTTAGCGAGGTGACGTTTAGAGGGGAAGGCGCGCTTCCATTTAAATACGAGCGAGTAGTTGGCCTTTTCGCATTGCTGATTGACCTCGCGCTATGTCTTATGAGTAAGCGGGATTTCGATACCTCACATTTTTTTTCCAAATCTAAAAATAGCCAAAATGAAAAATCTGAATATGGTGACCAGAATTTTGAGAAATATAAATCGGCGTGCAACACATTTATTGGTGCCCATATTAGATTATTAGAGAACTCTAAAGGAATGTTTTCTTCTGCATTTCACTTATCTACGATTGCTGGCATCGAACAGATTCTTGAGGGACTAAATGGATATTGCCTGCAAAAAAGAAGTCCCTTAAATTTGAAGGTCACGATGGGACGAATTATTTACGAATACGGAGACGAGGGGCGCGGTCTGATCAAAGCATTTTGCGCTGATCTCAGCGCACTGAAGCTTGTCAGCCCGTCCAGAAAAAAATCACTTCAGAATATATTATCTGCTAGGACGTTATCTTCAGCCAAAACCAAAAGAGACTATTCAGAAATGGACGACGTACTTTTCCTCGATACGCTTTGGGGAAAAGTTGAACTTTTAAAATCATTTATTGAATCAGATGAAAAGCGCTACCCACGCGAATTGATAGAAGAGTAGTTCATTTTACGCTGGCCATACTCCGTGAGTATTATTCGTTGTTCTGGGACTTACCATTACAACAGTCCATCTTCTGTCGGCGCATAAACCCGTCGAGGTCGCCCGACGCCAAATAGCCGCTCTGGGGCTGAGACATCAAAAAAATATAAAACAAAGCCAGCACGGCGAGATGAAAGTGCGCTGTTCGCTTTACAAGGGTCTTTCGCCGATTTCCGACAGCGGGCCAGGCGTCCAATGATGGGCCATTTCGGGCCGTCAGGGAGTATCTGGCGACGGTTGACGGGGTAAGTGAGGGGTTAGCGGTCGCACGTCCACGGGTTTTCAACTTCAGAAGTCCAACCACACTTGAAGCCCTGATGGATGCCAGCGGTTATGCCGGTAACACCCTTGATCCAAAGCTCGGGATCTCCGTCATCGACGCACACCCATACAAAGTCCAGAAAGATCAAAAGCGTTAGCCCTAGGAAAATAAATTTACTTACGCCCAAGATTCTCCGAATAATGGAATATGGCTGATAAGTGGACACCTTGGTTAAGGGTACAGCGTCAGGCCCAATGTTTTGACTACCTTTCATTTCATCACCTTCCCACTTCAGAGATTAAGCCACAGATCGCGGGTCGATACCGTTTCATTTTCGCCTCCGGTTTGATTGGCGACAAGTGGTCCAATCTGAATAAATCTTTCCATCGGCGACAGAAATGAATGCGAGGTCGGCGGAGTCAGCACCGGTTATGATGACACACTGGTGACGCACTCCAAATTTCACAAAATAATTCGTATTGTCCGCGTGATTAAAATAAACACTGGCGTCATTGCTTCCAACGCCGGCGATTTCAACATCTAGTTTGCTACCGATCTTATATTCACAGTTGTATTGAGCCTTAGATACGATGGAATGGTGACACTTTCGCGCGATCTTTAGGTCATCAACAACCTTTGCATTTGCGCCCGCGACCGGCAATAGGCAAAGGAGAATCCTAAATAATGTCATGAAAGCTCCAGTCTCGCGGATTTGCGCTTTGGCTGAAGCGTCTCGAAGAGGCGAAGTTTTCGTGGCCGCGTAATCTTGAGGACGAAGTGATTGAGATTGCTTCAAGCGATCTTG
>JAYSTF010000119.1:0-24657 GCA_043720065.1 Pseudobdellovibrionaceae bacterium | reverse complement strand
CACTGTTCAGAAGTACGCTGTGTTTCCTATAACCGATTAAAGTCTGACCGTGGGTCTGATCGAGATCAAGAATTCCCTGCTCTTTAGCTTCCTCCGGTACCTCATCAATAAATTGAGGAGTTCCCTTGCAGCCATTACTGGAACTGGGATCAAGATAGATCATCGTTGGAACAATCTGTATTTCATTTAACCATTCTTGGCGAGGACGACCTTCTAGAGAATTTAGAAATTGGAAGATCGGTCCACTTTCAGCGTTAGAGAAAGTTAAATTTTTCACGAATGTTTTGTTAGCGCCGTCACGAATGGAATTGCCATCGAGATCAATAGGGTCGGCGCTCGAGAGATTATTCGCTAAAGCATAAATCGTGTGCTTACGGTGGCGCTGGTCGATGCGGAAAGCGGTAAGTGTCGACATCGCATACCACCAGTTGTAGGCACCCAACGTGGCGCAGGATTGTCCGGCCGTTTTCTTAAGCGTGACAGAAAGCGCAGCAAACACAGCGTTGAAAATTCCCGGCGCCATGGGCACCACGACTGGCATCGGAGGGATATTCACGTTTGGATCTCTGCAAAGTGTTTGGTTGCCATCAGCCTCGGACCAATTCTCCTTTTGCGTTATGCAAACTCCAGGATCATAAGTATGGTTGCGAAAGGGAACATCTTGAGCCGTGCCCAGAGCTTTCCATGGATGCGCGTCTTGTCCCGCGGCCCCAAGCGCCCGGTAGCGCCATGCCAATAATTTAAACGATTGGCGGATTGTGTAATTTTGGTGGGCGATGACGTTTAGCATTTCGGCTTGGCGTTGGGCGGCGTAGTAGGCGGCGAGGTCGACGGCGTTTTGTAAATTGATTTTGTCGTGCACGACGAGGGCGACGTTGATGGCCATGGCGAAGAGGACGAAGAGCACTTGAAAAATCAAGGCGATAAAGATGGCCATTTGCCCCCGTTGGCGGGAGCGCGTGAGGTAGAATCTTCGCTGCGGCATCACAAGTTTTACTATAACAAACTTAAACGGCAAGTTGGCCTCGACCTGGCTAAAATTGACTCTTTTCGACTTTTTCTTCAGACTCTTTTGAACACGTGCCACTGGAGGGCGAACGACTATGGTCGGTATTTCACGATCTAAATTACTTATCGGTCTTTTTCTATTGGTCTTGAGTCGGGTCGAGGCTCACGCCGAAGTGATGTTCGAAGGCTACTATATGGTTCGGGCAGGATCTGCGCACGTCGGTTACATCGTTTCCCGCTACGAATTCGATGCTAAGAAAAATCACTTCACGTCGACTTACTTTCTTAAAACAAATGAGCAAGGTGGCAACCTCACTGAAAGTTTGAAAGCTACGGCGAATGATAAATTTCAGCCGATCAGCTTTCAATATACGACTAAGCAGGGTGAAACCATGAAGATGATCGACGCGAAAGTGTCGAAGGATCTTATGACCGCCAATGTAAGCGATGGCAAGGTCGCGCAGAATTTGAAGGCGCCGGTTAAGAAAGGAACTTTTCTGGCGAGCTTTCTTGGCTATCTCATGCTGACCAACGGTTACAAGGTGGACAAAAAGTTCGTGTATTCGGCGATCGCGGAGGAAGACGGGGCCACTTACAGCGGTGAAGCAACAATCAAAGCGGAAGAGGAATTCAAGGGCCAAAAAGTTTTTCGCATCCTTAATAAATTTAAAGGATCTGATTTCGTTAGTTTCGTAACGCCAAAGGGGGAGATTCTTGGCACTTCGTCACCTCTGCAGTCGATATCCACAGAGTTAGTGGCAGTTCCAGCGGAGGCGACCAAGGGCTTCATAGTCCCCACGGACACTTTAAAACTTCTCTTTGGCTCTGTGCCGACAGGCGCCAAAAATGTGATCGCTGGTCGCTCTAGCAGCGCTATGCCCGCGGCTGAGCCCCCGGCCCCTGCGCCGGCACCTAGTGTAAAGAAAGCCTTACCCACGAAGCCCGGCGCGGCGGAAACGAAACCACCACCCAATCCTGAGTCTTCGACTGAACCATCGATTCCTGGCGAGCCAACAGGGAAATAGTACGAACGTCTAGTCGACAATCGTCGACCAGGCGGGCGAGAATAAGAACAACCAGAACGTCAGCGGAGAATACAGTGGATAAGATCGGCCAACTTTTCATGATTGGGCTCAGCGGGAAAACTCTTGATCCGAAAGAGGCCGAATTTATTGTTAAAAATAATATCGGTGGAGTGATTCTTTTCGATCGCAACTGCGGCACTCCTCAAGAGATCCATAAACTTTGCGCCGACATTCAAGCGCTTCGCCATAAAACAAAGGACAAGCTGCCGCTTTTTATTTCCATCGACATGGAAGGTGGCCGGGTTGCACGGTTGAAAGCGCCGTTCACGCAGTGGCCGCCAATGCAAAAACTTGGCAGCCTTGATTCGACCTCCGTGGCCTTTCGTTTCTCAATGGCAATGGGCGCAGAGCTTCGAGCTTGCGGCATTAATGTGGATTTCGCTCCTTGTGTGGATGTTCTTACGAATCCAAAAAACACCGTTATTGGTGATCGCGCACTTTCAACCGATCCAGAGCAGGTCGCTAAAATGGCGTCGGCCATTGTTCGGGGCTATATCAAAGCCGGCGTTATTCCTTGCGCGAAACATTTCCCAGGTCACGGTCACACGCTGCTTGATAGCCACTTTGATCTTCCCGTGGAAGATGCGGACATTGAAAGATTACGAAGTGTTGAGATGCACCCGTTCAAAAAAGTTTTCCGCGCCCGTATCGACATGGTGATGACCGCGCACATTAAGTTCCCGAAAGTCGACCCTGAGTGGCCCGTCACTCTCTCTCCCCTCTTCATTCAGCAGATCTTGCGCCAAGAGCTTCGCTACCGTGGTCTTGTGATCACCGATGACCTCGATATGAAAGCGCTGGCCACTCACTATGACCGCGACATGATTCCTGTTCGCGCACTGCAAGCCGGTTGCGATATTCTGCTTTACTGCAATGAACCCGATCGCCCACCAAAGGCGCTTGAAGCGGTTCGCAAAGCCGTAGCCGATGGCGCAGTGAAGATGGAGCAAATTGAAGAGTCTTATAAGCGCGTTGTTGTTTTGAAAAAAGATGTGCTCGCCAGCCCCGATCCAATTCCGTGGAGTGACGCCGCCAAACTTATCGGCCATCCCGATCACGTGAAGCTTTCAAAAGCGATTCAAGAGCAAAAGGTCCCACAAGAATTACTTGCGACCTAAGTCGCCCAATTTCTATTGGGCGGTTAACTCGGCACCCGCCCAAGGCGCCCCGGGGCGTCCGGCCAGGTCGATCGTATGAAACCGAGCTCGCAGTGCTAAGTCCCTTAACAGTAGAGTCCTCGTTTGCCGGAAGTGGACCATCGATCTGGCGCATAAAAACTAGTTTTATTTATAATGCGCATGACCGATGGTCCACTTCCGGCAAAAGCGAGGTGGGCGATTCCTGCGCCGGATGGACAAGCTATTGAGGCCCAAAACCGGCATAACTCGATAGATTGACAGCTATAAGTCCTTATTTTCACTGGTTAGCCGTATGGCCCGCGGCATAACTCTTGAAATTAAGGTCTCTCAAGAACTCAAATTGAGGAATTTTGATGAAAAGCTGTCTTGCCCTATTTTTGGCTATTTCCGTGTCGTCTACAGCTCACGCGGCGCCGGCCGCTCCTTTAGTTTCTTCGCCTCTACGGCAAAATTTGGACATCGCACTTAATGTTCAGCGGACGCAAGTAACCATGATCCTTTTCACCCAGATTATCGCTGATTTGATGGCTCATGGTAAAAGCGAAAAGGACAGCTGGCTTCATAAAGTAGCTGCAAAAATCAATAGTTCTTATGACCCGGAAAAAACTTTTGAGGAAAATCGTGCTTGCGTAGAAACGGCCATGAATAAGTGGGCGTCGCTCATCGAAAACGGTCAAGTGGGTACAACTAGAGAGGCCGTGTACACCGTCCTATACGACACTAGTATCAAAAAATCTTGTTTGGAGTTTTTTGACACTCTCGCCGGCCAGAAGAGCCTGAGTTTCCCGCACGGGCAGTTTTTGAGTCAGCTCCAAAATTCCGAGTTAGATTTCGATCTTAGAAAACGAAAACTTCAAAATTTAACCGCGCTATCGCAACTAATCAGCGGAAGCGGCAATAACTTTTTGGCGGCAGGGGCTGGAATTACGACTTATTATTTCGACGACAAGGATCCCGTCGTAAGTGACCTCGCCAAGCGTATGCTCAAAACGCTACCCACGCTTGCGAAATCACGAAATGTGCTCAATTTAGTGAAGCCGGACAACATGATTGTTCCTGCGTTTTTAACCCTAGCAGGCGTTCGACTTCTTACGACACTACCCTACGCCTACAAATTGAAAGGCGCCGCACTCACGCTTGGAATTCACATTGGTATCGTAACCCAAGCTTCGAACCCAAGTGATTCAAATAAAGCGTTTATTAACGAAGGCGATGTGCGAGCGCGCATTCACTTTAATGAAAGTGAGAAGGCACTTGCGTTGAGGTCCATGAAGCAAATGGTCGCCCCCTTCAAGACTGATCATTTCGCAAATAAGGATTTCAATCAGGTTGTAATTCGCAAATTAGAACTTTTTCTTCGCCTTAAGCAAGACGATCTTGATTTTGCCCCTTACTTTGTAAACTCTGAAAACAACGTTGTTCCTCATCTTAATCCGCTAAACTATAACAAGTTAGTTGATACCCTAGATATATTTTCACACCAGCTGAGCCCATTGGCGAAAAGCTCGGGCGCGGATCAGCAGGCGAAGAGTGCTCAGATTCGCAAGCGCCTATACCAGACCGCTCCTTACCAACGGTTTGCTCGTGCGCAATCAACCTTAAGTCGTTACATCGGTAATGAGGGCGGAAACTTCTTTGCCCAAACTCAATTAGCAATTGCCACGCTTTGGCCACTTCGTGAGGCGCTCGGCCCAGACTGGGTACTTGGGGTTCAGATGTTCAGTGATCGAAGCGCTCCGGTACTTTACAATAAAAAAGAGAAGCAGCTGATTGATCTCGTCGCAGGTCTTTGGACTATAGAAATAAAAGCGCCCGTATTTCATCCGTACTTCTTCCTCAACGCCTACCTAGTTAATCAGAAGTTGCCCGCGGCACCTTGGGAAATGTTTTTGCTAGCAGGCGAAATTCCCAAGCCCGACCAACAGCGTTCTGGAAATAGTTCAGATAGTGAACCGAACGTTCCACAAGAATTGCCAAGAGGTAACAAAAAGTATCAAGAGAAGTCCCCCCCTGCCTCAGGTTCATTGAATATGGAAGATCTTGAGAAGATCCTGCCAAAAAACGCGCTCGGCAAACGATCGGACGTCGACCCCTTAATTAGCTCCGAAGACTTCCTTGAAGATGGAACAAAGGAATGTGCGGAAAGAAAACTATTTTCGCCAGATCTACCTCCAGACGAGGGAAAAGCTTGGTTGTTGCAGCAAGCAGAGGACTTCGGTTTTCATATTCACCAAAAATGTTATGGTAAAAACAATAAACTGTTAGGTTACATACTTCTCTTGCATACCACTCGGGATCATAAAGCCCTCGAATCGTTGTCCAGTGATTCTGCACGGGCAGACTATTTATTAGAAATGGTTCACAAGGTCATTCAAAGTCGAATGAACCAACTGTTGGTGTTTAAGAAGGTTCTTCTAAATCCAAAAGTAGCGATGCCCAAGCCGGCTTATCTCGATGACGACATCGACGATGCGTTTTCTAACGTCGGGCTGATTAAAGCTCTGACCGCCATTCAGGAATTGAAGCATTCTCGGCTCATCAGTATCGAAGACCAGGAGCGAAAATCTCAATCACCCTTGGTTGCACTTTCCTTCCATGCCTTTAGCAGTTTAATTGAAGCTCAATTGGAAATATTGAAAATGTTAGCAAATAGACCTGAGGCGGTCGTAAGGTTGATCGATGATCCGTCCGTTCCAGCTATTAATAAGAACCGCGTATCTGGACTCTATTATGATACTATTTCCGACCTACCTAAGCCGAGTGATACCAAAATAGAGGAGCTTGCTGAAGTTAGTAAGCTTATGAATGCTGCTTTCATGGCCTTAGATTATATAGTCAGTAACCCGAGAATTCTCGCAATATCTGAGCCGCTGCGGGATAAAAGCGAGAGCACTGAAATCGATTTTGCGCCGCCCGCGGCGACAGAGGCCAGACCAAACGTAGTTTTTTCCGATAAAGTTAAGGGCCCATCTTGTTCAGGAAAGGTGGAATCCGAACGCTGCCGTAAACAAAAATTAACCTACATAAATTTATACCCCGCTAAACATTACGTCTCTCCTCTGGCGTTTATCACATTAGTTGAAATGATCTCAGGCACTGAGAATCCACGGCCATCTGCCATCGGCAATCGTTGGTCCGGCGAGCTCGAAGCTCTTATGCTGCAGATTCACGTTAGCACATTGACTGAAGATCTCCGCCGATATGAATTGGATAAGGACGCTACTGGAAGTGCTCCATTTTTTAATCTCAACGGCCTTCCTCAGCAGCTGGCGACCCACTACAAAAACCAACCATGGAGAATTAAGGAAGTCGATGATATCGATTTGGCTGTCGTCCCAATAACGCCAGCACCTACCGTAATCCCCACATCAAAACTTCTTTATGACGTTCATAGCTGTCAGAAGGACCGTGATAAAAAGGCTCTTGATATGGCCTCGACATTTAACTATCACTTAGAGGCGAGGGAGCCCACCCCTGCTGAGGTCGATCGGGCAATACGAAGCATCTTACCTTTTTACGCGACTTATCTAAAGTGTGCGGCCCGGCTGGTAAAATAGATTGGTGATTAATTGTTCCCGGTTTTCCGAATGACGACGGCGAATATGCCAGAGCACCCTTCGACCCAGATTTTATCTTCTATATATCCAAAGGCTTTGCCGGCTTGGCAGGCCTCGATATTTTCGCTGTATTCTAAATCAATCGTTAGAACTTCGCCGCCGGCGTCGCACTCGCGGTATTGGCCATTCCAGCCGGCGAGGCAGCGAATGGATTTTTGCGCCGTTGGAAAGCGCCATTCGCCATCGTGATATTCCACCGGATAATCGCGACCCCTTGGTTCACAAAAGCGATTGGTTTGGCGGCTGTAACAGCCGCCGGGCTCCTCTGTCCATTTACCAACACCGGGTTCCTGGCCGCATACCCATTGAATGACCCGGCCTTCGCGATTGCAGTAGGCGCCTGTCGTAGCTGATGCGAGGTTTCCGAGCACTGCCGCCGCTATCAACAAAATGAATTGACCCAAAAATCCCCCTGGAACACTTAAGTAAAAATTACATCAATTTGGGTGCCAGAGATTCTGAGGCAGGCTGCCTCGAGCGCCGAATTTTGAGCCCATCGAGAAATAATTTCAGCCGTAGTTTAGAAAAACCTACTCCCTTTCAGGGTTTAGCGGAGATGGCGGGTCCCGGCACCTGGTCTGGCTCTTGAACTAACAACCACCTGAATTTGGAGGCTTGGACGTATGAAACAAAAGAGTTCAGTCGGATTTGTTGGTTTCTCAGCATTCTTACATGCAGCAGTTTTGCTGGGATTCGTAATGGTCCCCGCACTTAAAATGTTGCCCGAAGGCGACGACACCGTCGTTGAGATAGTTACGGAAACTGCCGCGCCAGCGCCAGTGAAACCTGCCCCTCGGCCAGTGGTAGCGAAAGCTACTCCGGCAAAGAAATCTCCTAAGATCGTGGCTGTCGATATGTCGAAAGACGTCAGCGACGCTCCTGAGCAAGCCGAAGAAGTAACTCCGGTGGCGGAAGAAGCTCCTGCAAAATCATCGGACCCAGAACAGGAAGTTGTCGACACGGCTGCGTCTGATGCCGCAGCGGAAGCTGTTGCTAAACAAGAAGAGATGGATAAGCTCGAGCCGCTCCCTGCCCCGGTGGCAAAGCAGCCGGTTCAGAAATTAAGCGACATCAAAGAGACTCCTGTGACCGGTACCCCCGGGGATAAATCTGGCAACACATTGGCTGAAGTGGCTGGTCCAATGCCCGATGAATTGCGTTCGAATTTGGAACTGAAGCAATTAGGTAACAACCGCCCACCCCAGTATCCAGTTGTTGCGCGTCGTAACGGTTTTCAGGGTGAAGTGGTGCTGAATTACTACGTGACTAAACAAGGTTTAGTGCAAGAGCTAAAAGTCGGCCGCTCCTCTGGTTATCCGGAGCTCGATCAAGAAGCTCTTCGCGCAGTTAGTAGATATAAATACGTCGCTGGCCAAGAAGGTTGGACCGCGCATCCCGTGCAGTTCTCTCTTAAAGGGCCGACGGCCGCTCAGCCTGGGCGACTGCGCACGTCGGGTTCAAGTGTTCAAGGTGAGTAAGTTTTAATAATAAAAGGTATGGAGGATTTTATGAATAAGGTTTCTTTGGCGACTTTGGGTTTGTTACTTTCCGTAAGCGCTTTTGCTCGCCCACCTGAGATTGTTGAGCCGGAAGTTTCGGCGGTATTCGGTGGATCAGGAAATGTTTCTTGTAAAGCAGAGTGCGTGGCAGTTGGTGTCGACAACGCGATGCTAGGTCAGCAACCGATCATTGGTTACGGAACAGATAAAGTTAAAGCTTATAATGCCGCTATCGGTGTTTGCAGAGCGATGGTTAGCTTCGGAAATGATCCACGAATTTCTGATAAATTCTTGGCCCAGGATGTTTCCGCTGGGTATCCGATCGTAGACGGCAAATTGACCAATAAGATTTACTCGCTGCTAGGTCATAAGCGCGTAAATAAAATGGAAGATTGCCGCTAAAGATTAGTCGCCAAACAGAGTTTTTTTAGAACGAGTCGTACCTTTAGTGCGCAAAGCTGCTTTGCGCTTAGTACCTTGTTTAGCGAGCTTACGCTTACGGCGAAAGGAAGTAACTTTTGTCGGTGAAGCCATTGTGATCTCCTTGAGAAGCCGGGAAAGCTATCAAAAGGGTAACTGCAAGTCAACGCTGTGCATTGCCCTGCTAGTTTCAGTCAAAGGCTTATAAAACGAGTAGTTAGCCCTAAGCCGAGGACCCATAAATCCTAAACCTAAAGTACCAGCGTTGCGCTTTCGGATGTCGTCGACCTCTAACCCAAAGCGCGCGACCGCGAACTCTGCCAGTCGGATTTCAGCCCCGCCCTGAAGGAGGCCCTTCTTACCCGGGTTATATTTTTCCCAGCGGGTGACGTCGAACGTAAGCCGCATAAGATCTTGAATTAACCAATGAATTCCAAGACTTTGCTGCATAACCGGGCGGAGGAAAAGCGGTACGTCGCTAGCCGATTTGACGGGGTTACTTACCGTGTATGCGACCCCTAAATCCGGGCTAATGGTCAAAAGGGTGCCCAAAGTTCCGTTCCAGTGAGAATGCTTCTCACCATTTTCGATTTCTTGCTGCAGGTGGTAAACAGAGAGTCCGACAGTCAAAACCGACGACACAGTCTTTGCCAAGGCACCGAAAAAATAGCGCTCATTCCAAGCTACGCCGCCTAAGCTATGTCGCTTTTGAATGTAGGCGAATCCTCCGGGTGCGACGTTCGTAGGGTCATTCTCCACCAAGGCAATTCCCATTGAAGTCTCGTGCTCGTCGTTAGCCCAGTAACCGTCGTTGTAGAACAATCCCGATTCCATTCCGGCCCGTCCAACCGCGACTGCGGTTGGGTTTAAAAACATGATTTCTGTCGCCTCGGCGCCGGCTCTGCCCGACCCACCCATCGCGGAAGTTACCGGACCCGTTAAAATTTGTGCTTGTGCTGCGTCAGAAGTGTGGTGAAATAGAGACACAACACTAACGAATACAACAACCTGGGACACTTCTTTGAAGATTTTGAATCGACGCATCATTGCTCTTTCTCCGCTGTTCGCAATCATCATAGCTTCCACTTCCAGCTTGGCAACCTCTACGCTTGAGGGTCCGCCCCAACCGCCCGCTCAAACAAAAAAACAGTTCATTTCCTTCCGCGCCAAGGAAACCATCTCAGCTCTTTTACGCCGACATGGATTTAGCGAGAAGCAAATCGTTCAGATTAACCACCAAAACCTACTTCCCAAGGGCCTTTCGTTGGCCCATGGTGAATCCTACCGCGTGCGTCACACTCCCGATCGCCGTTATACCGAAGTGAAGATTTATGAAGCCCCTAGGGATCTAGCCTACATCTTTTGGCGCAACGGTCAGGCCGCAGGTGGAATCGTTCGGGAAGAACGCTTTAAAGTTAAAGAACGTAAAATCGCCGGCCGTATTAACGGCTCACTACTTAGTTCAATCATGAACCAGATTAAATACGAGTGGGCCGCTCACCGTTTTATGGACGCTTACACATTTGATTTTAATATCGCCCGCCAACTTCAGCGCAACGCCCAGTACTCCATGCGCATTGAGACTAAATATGATGGCGCAGACTTAATCGGCTACGGCGAAATTTTAGAAACTTCGCTGGAAATCGCCGGAAATTTAGAGCGCCGTTATTATGTTAGATATCCGGGCGGTGGCAGTTTCGTAAACCCGACTAACACTCAACAAACTCGCCCGTTGTTTGCGCCTGTGAGTTACGTCCGTGTTTCAAGCCTTTACGATTCACGGCGCTTTCATCCCATTAAGCGGCGAAAGCAACCCCACAAAGGCGTCGATTTTGAACTTCCTGAAGGCACTGAAATCTTCTCGGCTGAAGCCGGCACTATTTTACGCTCTGGCAAACAGCGCGCGAGCGGTAACTTCGTCGTGATCCGCCACCACAACGGGCTAGAGACTTACTACAACCATATGCTCACTATCGCGAACAACATCTTCCCCGGCGCAAAAGTCATCAACGGCCAAAAGATCGGCCAGATCGGCTGCACCGGCTACTGCACAAAAGCCCATTTGCATTTTGCGGTTAAGCGCTTAGGCGGCTTTGTCGATCCCATGCGCTACTTAAAAAGTTATCCGTTTAAATCGCAGGCGCTGATCAGCCAGCGGCCGTCGGATGATGGGTAGTTACTTTTTTTGTTCCTGTTTGGCGCAAGTTTCAACTTGAGAGAATCCCGGAAGGGTCTCCTCACTGTAGTTCACTGTTAAGAAAATCGTGCCTTCTTCGATAACGGATTTTTCAACACAGCGAGTCCCGTCCTCATCATATTTCCCACAACCTTCAAATACATAATCGATAATGTTTTCGCCTCTCTTAACCTGTCCGTTAAACGCGGTCGGCGAGGTGCTCAAGACGCCCCTGATTGTTCGCCGCTCAAGGCCAATCTTAGACTTAGCAGCTTCACTTAATGCCTCGCCAGTGAAAATCGCCGTGAAAATCCCGGTGAGCGGATCCGTCTGCAGATACGTACAAGTGTTTCTAATTCTAGCCTCGTGACCAGTTACTCTTTTTAAATAAAATTTTTGAGCTTTAATTTCGTAATAGACGTCCGGGGAACTCACTGTCTCAATCTTGTCGGATATTTGATGGCCGTTGCACAACCGAAGAACCCGCTGAAACCGCCGTACGATCTGGATAGCGTCCCTACGTACTAAGTTGGGCGGAGGCTTCACAGAGGTGTCATTTGCGGTCTTGCACTCCGGCTTTTGAACAGAAATTTTAAAGAAGGCCTTCGATTCGTTTTTCTTTTCTGGCGCTTGAGCGGAAATAGCCGCCGGATTCGCGGCTCGCTTTCTTTGCACCTTTGGAGCGCAATCAACAATCGCTAGGGCCAGCAAAAGAATGGAAACTTGTTTGAAAACGGACAGCTTTGCTTTCATGGAGGGTCGTAGGAGCAAGGTCAATACCAGCATAGGATCCAATTGGGGGATTGGTTCATGAAACGCTTACATCCAGTGCCAAAATTCGGCAATTCGTGAAGGTGACGCCTGCCCAGCTCATTTCATTGTTCTGGTCGTTTTGCGCAATATACTTAGATTCGAGTCTGGCCAGGCTGATTGCCAATCTTCTATGGCAGCGACCCGGTAAGGTTCGTAGAAGTCTTGACCACACTTTTCGAAGTAAAATCCCTCTCCTAAGAAGTAGCCTGCGTGGACAGGTGTTTTTCGAATTCAGGCCAATGCATCCATTGGGAACAAATATCTTTATCTTTTGCCAATGCCCCTGCGGTCGCCGCAAAACAGTTTGGGCCAGAGAAATTCGAAAACCGATTTAATAACTGGTCACAGTCAATTCGAGTAAGCTCGGTCTTTACGTCCTCGGGTAAATCCGGCAGATCAAAGCTTTGATGGATTTGGACTTCGTTCTGAACAAACCATAACTGCAGCGTATTGATCTTTTCTGCATTGGACAGATGAGACCAGGCATAGGAGGTTATCCACCGGTTCTCTATTAAAGTCGGAACTTTGAGCTTTCGCTGTTCATCGGCCAACTCAGTTCTTAATTTTTGGCCGAAGCTTTCTATGGCACCTTTAGGTAGACAGACGCAATGATCGGCATAATTTAATGCGTAGCCATACCAGCTTCGAAAGTTAAGTGTCCATATCAGCTGCCCTTGCGCCATTACTTGATCACGGGTCAGCGCTTTAAACGGGTAATCCATAAGCAAATCAAACTTTTCAGTCGAAAGAAAAATGAGGTCAGCATCATCTGGTACGCACGCAATCCAGTTTTCAAAATTAGCCAGCTTAGGTTTAATTTGCATAAACACTGTTTAACTGACTAACCTTCACTGGTCAGCATAGAAATTATTTTGGTCTCGCTTCGTCCAATCCGAAAATAATTTCGAAGTCCGGTTAACAATTGAGTTAGTCCTTTTTCAAAAACTAATGCACTATTTCAGCGGGAAATTCATTGACACAGTTTTTGTTTATTAATTGGTCTGATGGATGGCGAGTTCATTCTGTTCGCGGCCGGGGCGGGAATCTGTGCGATCTTTCGTTATAGCCCAATCCGGCGCGATTTAACGGTCGCCCATGAGGCTTGTTAAAACTCAAATTCGCCTCGAGAAAATCGATAAAAATCAAATTTAAAATGCCATGGTACAAGTTCCTCAGACAAAGGGAGATCACTATGAACTTGAGGAATCTGAGCGACGACAATCTTTTAAAGGCTACGGAAGTAGCGGCTCTGACTGTTAGAGCATCCATCATCCGACTTTTGCATCATTTGGCTGAAGTGCATCGTCGCAGACTTTTTGCGCGCGTCGGGTGCGACTCTCTTTTTGATTATTGTGTCAGGGTCCTGCTTATGAGTCAGGGTGAGTCTGCGCGACGAGTAAATGCTTCGCGAGCGCTCACTGAGTTTCCCGGCTTAGAGGAAAAGATAGTTTCTGGAGCCTTGACGGTGACGGCCATTAGTCAGGCTGAGGTTTTTTTTAGAAGCGAGCGCAAAAATACGAATGCGGTACCTCAAGAAAGGAAACGAGAAATTTACATGCAGCTTGAGAATCAATCCACCCGATCGGCTGAAAAAATATTATTAAGCTATAGCTCGCAGCCCGAGGTTTTAGGGAGGGAACGTAATCGTCAAATCACGCCGACGCTAACTGAAGTAAAATGTGTGCTTGATGATGGCGTGATGGCGGATCTCGAGCGGCTCAAAGAAATTTGGTCATACGCACTGCCGAATGCGTCCACTTCCGATTTGATCAAGAAGATGGCGGTATTTTGTCGCGCTAAACTTGATCCAGATTTGAAGGCAAAGACGAGTCTAGCCGACGGCAGAAAAGCACAACGCAATGCGACACCGGCGCCGGACTAGAAATACATCGCGCGCTGTGCTGACTTCAAATGCTCCCTGCAGTTCCATAAATCATTTCATTTTTCGCTTCTATTTTGCGGTTGAATCAGACCGCTTTAAGGGCAGCGCGAGGCGTGAAGCGAGACTTTTTCTTCGCCCTTGGTTAGCATTCCGAGTTGGCGAGCGGCTTCTTTGGAAATGTCGATGATTCGCCCTTTAGCAAAGGGGCCGCGGTCGTTGATGCGGACCACTACTTCACGTTGAGTCGCCGCACTTTTTACGCAGACTATTGTTCCAAACGGTAGCGTGCGATGTGCCGCAGTTAATTCGTGCATATCAAAGCGTTCGCCATTTGCGGTTTTGTTGCCATGCAAACCATCACCGTACCACGATGCCATTCCGTATTGTGGGAGTTTGCCGCCTTTTGGCGAGCTTACGCACGACACTAGAGTGAGCACAATAAAAAGAGATGGGACTAATAGCTTCATATTCATTTCTTTTCAGACTGGTTCAAGCTTCATGAGCAGAGATAAACAAGTTGTTTAAAGTTACGCTTTAGACCCGGCCAGTCGGGTCGGAGTTACTGCCGCGTGCATATCGAGACGTAGTTGTAATCGCCTGAGACGTTTGTGGGATAGCATTGTTGGGCGACTTCTTTTTGTTTTACGCACATGTTTGTGAGATCGACGTACCAGTGTTCCGGCAACAACACCGCGCGGATGCGCGCGAGGCGGTCGGTGGGGGCTGGGTCGGTGGAGCAGCCGCACGTCGTGCAGTCGCGGGCGATTCTAAAGCGCATGTCCTGCCCGCACACCCAGGGGCGAATATCAATGCCGCCGCTGCCGTTGCCGGTCTCTAAATTAATCTCGTTGATGGAAGAAAGGATTCGCGGCTCAGACTCGTTTGCAGAGGCCGAAATCAAACTTAATTGATAACCGCGGCCGTAAACTTTGTTGTTTGCAGGAGCGCCGGTAGGGGCCCGGGCGGAAGTATCGCTAGCGCCGTCTAGTGGGTAAGTCACAGCTAAGATTCCCGCTACTGCGCCGCTCGTGTTTAGAACGCCGCGCACTCCCTGGGCTTCACCTTCACTCGCGGTAAATCGGAGATTGCCTTCGATGCGGCGGTTATTGAGGCCATAGATACCGGGAAAATAATTAAAGCGAACCGGTACGACTGGATTCGTTTTGCCAAGCGTTGACGCAATCCCACCGTCAGCAAGTGAGCCGGTTAATGGTGAAAAATCCTCACCCATGGCGCTGCCGCCGCTCGAATAATGACTTTGGTAACCAAAAGCTTGGCGAATTGCGAGTTGTGCCACGGCATTGGCGTTACGGGTGCTTTCAGCAAGTGCTGCTGCTCTTTGGTCGGGAGAAAAGTTCGATGTTACATCCAAGAAAGCTTGGGTTAATTTAATTCCAGAGCCAGCGCCAAACGCTCCTGCACGAATAGTCCAGATCGCTTGGCGGTTGGCACTCGACGTCCCACCGGCGCAAGACATGTAGGCAATGGTGTCGATCGTCGTGTCATAGGCAAACGGCAGCGTGTCTGACAGGGAGGTTTGCTTGTCCCCACCGCCCAACGGATCGCCGCAGTTTTGAAAAAGCAAAAGCGTCGCAAAAACGGTTACAGTCGCTATATAGACGGATTTAGCGGGCTGTTTCATTCTGATACACCTCATGTCCAACACACATATCGTTATAAAACGTATCGGAACGTTTCATCTAAAACTTTCGCCCTAGACTTAAGTTCTGTTTTTCTTTGACCCACGCCAAAACTACCCGTCGAACGCCGAAAAGATTTGGAGGGTGTAGGTATTGATTAATCCTAGGCAAGTTCGAATTCTAGTGGTCGATGACGAACGGGAGATCCGCGAACTCCTGGCGGCGCGATTTTCTATTTTCGGATTCCAAAGTTTAAGCGCCGCTAATGGCAATGAAGCATGGCAGGAAATCTGCGCCGATTCTTCAATAAAAATCGTTGTTACTGATTTGTTGATGCCTGACGGAACCGGCCAAGAATTGCTCGCGAAATGCAAACAAGCCCATCCTGAATTCCCAAAAGTTTTCGCAATTAGCGGACAACCCAGGACACCTATCGAAGAGCTTTTCGCCCAAGGCGCCGAAGGCCTTATTCATAAACCCTTCGACGCCCGCTCATTGCTTAACACCGTGAGAAACGCCATTTTGAGTCTAGAGGAGCGACTACGCTACCCACCTTACATCGCTCCTTCGGCGAATGTTGAGCTACGGTTTGAGTCGCTTTATGCCGCATTTAAGAGCGGCGAATTCGCCCTTGGACGCGGTGGCTTTTTTGTCGCCACTTCTGCCAATCTTTCACCCGAGGGAAGCCTTGTCACTATCGATATTAACTGCGGCGATTTCGCGATGACTGGCACTGGCGCCGTTCGTTGGCGAAGACGCTTGGATAAAGTAAAGTTCGGCGCCGGGGTCGAGCTGCTTCATCTCAACAGCGAAAGCATTAAATTATATAAAGCGTGGGTGCAGAACAACGCGCCTGTGGCGTTTATTCCCTCACCTCAGACGCCGAACTCCATGCCCTCGATGGCAAAACTAAAGTCGACAGGTTGAGGGTTCTCGCCTAACTTCCGCAGCTCCTCGAAGCGACTCTCGTAATAAGCCCGGGCTTGAGCTTCCGCGGCCGCGATTTTATCCGCGGTCGCAAATGGATCGTGGTGCGCAAAGAGTGCCTTTTTAATACCCTCGCGCAAAGCTATATCAAGTCCGAAACTTGCGACTGCGTGACCCCAGTTCGCTTTATCCACAGCTTCCGTTAGCGTGTACTGCGCATCAAAAAGCATTAGATCTGCCTTTTGATAAAGTCCTAAATCCGGGCCAAGCTCATCGCGCGTTTGCCGAGTGCACTCCGTGTCCACACAATGGGCGTAAGAGTGCCCATTTTTTTCTATACGATATCCCCAGCAGGGATCGGGATGATCCAATTCATAAGGCGTGACTTCAAACCCTTGGATTTTAACTTTTTCCCGCGGTGCCATTTTGTGAAAAAAAATTTCTGTCCCGAGCTCCGCAAAAGCCACGGGAAAATAAGGTCTTTCAAAGAGCCTCCGCACCACTGTTTCAAGTTCAGGCTGGACCGCGTAGAGGTGAATTTTATTTCCAGAGAGAAAAATCGGAATAAAAAAAGGCAAGCCAATCAAGTGGTCCCAATGGAAATGGGTGAAGAACAAATGCGCTTCACCCTGCCCGCGGCCTAGTGGCCCGGCCAAGAGACTTAAGCCCAATTCTCTGATCCCACTTCCCGCATCGATAATGATTCGGTTGTCGCCGTTTTTAACTTCAATGCAGGTCGTATTCCCGCCAAAGCCTGAGATCGTCGTCGGGGATTGAGAATTTAAATACGTGGCCACATCTTTTTTACTCTCGGAAAAATCCTCGAGTAATCGTGTGATGCGTTGATGCATGAGCTGAGGGATCTCTGGCCGTGGAATTGAGCCGCGAACTCCCCACAGTTTTACCAGAAACTGCGCTGTGTCCATCTCTCAATGCTAGGGGCCTGAGGTAATATTGGCAAGTATAGTTGCCTAAGCCATTCCCCTATGGTTTTCTCTCATGGCTATGAGTTTGCTTAAAAAAGCCGTCATCCCTGCAGCTGGTCTTGGTACCAGGTTCTTGCCAGCCACAAAGTCAGTTCCCAAGGAAATGCTTCCGTTGGTGGACAAGCCTATCCTGCTTTATGTTGTGGAAGAAGCGGTCAAAGCTGGCATCCAGGACATCATCCTGATTCAAGGTCGGGGCAAAGGTGCAATCGAAGATTTTTTCGATACTTCGTTCGAGCTTGAAGCGACTCTAGAAAAGGCCGGAAAACTAGATTTGTTGGAGCCCATTCGAAAGATTAAGGAAATGGCCAACATCATCAGCGTGCGGCAAAAAGTAGCCCTAGGCCTAGGTCATGCGGTCTACGCTGCCCGCCCAGTCGTTGGGACGGAGCCTTTCGCGCTGTTGCTCGGCGATGAAATCATGATTGATTATCCCGGCCAACCTTCTGCAACCGCCCAATTAGCCCGTCTTTTTGAAAAACACGAAAAGAGCGTGGTCGCGGTCATTGAAGTTAAGCGCGAAGACACTCGCAAATACGGAATTGTTAAAGGCAAAGAGCTGCATAGTAAAGGCGAGCAGCCCCTGATTCAGGTGGATGACGTGATTGAAAAACCGGATCCGGAAAAAGCGCCAAGCTTATTTGCGCTTCCTGGGCGTTATGTCTTCGATGCCGCCATTTTCAAATACCTTGAAAACGCGAGCCCGGGAAAGAACGGCGAGATTCAACTTACTGACGCAATGAAAAAGCTCGCACAAAAAGAAGGACTTCTTGCTTCTACCGTTAATGCCCGCCGGTATGATGCTGGTGATAAATTTGGATATCTGCAAGCGAATTTGGAATTGGCACTTGATCGCCCGGATCTTCGCCGGGAGCTTGTGCCGTATTTAAAAGCTCTCGTACAAAAGCTCTGAAGAGGGATGACATGAAAGCATTGATTTTTCTTTTGTTAGCGATTTTTAGCGCGTCCGCATGGGCTTACATTCCCGATTACCACATGATCATGTCGCGAACTGCGGATAATCATGGACGCGGCATTTATCAAATTGAACAAGACGTCGTCTTTCGCGGTGATCCCGATCCTTTAGTGGTTCACGAAACCTGGTGGATCGCTGGCGAAAATGCCATGCGCGTGACTTTCGAGGGTCGCGGAAGTCTAAAGGGCCTCATCCAGGGTGCGATTACCTATGACTCCGATGAAAAGCAGTGGCGCGAAGAAGGCGGGACGGCAAAATCCGCGCGGCTCACCGACGATTGGACGGAGCCATTTTTTCATTTCCGCTATTCAAAAAATATTAAACCAAAGCTTGTCGCTATGAAAATCGCCCCGCCGGAATCATTAAAATCCCGTGGCGTTAGTGTAAAAGACGGAACTGAATTTTCCTACGGTCAGCAAAATTTTATTCGCCTCGCCCGCTCTGGCGGAGCCATTAGTTACGCCATCGGCGGACTTAGCTCCCCTGAGGATGCGAGCAGTACGCCTGGGATTTGGATAGAACAAGATCAGTTCGTAGTTCAAAAAGTTCGCCTGCCTTCGACCGCACTTGTGAAGGCCGAGCAGTACAACCGTTATTCCGAGGATTTTTGGTTGCCAAAAACCAGGACGATCGCGTGGGGACCGAACTCTGTGCAGATTCATGTCGGCACGGTTAAGTCCTTGAAGAAGTCCGGCTCCGAAATGCTCAAAGTAAGTTCTGCTGATGTGCAGAAAAATTCCAATTTGATTGTTCGTTGGCCTGATCAAGAAGTGATTCGCGAATTTTACACGCGGTTTCGATGAGCGACTCTTTAATCCGCGTTGCCGTTGAGGCTCCCCTTCTTGAGCCGTTGACCTATCTCGGAGAATTTCCAGAAAAAATCGAACGGGGCCAATCAGTCTTAGTGCCGCTCGGAAAACGCAAAGCTAAGGGCGTGGTCCTAGGACCCACTTCAGTTCGTGGCGAGTATAAACTAAAACCTATTCATGGCACTATCGCAGAGCGCCCGCCGATTTCCGACTCTCATTTGCGTTGGCTTGAATGGTTGGCGGATTATTACATGCACCCAGTGGGTCAGGTTACTGCCCTCGCGTTTCCCCCTTTGGAATCGGCGGCACGAAAAAGAAAATCCCACAAAACACCGGTCGTGAAGTCCGTAGCGCACACAGAGCCTCCGGAACTTACAAGCGAGCAGGCGTTCGTCCTTTCCTCTATCGAAGAGAAAAAAGGCTTCGGCGTTCACTTGCTCCATGGCGTGACAGGCTCTGGGAAAACTGAAGTTTATTTACAACTTCTTACCGATATTATTAAAGACGGTAAGCAAGGCTTAGTGTTGGTGCCGGAAATTTCCCTGACCCCACAGCTGCTAGAGAGATTCTCCGCCCGCTTCGGCGATCAGATTGCAGTTTTACATAGTCACCTAACGGAAAGAGAAAAGACGGAGCAGTGGTGGGCGGCCGTTCGTGGCGAGAAATCCATTCTCATCGGCGCGAGATCGGCGTTGTTTTGTCCTCTCCCAAGTTTAGGCCTAATCGTGATTGATGAAGAGCATGAAGCAAGTTTCAAGCAAGACGAAAAATTAAAATATCACGCGCGCGATTCCGCAATAATGCTTGCGAAAATAAAAGACTGTCCCATCGTGCTTGGTTCGGCCACCCCGTCCCTTGAATCATGGCATCACGCGAAATCCGGGCGATATTATTTGCACCGGATGACCCAAAGGGTGGGAAAACGCTCAATGCCGGTGGTTGAAGTCGTTGATTTAAGAGAAGAGCGCCAAATCACGAAAGACAAGCAAACTTTTGATCGACCGTTTTGGCTTAGTGAAAAATTGCATTTGGCGATCGATCAAACGCTTGAGCAAAAAGAGCAGGTCGCCCTTTTTCTTAATCGCCGCGGTATTGCGCAAGTGGCGCTCTGCCAAGCTTGCGGCCATTCTTTCGAGTGTCCAAATTGCGCGATCTCACTTACGGTCCATGGGCAAAAGCATTTGGTTTGCCACTATTGCGATTTTACCCAACCACTTCCCGATCATTGCCCACAGTGCAGCTCAAACGAAGTTGAGCCCTTAGGCTTAGGCACTGAGCTCGTCGAGCAAGACATTCGCAAACTTTATCCCGACGCGAGAGTGGCACGAGCAGATCGTGATGAAATCTCCACACGCGAGGCTTTAGAAGAATTAATTCGCGCCGTCGAGCATAGGGAGATCGATTTTCTCATCGGCACACAGATGATTGCCAAAGGCTTAGACTTCCCAGGGCTTACTCTTGTGGGGCTCGTTCTCGCTGACGTTGGATTTTCACTTCCTGATTTCAGGGCGAGCGAAAGAAGTTTTCAATTGGTGACTCAAGTCGCAGGCCGAGCGGGCCGTCATTCCAAACTTCCAGGCAAAGTCATCATTCAAACTTATAATCCCCAACATCCATCCGTGATCGCGACGCAAAATCATGACTTTGAAGTTTTCGCCGAAGAAGAATTGTGCTCGCGCGAAGAATTAGGCTACCCACCGTTTGCAAGACTCGCAATGCTTCGAATTCAAGGTATGACCTTGGCTAAAGCCGAGGATGCGGCGCTTCTGGCGCTTAAACGTGCCTTAGCGTTGAAAAGCACTCGGCCTGAATATGAGCGCGTCCAGTTGCTTGGTCCAGCTCCGGCGCCTATCGCAAAACTTCGCGGGAAGTTTCGCTTTCAGGCTCTCATCAAGGCGGAGACGTCTGGCGTGCTTCACGCGTTCTGTAAACAATGGTTATCCCACAATAGCTGGATGCCTCCCGGAATTAAGGTCAGCATCGATATAGATCCCATAAATATGCTGTGATAACCTTTTAGTAATGACCACTCAAGGATGTCCCAGCTGCGGCAAACCCGTCGATGAAATGGTTCCGGTTGATACCGGAATGAAGGTAGCGTTGACTGCCTCCGGTATCCAGGGTGCCATTCCCAGTTTCGTTTGCCGTGATTGCTACGGCGGCCTCACCGGGCGAGTGTCGCAAGGATTGCGCCTTCGGCTTGAAAAGGACCAACGCGATAAAAATAAATTAATTCTGTGGAAGAGCCGCGTGAATTTGATCAAACAGGCGCGCGGCCTGATGAATCAAAAAGCTT
The DNA here is from genome assembly GCA_043720065.1 of Pseudobdellovibrionaceae bacterium. Classification (GTDB taxonomy): domain Bacteria; phylum Bdellovibrionota; class Bdellovibrionia; order Bdellovibrionales; family UBA1609; genus JAIBAM01. Next base: position 3,384 of record JAYSTF010000119.1, on the reverse strand, counting down.
ATTCTGAAGCGGCCGTGGCGTACGAAAAATATCTGCGCGTTCTTGAGATGGTTTACAATCTTAAGCGCGGCGAACTCTCGCCAGAAGTTTTCAATAATTCTAAAAGATCGAAAGAGCTGACGGTTGTTGCATCTGTGTACTGGGACCTCGTGCGAATTTACGATACCTCTCCCCGTTATGGCGACCGGATGAGTTTAGCGGCTCGGAAACTGGCGCAGTTCCTGCCTTTAAGCCCGATTTTTCCAGACGTGATTAAGAAGGCCGAAGCATTTGTAAGAACCGCTAAAAACCCGAACGTCCTCCGGTCATTTTTAAAAGCCTGCAAAATCGGCCGTGCCCGCTGCTTTATCGCCACCGCGGTTTTTAAGGATAGAGAATGCATGGAGATTGAAGCGTTAAGATCCTATCGTGATCAAGTCCTCTTGCTCTCGCCGCGCGGGCGTCAATTTGTTCTTTGGTATTATCGCCATTCGCCCCCCATTGCGGCCTGGATTGATTCTCACGCCTGGGCCCAAGCCTCTTTGCGGCCTGTTTTTCGCCTTGTTGCACTTGCTGCGAAGAAGAACTTGAATTCGGGGCCAGGTTCGTTCAATTCTTAAGTCTGAATGGCACAAAGCACTTTGAGATCAAAACAAGCTGAAGTTCTGGTGATTGGTTCTAACATGAGCGGGCTCTTGCTCGCCGAAGTTCTTCGTCAACAAGGCCGTGACGTCGTGTTGCTTGAGCCGGGAGAGCGTTACGGCTTGAATCATTTGGCACTTGATCTTGGCTTTATCCCTGAGGGCGAAAACTCCCGCGTGGCCCTAAATTGGATGGCTAATTTACTTCGGGCTGAGCCAACCATTGCTTCTGTCGAACAGCCACCGGTCACTTATGTCGAAGGCCATTTAAAAACTTTTGTGGGTTTTGGCGATCACAATCCGCCCGCCCGCGACGAAGTTACCTATTATACTGCGAATTCGCACATTGATGTGGTTCCTTCGCTTTCAGAAATGACGGCGCCTCTCATTGCCGAACCGAAGTTCCAAGTTCACACGCGAAAAGAAGTAACGAAAATTCTTTCCGCTAACGGAACATTTGAAGGCGTTGAAGTGAATGGCGAAGAAGTTTGGCGCTCCCCTGAAATCATTTGGACCCTAGGACCTTCACGGCTTTTAGAAGTGATGCCAATGGATGCGATCGAGGGCAAACATCGCCAGCGTTTTGCAAAGGCGCACACCTGGGCCACAGTTTCCTTGCATCTAAGACATCCGCGCCTCGTTACAAGTGAGCGCGGAATTCATATTCTTTATGGCTCTGGTCATGAATCTGATCCGGTCGTTGGTCGCTACTGGCCAGCGTTAGCTGAGGGCGGCCAAACATCCGCATGGATGACTCTTGTGCCCGGTGAGGCCAGCGAAGATCCCGATAGTCTTAGCTCTGCTCTTAAGCACTTAAAGCGCCAAATCAAGCGCGCCCATCCTCATGTGTTTATTGATCTGCTTGAAGAGCGGTTGTTAGTGACGGCAGAGAGTCACGGCCACATGAGCATGAAAGAAAAAAAGCCGTTCACTATGGCTGAACTAAAAGGGTTTACCTTCGCTTGCCCGCTGATGAGTGATTTCCGCGGCACACTTGCGGGCATCGATATCGCCCGCCAGGTAAGTGCGCTCTACGATGGGCCGACTGTGACTAATCAGAAGAACCCCGATCTAACTGTTTAACCACTATAACTTTAAGCCAAGCTCTCGCGATTAGGATGCGGCCCCATTCGGTCCGCTGGAACTTTTGAAGTCAGCACAAAACCGAAATAGCCGCCCATAACTGCAAACACTGCATGAGCCAATGCATCGCCCCCAAACAGCGGCCAATAGCCGAAGAACGTTCTGGTCTGTGGGATTATACCGAGAATCGCCGCTACTCCCATGACCACGAACACAACCCGCGACCACAAGATCGATCGTGGCAGACTGTTTCCGGGAAGCCGGGAAACATAAATTCCGGCAACACCGAATACGAGCAGCGCTACTTTATTTATAATGTTCATCGGCAAGAAGCCTAAGAAATCGCCATAACTCGTATTTAGTTTTAGCAGCGGCAAAGTCTCCGCCGAACCTGGCATTGCGAGCGACAATAACCCTAAAACCAACATCACAATCCCACCGTATCGAGCAAATCCACGTGGATTCATAAAGACCTCCTGTTTAAGGGAAGTAAGTGCAAACTGGAGAGCACAGCAGTTTTACGATTTCAGGGGCAAAAACGGACTTGAGAATCAGCGGTCGCGATTGTTTACGTCTTGAGGATCGTACTGCACTGATTTAACCGGATTCATGGATGCAATCGAGCGCGTTGGAGCGATGAATCGCATCCGCTGAGTTTGGCCGACAAGACGTGTTAGCTTTAGTGCAATGTCCTTAGGCAACTCTTTTTTCAGAAGAGAAATTTCGTGAGATTGCGTGGCAACCTTAATTTCTTTTTCTGTCACCGAATTTACTTTGGCTTCCAGTAAAAGCCCGGTGCCGGCTGATGCGGGGAAGAAAAATCCCATTCCAAAAGCTAGAAAAATAATTTGTAATTTCATAATTCCCCCATAGTCTGATGATTGTTATCGCCGATTCCAAAGATGTCTAGGGGGGGGGGTTGTGAAATTCGCTTCGCTATTTTTTATTTTCGCTGCTTTGCCGTCAACAGTTTTCGCAATGGGCAGTGGTGTGGCTATAGAGCGGATCACCAAAGCAGATGGAATAACCCACATTCATTATACAATAGGTGGCTTTGGTGGCCCAGGAGAACCGCGCACATTGAATGATGATGATGGATTGGCGAGCTTAGCGTTAGTGCACGGCCTCTTGTTAAACGAAGGAAGTCGAAAACTCTTAACGGGCCCCATCGGAGACAAGAGTTTTGCAGATGTGAATGTCGAGGGCTGGTCAACGGCAAGGCCCGCCGTCATTGCTTCATTGGAGCGATTAAAAGCTTTCTATGAGAAACAACAAGTCGAAGTGGTGGTTAATCAAATTCTCAACAGCGCTGGCGCTCCAATGAGTTTCAAACTCCAGATCGAAAAAGTCGTGGGTCTAATTAAAACCGTAAAAGCCAAACCGACTCTTACCTATTCCGATCTGAACCAAATCGGAAGTTTCATCGACGACGCCAACCAAACGCATACCTATGAAGTCCTAAGAGAGGGCAAGCCCAGCGCGACACTCGCCGTTCGCACCGCATTTTTCTCAGGTTCAGACTATCAATTCCCGGCCCGAGCCCAATCCAAATGCAAAGATTCCGTCGCGGGTGACTTAAAAGCAATTAGCCGGGAAATTACCTCTGCCGCCTCCGCTAATCCTTCATCTGGTGGCGGAAGCACTACTTCTAGATAAACCAGGCAAACAGACCAGGGAACAG
>JAYSTF010000118.1:0-8685 GCA_043720065.1 Pseudobdellovibrionaceae bacterium | reverse complement strand
GCGGAAAGTCATGTGGTACATTTCGGACGACGGGCACCTAATAATCAATACTGCTCGATAGCAATACACCGACGACGTTAAAGCCGTTTTTATCATCTCTTTTAAAGCCAAAAACCTTGCTGTCCTCGCGGGAATTCACATAGAAAAATCCGATTCCGGAGGTGGCTGTCTTTTCGCGAGCATAAACCCCTATTGTGGCGCCGAAAAAATTCGTGGGTATTGTCGGACTGCCGTCTTTCTGCCGACTTTTGCCGGATGAATAAGGACTTCGCATTAGCCCCGAGACAACGGAATAGTCGTCAGAAATGCGATATTCGTATCCGATATTCTGTCGGACCGTAGTCTCCGTATTATATCTGATGCCCTTTAGCTGGCCAGGCATAGAATCAAATTTTGTCGGTAGCTGAATTCCCACATCCACACTCAAGAAATGTTTTCCATTCGGGGTCCAAGATAAACCGATGCTGACGTCTGGTGGCAATTGGTAGTTGCCGTCACGCTCGTTGCGCGATTTAGTGACGGTAACGACGCCCGCACTTTCTTCAATTAGCTCACTTTTAACATTGCTTCGGCCAAGCAGCTCTATGTCAGGAGTGGAAACTCGCAATCCAAAGTGAAGCTTTTCAGTGACGGCCTTTTGGATTCCGATGACCGGTAAGATCGAAACCACTTCGAGCTCCACTCGTTCGAACTTCGCTACGTGAGCGGCCGTCGGGTTGGGAGTAATAAAAATATTTGTGGTGTTCTTCGAAAGATAGCGATGTGCAAACAAGCCAACGCCAAACGACCAACCATTTCCAATGTCCCTTCCAGAGGCGAATCCAATGAATTGCTCCTCCGTCCTAAAACTATTGCTAAGGGAAAAATTGAGGCCAGAAGTAGTGACTTCCTTTTCCAGTTGTCCCTCAATGGCCACGGGCGAAAACAAGCCAAACGCGACAGTCCAACTCCTAATTTTGCGCGAAACGGCAATCATATTCGGTACGGAAGCAACCGTATCAAACTCGACGGTGTCGTTCAGTATTTCATTTCGCCCTTTAACCAATGCATAGGCGCTGCCACTTGCAGCTAGTCGACTTCCGGCAATACGGTAGAGTCCCGCGGGATTATAAAAGATATTCCCTGGGCTTCCCACATTGGAAACCCCGGAATTTCCCATGAATGCCTCCCGGTCACCAGTCGGTAATATGAGAGGATTTTCGATTTCCGCCCGTGCGCTGAGCGATAAGAAAATAAAGGCTAAAAAAAAACGCATGCACCAATAATGCTTCCTCAGTATGTGGTGTGCAACCACCAGTGGTGGCCGCGGGAACGCCGTGCGCCACTACCGGTGGTTAAGTTCCGCGGCAATCCGGCGGCCGTCCTTAAGCGACTTCAGATCGGCCCTGCGAGGGGCTTTCAATGAGTGCTCAAATTGCAAACACCCAGAGAATTATCCGTGACGGAAGGTGGGTGCGATGTACAATTTAGCTCCTTCAAAATGCGAGTACCCATTGAGTTATTGGCTTCAGAACTTAAATCCTGAACAGCAGGCTGCAGTTTCCCATTCTCATGGGCCGCTTTTGATTCTCGCAGGGGCCGGATCCGGTAAAACCACGGTGCTTGTGTCGCGCACGGGCCGCATTATTGCTGACCAACTCACGACGCCTGAACGAATTTGTGTTCTTACGTTCACCAACAAAGCAGCGACCGAACTCAAACACAGAGTGGCTAAAAAACTTGGCGCTGAAAAGGCCAAGAGGGTTTGGGCAGGCACTTTTCATGGTTTTGGTCTGCAAATGCTAAAAGAGCATTGGGATGAAGCTGGACTGCCAAGAAAATTCGGCGTGATCGACGGCAGCGATGCGCTCTCTATTTTGAAGGATCTCATTCGCAATCATCAGGCCTACGAAAAAGAGCGCTTCGATGTGGAAAAAGTTATGGAAAAAGTCGGACTCATTCGTCAGACGGGAAAAGACTCTAGCCTCGATGAAACGATAGAAAGCGCCATGGCTGTGGTTCTGGCGCCTAAGTATGTTAAAAAAATGCGTCATCTTGGCGTGGTTGATTTTGAAGAGCTTCTGCTAAGGCCATTGGCTTTGATGCAAAAAAATCAGATCATCCGCGACAAAATGCAGGCCCGTTTTGATTTCGTAATGGTCGATGAGTTTCAAGACACGAACGCAACTCAGATGTTGCTCATCGATCAATTGTCGGCGCGTAATCGCAACATCGCAGTTGTGGGTGATGACGACCAATCGATCTACGGCTGGCGCGGCGCTGAAGTGAAAAACATATTAAACTTTCCCAATCGCTATAAAAACTGTGAAGTCGTTCGCCTTGAGCGCAACTACAGGTCGTCGGGAAAAATCCTTGATCTCGCCAACTCTATTATTTCGAATAATAAAACCCGGCACACGAAAGTTCTTAAGCCGGGTAAGCAAAGCGTCGGCGAAACGCCAGAAATGTTCGTCTACGACGACGAGAATATGGAAGTCGATCAAGTCGCAACCGAACTTTTTGAATTTCAACGTCAGGGATATCGCTGGCGGGACATGGCCATTCTTTATCGTTCCAACTCTCAAGGTGGTTTGATGGAGGGAGGGTTAAGACGGGCGCAGATTCCGTATAAACTTACCGGTGGAACTGCGCTATTTGACCGCAAGGAAGCCAAAGACGCTCTCGCTTTTATCCGCTCCTGCATTTTTCCAAATGAAGTTTCGTTTCGGCGCATCATTAATTTGCCGGCCAAGGGAATTGGCGAAAAAACTTTGGAATCCATCGAGGAGGTTTCGGCGAAAGTAGATTTCTTCCACAAGGCAAAAATCTGGGCGAAAGAGAATATCCATACGCCCGCTTCTGGCGCCGTTCAGGACCTTTTCGATTTTCTTGAAAAAATGAAGCATGAGTTGGTGATGGCCAAAGAGGATGCGGAATCCGTTCTCATCAAATTGTTAATTGAAAATGGCTACAGGGATTACGTCTTTCAATGTTATCGCGATGCCCAAGCCGGAGAGAAGCGTTGGACGAGCGTCATGATTGTTGGACGGATTTTAGATGGGATGTTCAAAAAGCACGGTCGCTCGCTTGGGACTCTAGAGAAGTTCATAGATCTAATGGAATTAAGAGACGTGGCAGATGACAATGATGGGGAGAAAAACGAAGTGCAGATGATGACGCTTCATGCCTGCAAGGGTTTGGAATTTCCCCTCGTGTTTTTGCTGGGTCTGGAGGAGGACTTACTTCCGCACGCCCGCCTTGGCGGTGATGTGGACGAAGAGCGCCGCCTTTTCTACGTTGGTGTCACGCGCGCCCAAAAGCACTTGGTACTGACCCGTGTAAGGCAGCGGAAACGCTACGGTCGGCTTCAACCCATCGCGCCGTCCAGGTTTCTTTTGGAGTTGGGCAAGGGCCTTTTAATTGAGCACGATGAGATTCGCCCTCTCGTTGAAGGGCAGCGTGAAAACATGCTTAAAGACCTCATGAAAAAGCTGGATAAAAAGATCGCAGAGCGGCCACCGGAGCCTGAGTTTTGACAGTTGATCGCATCAATTTGCTTAAAATTTCCGCAAAACGTGAAATCTTAGACCCGCAGCCGCGAAATTAGTGATCACCTCGTGTAAGTTTGATTTAACCGCACCGGAAGAGGTCGAACATTGACCTTTTTATAGGGTTCTGTAACAAAGTGAAAACATTTGAGACAGAAAGTTTAAGGCCGGGGTGGAATTGGCGAGCGCAGACAAAAATCTAGCAACTGAGTTATTTGACCTCGCAAAACTTTATTGCGATCGGGGCGATTTTCATGTCGCCGAAGAAAAGCTAAAAACCGCTTCGGATCTTTTCCAAAATGACCGAAGTTTCGCTGGCTTCTTGGATTGCCAGAATCTTCTCCTCAGAATTTATGCCGAGATGGAAGACGCAAAAGCGATTAATGTCTGCAAAGAGCGTTTGCAGGAAATGGTGATTAAAGAAAATGTCGACCTCAACTCGAAGACTTACTACACCTTGGCACTTTGTGCGTCGTACAAGAGCCAGCACAGGGTGGCACTTGAGTACTTAGAGAAAGCTTTAGCGCTCGCTCTAGCTGCAGATAATAAAAAAGACATTTGTTATGCGATTTACGGTCTATCTCTCGTGTACTTCACGCTCGGGCGCTTCGAAGATGCGCTTCGCGAAATTTATAATTTACAAGTTTTCTTTCAGGTCTTAGATCTTCCGGAAATGCGTCTTTCTGCCCAAGTGATGAACGGTCACATTCTGCGGCGAATGGGAAAGTATGATCAGGCACTTGAAGTGTTCTGGGCCTGCTACGACGGCTTAAAGCAGCAAAAGAATTTGTACATGTATATTAATCTCCTTTACGCGATGGGCGTGACCTACTGCGAGTCGGGAGAGATCGATCTTGGCCGCATGTATTTAATCCTAGCAAAGAAAGCCACCGATCCCGACACAATGAAGCACTCCGCTCGGCTCATCGATGAGCGTCTCGCTAAGCACCTGGGCGAAAAAGGCGAAGGCAAATACGATATTGTTTATAATTCCGCATTCAATACCGTTGTGGAACGCAAAAAAGGCAAAGTCGATTTCAAAAACCAATTCATCTTGCTCGACATGCTAAGGATGTTCTTGCGCAATCCAGGAGAAGTGTACACCAAGGAAGCATTAGTGAGTGCCGTGTGGCGGCAACAGTATGATCCGTCGGTCCACGACAATAAAATTTACGTCACTATCAAGCGGCTCCGTAAAATGATTGAACCGGATTTTGATAAACCAAAATACATCTTCCGCGCCAAAAACGGTTATTACCTGAACAAGAATACTCGGGTACTGTTTGAGCAATAAGAGGGTAGCTCGATGAAAGCATCTTTGAAGGTTCTAATTCTAATCACCTCCCTTCTAATGGGACCGGCATTGCATGCGGACTTAAAGCCGCTGGACCTGCTACCCTGGCCTTGGGGAAGTGAGTGTCCATTCCCGTGGACAACGATTGAGGGCGAATGGGTGGTGCGTTCAAAGGACGCGTCGCAAGAGCGCTTCCTCTTTGAGGTGACTCAGACTTGGGACAACGGCACGAAGGTCCTCGAAGTGAGCCGCTTTGATCAAACTGGATCCCTGATCGGTGTGGGTAAAGCCACAGCCCCAAGAGGCGAGCGTGTTATCCGTGCCGTCATGACTGGCGTCGGTCCCAATAATAAGGGCATCCCCTATTGGATTTTGGTAAGAACCTATGTCGAGCGCCTCGAGAAGCGCAAAAAATCCTGCACGCGCGGAAAACTCGTCACGGTAATCACTATCCGCTCGCGCGATGGCCAAGAAGTCCATTTGATCGTGGACAAAGAAGACAGCGAGCCTGGGCACGCCAAGCCCTAATTTTTCATGGAAATTGGACCTAAAACGGCCCAATTTCCAAAGTTTTACAAAAAAATCTTGCGCCCGTACCCATGTGATGAGAGTCATAGCGGTTCGTAATTGACGCGTAGGGAATTAGCTCAGTTGGTAGAGCGCCACCCTTACAAGGATGGTTGTTCGATAACTTAGAATCTCTGAGCTTCGTAGATACTGAATACGACGGAAGAATTTTAAACTGCGTTTTTGAAATTGGTAGAGAGGTTATGAAAATTGGTAGAATGGTAGACGCCATAAAACCAAAGTTAGAGATAGAAAAATCAAATAGGGAATTAGCTCAGTTGGTAGAGCGCCACCCTTACAAGGTGGATGTCGTCGGTTCGAGCCCGGCATTCCCTACCAAATACCTGGAATCACAGGTAAATTTAAAAATACAAATTGGTAGAGTCGACCAAACTTACCGACTATTCCAATCCAACAGGAATAGCACATGAGCCTAGATAAAAACCAAATTTATAATCCTGATCAGATTCGACCACCGCAAAGGCATGAAATTTCAGATGCACTTATTGCTGAGCTAAGAGCCTTTGGTGAACCCAATGGCGGAGTGAGTTGGCTTGATTACGCATCGTTTGAAATCACCAGTGACAATGCAAAAGACCTCATCGCGATAGTCGAGGGTGACTATGACAGCCAGTTCAACAGCGATGATGATGAGCTGCTTTGCTGGGTTCCGCTTCATGCATGGCGGATTCTGCTGACAAAGCAGTACGAACCAGCGATTCCAGCGTTGATCGGTCGAGTGACTCAGACTCGGAGTAACGATGACGATTGGGTGAGAGACGATATTCCGCGCGGGTTAGAGAAATTCGGCCCCGTGGCTATCGATTTCATCATAGAAGAATTTAAGAATGAAACGATTTTCGCACAGGAAGACTTTGGCTATGCCGCCCTCATTGAGGTACTCACTGGGATTGTCAAAAAAACGCATCCTCATGAACGTGATCGTGTTGCAGGTTTCCTGCGTGAACTATTAGCGAGTTTTGTAACCCTTCCTCCAGTACTCAACTCATTTATAGTATTTGGCGCGATAGAGCTTGTCGATCTATCGGCAGCGCCACTCATTCAAAAAGTATTTGAACGCAAATTTCTGGATGAGCAAATTGCTGATTGGAATTACGTTCGTGAAAAGCTCTCGGCAGCTAACCTTCCTGTGAAGTTCAAAGAGGATAAATACAAAGCCAATGATTTTCATTACAGCGGTGATGCTAACTTTCAAAAGGTTCTGAAGTCGCTGGGTGCTACAAATAATGTTGATGAAGTGAAATGTCTGCTGGTTGGATTGTTTTTAGCAGTTGATCTAGTTCAACCTAGCAAGGTCGCGAGCGAAATCACTGAAGATGCCGAAGAGGAAGATGGCGGCTTTCAGACCGATGGTCAGGCGCTTTATTTCTACCGTGAATTTTTTGGTCTGTGGAATGAACTTTCAAAATATCAGAACGAAATTTTTCCATTACCTAAACTCGACCTAAGCAAGACACAGGGTATGCCAGTTGAAGCGATCAATTCGCTCAAGATCTTTTGGACAAAGATGCATATGATTTCTTTCTGCCACGGCCTTGCCTTGGGTAACACCGATGAAGATCACTATCCTGAATCGCCGATTGGTGAGTTCATTGGCTTCATTGAAGCTAAAATCACTCAATTTAATGACCTGGAAGACGTCGAGAGATTTTCGACCTCTGTGGTTACTGGGCTTCTGGGTGAGGTTCATGATTACTGGAATCAAAACTATATGACCTTTGCGCAAGAATGCAGAGATGTTCGCAAGCGCGAGATCGATCGACAAAAGTTCGTTGAAGAAAACAGGAAGACTGTTGGCCGAAACGATCCATGCCCGTGCGGTAGCGGCCAAAAGTTTAAAAAATGTTGCATGGTGGTTCACTAATGGGAAAAATATCAAATAGATTTAGAAATTTGTTTAATGATCAACTTTCTCAAAAAGTGATCGACATCGCCGCTCTTAGACAAGGCAAAGTGCAGGCATCAGAAAACATGAACAGCATCGTTAGCGTCGAAAAGCTGGTTGCCGAAGGCAAATGTCCAAGTGAAGCGGTTTATCTAAACATGCAAAATCTGACCTCTGTATTGCTGGAAGGTCTGATCATGCTTCCTCCAGCGAACTCAATGTATCGGTTTTTCAGCAAACAAGAAGATTTGTATGAACCAGGCTATCCACCGCACAGTCCGATCACGAATTCCTACTACAATTTATGGCTTCAGTTTGATGCGGCTTTTGGTGACGATAACGAAACTATTGGCAGTTGTATTGTAGATTTGTCTGACATTCTTCAAATCAAAGACATTCAAAAAACCGCATTGCAAAACTTCTGTGAATCCAGAATGGGCATTTATGAAATCATGAAGGCCAATTCAGATAAGGTCTACTCATTAAGAGAGTTCCTTACTGATAAGAGCTTCGACGTTAAATTTGATGTTCATTTCTCAGGTCAAGTTGGCGAGATCGTCTACATGCGAATCTTGCCAAACTTATTTGATGCAAGGCTTTCGACGACACTTGGGGTTCCTTACCAACTTGTGGGCTATTCGGAAAATGAATGGAAAACCTACTTCAAAAAACAGGGCATAGAAATTGGATCAGAGAACTTTGAGAAGAAACTCTATAACCACATGAAGTATCCAAAAGATAAAAACTATTGGATCGAATTTACGCTCTGGGCATACATGCAGCATCGGCCAGACGTGATCTATTTAACAGGCTTGCCTGATGATAAAACGACACAGGCGGCTCATGAAAAATTTTGTGCCCATATGAAGTATTCGATGGCATATCGAAAAATTGAGTCAAGGCTAGATGAAGGATTTCATGTCTGACATTATTGATCTAAAGAAAAAATTAAATCATCGTTGGAAAAATGATCCCGTATTCATGGAAGGCTTTGATTACGAAAAGCCTGAATATGCCGATGTGCCGGATGGTTTGAAGTGGGCTTTACCAATTCACGAATCCGTGAATAAGCCAGAAGAAATTCAGCGACAAAAACGTGTACAAGAAGAAGCTAAAAAAGAATTGGAGTCGGAAAGAAGAGCCGGCCGCCTCAAGACTCGAAAGCTTTCAGTAGTTGAGAGAGATGAGTGTGACAACTGAAACAATCTGGCTCCGATTCATCTCAGCTCAGTTTTCAGAATCTCTTTGAGTCTTGCCCAGGGTTGTACCTTGTCCTAACTCCCAACTCTCCTCAGTTTACTATCGTTGCTGCCAGCAATGCTCGTCTGCACGCCACAATGACAAAACGAGAAGAAATTCTTGGTCGCAGTCTGTTTGATGTTTTTCCTGAC
>JAYSTF010000117.1:0-24671 GCA_043720065.1 Pseudobdellovibrionaceae bacterium | reverse complement strand
CCCATTTTTAAAATGTAGGCGATGTTCATTGCGCTCGCCATATTGTCACCCAGTTTATAAAGCAGAAAAAACGAAAGAATAAGCCAAGCGTCGTTGCGATGGAAAAACTCTTTAAATGGCTCAACGATCGCCTCTCTCATTGTTGCCGGAGGTTTGCCCGTCATCTCTGGTTCTTTGGACAAGAACACGGTCATCACTCCGACAACCATCAGTGCCGCGACCGCGGTGTACGCCCAGTCGTAACCGAATTTTTGTGCCACCATGATCCCGACGGCCAACGCGACAAGCATGCCGGCGCGGTACATGTTCATATAAAGCCCAGAACCAAATCCTAATTCTTCGTTCGTCAAAAATTCTCGGCGATGGGCATCGATCACGATGTCATGACTGGCGTGGAAAAATGAAACGATGAGTGCCATCACCGCAATCATCATCAAGTTTTGCGTCGGATCCATTTGTCCAAGAAGTACCAACGTGATGGCTAATCCCACTTGGGCAACCAATATCCATCCGCGGCGGCGGCCAAGAAACGGTGGAATAAACCGATCCATCAGTGGCGCCCACAAAAACTTTAACGTCAGGGGCAGAGTAACAGCGGAAAACAAACCGATGGTGCTCAAGTCCGCTCCCGACTCCGTCACCCAGGCTTTCAGCAGGTCGCGAGTGATGTTGTAAGGAACCCCAGCGGCAAACCCAAATCCAAGCATGACCAGCATTCTCGGCGAAACCATGGCGCGTAATGTTTTCAAGTCGGCCCCCTCGTACAAAAAGGCTATCGACCAAGGTCCGATCGGTCAATGCCACCGCCCTTGAATTGGACCTTTAAAAATCGTGAAAGCGTTTCGCACTCACAAGGGCAAACCGAGAGATTCTTTCCGAGTAAACACGTGAGATCCATTGAAAGAGTTTTACCCGCATGGCACTGACATTGCTCCATTTTGGCACCGGTAGGAGGTTTGGGATGATTTCACGGGTGTTCTGTTTGTGGGTTGCGATAGTTTCAACGGGTTTGTCGTCAGCAAATGCGGCCAAAGAAAAACCTGTAAAAGCGAAAAAACAAGTGGCCTCACAGGCCGCGCCGGTTTCCTTTAACGAGTTCACAAGTCGATTTACGGTAAAAATCAGCGCTCAAGTCGCGAATATGTTCTCTGCCCAGCCGGCTTCTTGGCATGGAACGGGATTTTTGGCAGAAATCCGCAAGGACGCCAACGGCAAAGAGATAGGCGTAATTTGGACCAACGACCACGTCGCGGGTTCAGATATGATCCAAGTTCGCGAATTAAAAATCGCCTTTTCCACTGACACCGAAGTTCCCGAAACCGTAAAAGCGGAAGTTGTTTATCAGAGTCAGCTTATCGACTTCGCGGTGCTTGAGTTTCCCATGGAGTCGCTGAAGCGCTCGCGTGCGCGCGTCCAACCGGCGCGGTTCCCCTCTCCAGATTCGCCCTTCTATAATTTCGTAAAAAATCAGAGAGATCTTCAGGGTGTGGACACTCTCGCCCAAGGGAATCCTTTTGACAGCGAAAACATCATCACTTTCGGAAAGATCACCGGAAGTTGGAGCCATTTTATGAAAGGGACTTACATTCAAACTCAAACTCCGATCAATCCTGGCAATTCCGGGGGACCGCTGATTGAGCTCGCAACCAAAGAAGGTCTTGTCATCGGTATTAATTCCGCCGGAATTCCCGGCGCCAATAACGTTGGCTACGCGATTCCAATCGGTACTGTTATCGAAGAGTACAACGAGTGGCGGCGTAATCCAGCGTTGGCACGTCAACGGCAGTTGCTCGTTCGGTGGGGGCGTAATCGTAACGGAGCGCTCAAGATTTCGGGGGCTAAGGATGTGATTGAAGGCAAATATCCCGATTACTTTCATCACTTCACCGACACACTTCGAGTGGAAGATTCTGACCCGAGAACGATGCTGAAAACAGGCGACCAAGTCGTAAAAGTGAACGGCGCTCTAGTCGGCCCCAGTGTTTATGAAATGTCCCTACGTATGCAAATGTCGGGGAAGTCCGTGATCCCATTTGAAATCGTTCGCGATGGAAAAATTATCGAAGTGGCAGTGCCGGTTACAGATACCTCGTTTCAAACAAAGCGCAAGCGCCTTGATTACGTTTACATAGCAGGTCTTGTATTCCGCGAAGTCGCCGAAGCGCCACTGTGGTGGGTGGATCATACACTCAAGTCGAGAGTCATGATCATGATGATGCTGCAGTCTCCGGAAATTAGTTTTCATGCGGCGACAATGCCCGACCCGAATTCGATTTTGGTTGGCGTCACTATTGAGGGCGAAACCTATGAGGTGAATCGTTTGCGCGATTTGCGCAAGGCCCTTAACCAGCATAAGAGAGCGAAATTCGCGCGCCTGATCGTTCGGGAACCGCTTTACAATTATGACGACGAGGGCAGTAGGGAAATGTACACGGACCGTAATGGCAATTTACATTTTGAGGGCACAACAGCGACTTACGATCTGCCATTGATCGACGTGAAAACCCCGCGCCATGTTTCGATGAAGAAATTTAGCGAGCAGTTTAGTTTCGAAGCTGACAGGCCCGAAACTCGGGATTGGCGTAAGTTTAAAAGCTGCGAGGTGGCACTAGCTCCAGTAAAGCCACCGCGCAAAACCCGTTAGAGTCGGGCCATATCCTTAAGAATAATTTTTGAAGCATTGAGGCCGGATGTTCCCATCACGCCTCCGCCTGGGTGAGTGCCGCTGGCACACATGTAAAGCCCCTTAAGGGGTGTGCGGTAGTCGGAGTAGCCAGGGACGGGACGCATGTTAAACATCTGGTCCAGAGTCATGCGGCCATGAAAGATGTTGCCACCGGTCAGGTGGAAGTCGCGCTCTAAATCTTTTGGCGTAATGACTTCGCGATGAATCACGGAAGCTTTTAAATTTGGCGCGTACTGCGTGAGAATGTCGATGCAACGGTCGGCGTAGGATTCTTTCTCATTCTCCCACGTCATTCCGTCACGAAGCGCGTAGGGACCGTATTGCGAGAAGATGTTCATCACATGTTTTCCCGGCGGTGCTACGGTTGGATCGACGGCTGAGGGGATTGTGCATTCCAAAATCGGTGCACGACTTGGAACCGCTCTCAATGAATCCGCGTAAGCGTCTTCGATGTATTGCATGCTGGGGCAAATATGAATCGTACCGCGGTGGTGAGGCATGGACTGACCATTGCTTGGCACCGCCGTGAAGTTTGGCAGTTCGCTAAGCGCCAAATTAATTTTCACTGATGCTGAATCGTAGTTAATGCGCTTCACTTGGCGAATGAACTCGGCCGGCAATTCTTTTTCATCGGTTAATCGGTTGAACGTGATGTTCGGATCGACGCCAGAGATTACGGCTTTGGCCGGGAACTCTTTTCCGTTCTGAGCCACGACGCCTGTTGCCTTGCCATTCTTCACCATGATTTGCTCAACCGGTGACGATAAGTGAATCTCGACACCCATTTCGCGGCAAGCAGCAGCGAGGGCGTTCGAGATCGAACCCATTCCGCCACGCATGTAACCCCAAACTCCGCGAACGCCGTTGCATTCACCCATAACGTGATGGAACAAAATGTACGCGGTGCCGGGGAGACTTGGGCTCGCGTTGGCGCCGATGATCGCATCAGTCGCCAATGTCGTCTTAAGTTCTTCGCTCTCAAACCAGTCGTTCAAAAGATCGGTAGCACTTCCTGTCATCAAGCGCATGATGTCGGACCAATTTGTTTTTAGCTTTGAGCGGTTCTTCATAAAAAATGAGCCAAATGAAGTCATGTCGGAGAATTTGATTTTGCCCGGATTCGGCGGAACCATTTGCATCATGGGCTCAAGGACTTCGGAGATTTGCGTCAGCAAATTTTCGTACTTCGGATAAGCCTCTGCATCTTTTTTAGAAAACTTTGAAATCTCACGCTGGCAAAGATCTTTATCCGGTCCAAGCAGCAGTGAGCGGCCGTCTAGATAGGGAGTAAAGCTTGAAGGATCACGCGGCAGCATTTCAAAGCCATATTTTTTTAGGCCAAGATCGCGAACGATATCGGGGCGAAATAAGCTATTCACATAAGCAAGGCGGGAAATTTTAAAACCAGGCCAAAGTTCTTCCGTCACGGCGCAACCGCCAACCACATGGCGGGCTTCGAAGACCGCGACTTTGTAACCACTTTTTGCGAGATATGCGGCCGTTACTAAGCCGTTGTGACCGGCACCGATAATGACTGCGTCGTAGGCGCCCGGGTTGCCTGTAGCCATTGAATTCCCCCTCAGAAATTTTGCTTTAAGCTTTTAAAGACGTAGCAGAGGGGGATTCGTATTGCAAATGCCCTATAGACTAGAATCTGCGGGGTCCGCGCCCGCCACCACCACGGCCAGGAGGCGGTTGTCGAGGATCGCGACCAGGGTTCCCCGGCTGATTGAACTGATCGCAGCGGAACCAAGCGAGCTTGTATTGCTGCGCAGCCACCTGACCATCGACGGAATCCAGTGCAATCGTGGTTGGCTGGCTTTTGCCGCGCATCGCGCGGGCTGTCAGAAGTGTATTTAAAAACAATGTTTTCACGTCACCAAAAGAGCAGGAACTTTTCGGCGCGGCGGAAACCCCGATTTCGTGGTGCACGTTATAATCCTGGGACATGGGTCCACGAAACTCAGTGCCTTGGAACGAGAAAGGGTATTGGCCACGCATGCGATCACTTTTGTCAAACGTATAGACCACGCGGTGTTGGGCTAATGAGCCTGACGGAATATCGACGAAGCCGCGATAGTCCGCTGCGATTACCGCAAAACTCCAACCGGCAGGAATATTCAAATCGACTTCGATATCGCAATCTCTACGAACCGTTGGTCTGCCGCCAGGCTCTGCCGTCGCGACATAGTTATCTAAGATTAATGAGAACGCCGAACCATCAGGAGCAACCGTTGCCGCCGTAGAACCCACTGGGCAACCTTGGCCAAACGCCCTTACAGCTTGAACTGAAACTCCGTCCGGAGCTTGCGCGACTGCATAATTCATCATCATCATCAAACCGACCACCGCCGCTAACCAGTAATGCAACTTCATTTGTCTAATCTCCTTAACCAGTGTTAGTTCGCCCCCGCACTCGGTCTAATAGAGCAAGAGACTGGCCAGTTGGCTTTGTATCGCATGATTTACTTCTGCGCTTTCCGCGCACTTAAACAGAGCCAGATTGGCTCCAATGGCAGCTGATATTGCCAATCCCCGATTTATGACGCGGACCGCTTCCGCTGCGGAAGTGACAATTGTTGTTTAGGAATAGTGGGATGAAATTGAACTTGGGTTGTCGCAGCCAAGTTAGCAAAACTGAATTGGTCGAATGGTGGTTTAGCCCGGAGCTATAATTAACCCGAGGTCGTATTTGGCTGACGTCCCATTATCTCCAATGGGTATTAGCCTCAGGCCCCCTGGCGAACAAGGTAGCCTAGAAGCTACCTTGTTCTAGAGAGCCGACTGTTGTGTGTAGGATTAGATTTTTTAGAAATCTCACTGGCCACAAAAGCAAAAAGCCCTCGATTATTAATCGAAGGCTTTTTGTACGTTTCAGTCGGATCTGCGCCGTCTTGCGACGGCACCAATCAAGAATTATAGACCAAGCTGCGGTAGGAATTCAGCCATTTTAGTGGCCGGAATTCCAGACTTAGCTTGGGCAGTAGCGATGTACTGGGCCATAGAAACTACGTCGTTGTTCTCTTTTGCTTCCAAGATGTCAGTGTAGCTAGCTCCGAGGCCTTCAGTCATAACGGCGTCGATTTCAGCTTTGCCGTACTTGCCAGGATTAGCTTGCATGTTGAACGCGAACTTCGCGAACAACGTTGCAGTCCCTTTGTTCACACCGAACTGCTTTTGCAGTTGGAGTGCCATCACGTTAAGAACTTGCTTCTGCTCTGAACCTTGCATGCGCGAAAGGTTCTGCTTGATGCCTTCGACTTTCTGGAAACGGATTCCAGTGTAGAAGTCGCGGTAAACGTTTCCGCCTTCATTGATCAAGTCATAATAGAAGTAAGGATCGTAAGAGATGATGTAGTTAGCAATGCTTTCACCAGGATTGTAGTTACCCAACCAGTAAGCATCGTAAGTGCCGTAGTCGTAATCGTAAACAACGATGTAGTCAGCCTGAAGAGTGTTGATCTTCTGAAGTGACAGATCGTAACCGGCAACGTCAACGTTTACGCGATTGACGAATTCACGAGCGAGTTGTTCGTGAGTAAAGAAAGTGCCGCCAGTTGAAGTGTTACCACTGCCGCCGCCGCCACCGCATGCCGTAAGACCTGCTGCAACTGTGACTAACAGAGCAGACTTGAGTACTTGCTTGATCATTTGATTTCTCCTTTTACTTGTAATGTTCAAGGAATCCCCTGACTCCCTAAATGTCGTTACTCGTATCGTTCATTTAAAATTTAGTGCCAATTCTTTTGACACCCCCCTTACCTCTTTACAGAAAGGACCTTAAGATTGTTTCGCGAAGTTTCGGCGCTCGAACTGAGTAAATTAATTTCAATTAAATCTGCAATGAACGCTGAGTGGAGTTGAACCCATGGACAGCAGTAAAGTTTCAGCCTATGAAGCTATGAGTCATTGGAGGTTACGTGACTGCAATACCGGCCCTGTTGACAGTTTTTCTGGTGCTTTTTTCGAGCACCTCTTCGCTTGCAAGTTCAGCAAATCAAATCGCGGGAAGCGTATCGTATCTCGATGGCCAGCAAGCGGCTTTGGACCTGACTTCAGACGGGAAAACGGTGCTTTTGCCTGATGAGGCAAGAGCGAAGTATAAAGATCTTTCCCTGCTCAATCCCCAAGAAGACACGATCATTTGGAGCGATAAATTCCCTAAAACCAATGAACTTCCCGATGACTGGGCGGAGCTTGGCTTAAAACCCGACGGCGAGGAATTTGAGTTTGTAAATTTTGACGTGGCCAACGAAGGACGCGCCCATATTCTCGTCCAAAAGCGCCATCCCAATGGGCATGTCCAAGTCTTTCGCCTCTTTTTTGATGATAGGGGCCATAACATTCTCTTAAGGAAGACCCTCCTGAGAAAAATCGGCTACCGCATTCCTGCGATGGAGCGGTTAAAGACCGTGAGGATAAAGTTCAGCGGCGCATACTCTAAGCGCGAATTTTTAGGAAGTGACCTTGAGATAAGCGCGGATGCTAGTTTGCGCACAAAGTTTTTTCCTCGCCCGCATCTAGATTGGCTTGTTTCAGATCCCAACACCAATGACGAATATCTGACCTTCCAGGACTTGATCGTCGTTAAAGAATCAACTGACTGGTATTACAATCTTGGAACTGGAAACATGGTTTCTTCGGTTCCACAAGGACGCCGCCTTTTCAATTCGCTTCTTGTTCCATTCGCAATCACCGATCTGCCTGAGGATTTGCAAAATGACGTTTCCGTTTGGACCGGTCTTGAGTTTCATAACGAAAGCGTGATTTTCCGTTACGAATTTCGCGAAATGTTTAGGCCGGCACTTGCCGACGCTCGCTGGATGGCACGCCGAATCTTACAGCTTAAGGAAAGCGATTGGGAAGAGATCGTGAGGTCCGCAGATCTCCCCGCAGAGCCGAGACTGTTAACGCTAGAGCTTCTTAAATCCCGCCGTAATGCGCTCATCGAGGGATTACGTATGGAAAAGGTGTTCAAACTTCTTCCCGTTTCATATGATATTTCGTCAGGGTCAGGGGAGCGATTAAAAGACGGCAAACTTGTCGGCGACTGTAAATATGCTGGTTATGCCCGGCGCTTTTGCTCCGCGGACCCCGATTCTCCAATGAGCCTCGCCAATAAAATCGGTTTAGTTAAATCGGTGGGACTCAGCAATACAATTCAAGCGGCCGTTAGTGAGTTCAACGCTCGGATTGGTTTCAGCCAAAAAAGGGGCCTGGCATGGGCGGTTTTCGACCGGCAGTTGGATATCGCAGCTAAACAGTTCGCTGAATTTATAGCCACAGGCAAAGTGACGAAAACCCCGCTCGCGTTCTGGAGCAAAGGTTTTTACAATATTAATGTGATTACCGCTCGCGACATCGTGACCGGCAGTTACATGGGCTCCGACAGTCACATTGGCTCAAAGAGCAACATCCAGCTAGCAGATACCATCGGCCTTTCACTGGAGGGTGGAAAGTATTTCCTTGGTGAGGGTCTACCCACAAGGATGGAAGCAGTTGGTCGTGCGAAAGGGCGCGGGGTTCTGACTTGGACCCATTTAAAACCCCTTGTTTCAATCACCGCTGCTCTTGAAGAGCCGCTGAGCAACATTATCGTTCCCTATGTGAAAAACCAAGGGATCGATCCACTAAAAGCTTTAATGAGTCTTGAGGGCGAAACAAAAAGATTTGCATCGCTCACAGATCCCAGAGAAATCAATGAGGCGCGGGAAAGCTTTAACAAAGCAGTCGGCGATCACCTAACAAAGTTCAGCGAGAGCTTAGGCATTGGGGAGTCATATATTATTTCTTTCCTCGGCGGCGTCGGCGTTGATTTGAATGTTAGCAAAGACATGCTTCACAACTTGGATGTTTACGCTCGCTTCCGCAATGAACTGATTGGCATCAGCCGGGTTCATATACACCGTAAAGACAATGACTACGTTCATGTCTATTTCGATCCGGTTAAATACAATGATTTTGGCGTGGGTATGGGACTTAAGTGGCTCATCCCAATCTTAGATATCGGATATGCCAGAAAAGATTCCATCGGTCTCGGTGGAACGCATTTCTTCAAATTCAGTTTGAATCCTGATTTACGCAAAAATCCGCGCTTCTTTAAAGAAGTCGCGGCGGTTCGCGCGGCACTTGAAGGGTCGGGACGCAAGGCCATGGAGCGTTTCCAAAACCCTTGGGAGCTTAAGCACGATTTCGGTAACGGCCGCTGGAATTTTGATCTTCTCGTCGCAAAAAATGTGACTTCCAATACTTGGAACACGATTAATGCGATCAGTCCGTCGGGTGAAAAATCGGATTTTGTTCGCCGCGCTAAAGCCCTTCGCAGCGGAATTGAATTCCAAAGTCTGCTTGTTGATGTGGCTAACGCTATTATTCAAGAGAAGTATGCGGGTACATCAACCAAATTAGGCATTACGAATTCAGGTAATCCCGGCGATACGATTTACGGTAGCTCGGTGACGCGGGAATCAAAAGCCGAAGCTCGGGTTGAAAAAGGCCCTATCGATTTTGGAAATGTCTTCTCGGCGATCAATTATCGCTGGAAGGGGTGGGAAGTCGGGCGCTCAGGACTTAACGACATCTTCAATCAGATCGATAAATTATTTGGCCAACCGATGTTCCAGAGGGAAAATTTAGGATCAACTAAGAAGACTCAGCTTTATACGCTGGAAGTCCAAGTGGCTTTAAGTCGAACGGCGATTGAAGCAATCGTTTCCTCTGACGACGCTAAAATTCATCAGATCTTTAAAATGTATCCACGCGAGCTGCCCCCGGGTGAAGCCGGCGATGTTCGTGAACATCCATGGGCGATATGGATGATTGGTGATCTAAAGCATCTGCGCGGAGCACTTAAGGCTGGGGACTACCGTGGCTTTGTTGACCGCTTGGCGGCCATTGTTGAGACTGCGGAAGCCCAATTGGAATTTGAAGGATTTAAAGCCCTCGTCGGGGGACCTGAGAATATTTATGTCCAAGGGTATCTTAGTGGCTTCCGAACGAATTCGAAAACGGGTGATAAAGAAATTCGGCTTAAGCCGATAGGACAAATTGGAACTTCTGAACCGCGTGGCCCCATTGCGACTCTTCAGGGCGAAATGGGAATCACTGGCGGCGAACTGCTCCTCTTCTGGTTGGTGAACCCACTATGATTAAATCAATATGCGCTATTACAGCGTTGTCGATTTCCTTTTCTGCCGCGGCGGAACTAATACCTTCTCCTGATTTAAAAGGCGCTCCGACCAACGATCCATTTATTGGTTATCAGTGGTCGCTCTATAACAACCGCCAGATATTCGTTGGCAAGAAAAGTGACGTGCTGCCGTTTAATGTTCCGATTAATCCAAGTTTGAACATCGGGTGGCGCAATTTTGATAGTGAAATGAAACGTGAGCCAATCATCGCTGTGATCGACGGTGGAATAGCAAAGGATCATCCGGAATTAGAAAACGCGCTGATTCAAGCGCAGAGTTTTATTAGTAAGATCCCAACGGACGATCCGCTCGCGGACGACTATATTGGTCATGGCACACATATCGTTGGAATTATCGCGGCACGAATGAATAACGGAGTTGGGATTTCAGGCCTCACGAACCGAGTGCAGATCCTCCCATTGAAAATTTATGACGATGAAGAGGGCGAAGGACGTTCCGACGCCGAGCGAAGAATTGCGTTGATACGCCGTAAGCCATTCAAAGACCGCATGATTGGAGCTTTGACTGCCGCCATTGAAAGAAAAGTCGACGTCATTAATCTTAGCCTCGGCTGGCCCAGAGTCGCGAATCATCCTGAAATTGAAGCCTTGTTTAGGAAAGCAATGGACTTAGGGATTCTCGTTGTCGTTTCGGCAGGTAATGATGATCACGAAGCGCAGATTTACCCTTGCGCCTATCGCGGTGTGATTTGTGTGGGCTCCGTCAGCGTTGAAGGTAAACGTTCTGCGTTCTCGAATTACGGTGGACACGTAGATATGTTGGCTCCCGGGCAAGCGATCGTGAGTCTGTGGCCCGAAGAGCTTGATTCAGAAGATTTAGGTCCCAAAGGATATGAGATTGGCTCAGGAAGTTCGCAGGCAGCAGCCTTTGTAACAGCGGCTGCCGCGATTCTCCGCGGCATGTATCCCGACGAACCTAGTGCTCAAACCCGCATCCGAATTTTGAAGTCGGCAAAAATTCTTTCAACCGAGGAAGCAGAAAATCCAAGCGTGCTGTTTGGTGTCTTAAACATGACCGCCGCGGTTGCTCTGAAAAATTTAGAATTCACAGCGCCAGTCTTTAAAGGAACTGAACTTACTCTTGTCGACGAAAAAACCTTGGCATTTGAAATTCCACTGGTGATTGAAACCACCGCACCACGCAGTCCGACGGTCCAAGTGCGATCATTGTCTGCAGGCGTCACTTTAGAACAGGCGAAGAGCGTTTCTGGAAGTGGGGTCGATCTAAAATTCACCATTGCGGGAAAGATCATTTCACTAAATGTGAATCATCGTATTGAATACGAAGTCACCGTCGCCGGCCAGAAATTCAAACATAAAATTCTGTTGGCTCGAGACGTAAACAAGTTAAATCCCACTATCGTTCAAGCTGCAGGATTGGATCTCACCGCCCCAGGGAATCCGCGCATCTCCATGGTTCATCCCATTATGAACCCGGGAGGAAGCCGTCACGCCGGATTTTATCAGGCCATCCAAGCGGACGATGGCCGTTTAATTTTAAAGGTTTGGCGTTATGAGAGTGGGCAGTGGATTTCGCGCGAGACCAAGTTGTCTTCGGTCAGTCGCGCATATCCTGAGTTCGCTTTGGTCGCCCATGATTGGAGCGGCGATGGTGAAGAGGATTACTTTTTCGCTGGAATAAATCTCGACGATGAGATTTACCCGCAACCAGAGTACATCACAGATACAAAGGCTCAGCCGCCGCCGCTAGATTTGGATCGCGTGAATGAAGTGCGCTACTTTTTCTTGAATCGAGACCTCAAGCTTGAAAAAAATCTTCCGCTCGAGGTTTTGGCTGGCGGTCATGTTTTCTATCCCCAAGCAAAAGAAGTGATGGTGGGCCGCCTTGGATTAAACGGGCGAAAGACTCCAGTCTTCTGGGCCAAGGCAAAGGTGCCAAAGCAAGATTTGATTCGCGAAGACGGCAAGTCCAATAAGCAAATGCTCATGTTCTTAGAGCCGGTTTCGGACAATGGTGTAAACTACGTTCGTACTCGGGCACTCACTTCGGCAAAACTGGATAAGTACCTTAGGTCTGCGCTAAAGATTCGCCCGGAAATTAGTATTGAGCTCTTGGGCGTGAAAACTCAAAGCCAAGAGGATCTGGCGCGCGGTGAAATTGGACTTCTTCTTTTCATCGGTCAATTTACTAAGGGCAAAACCTACGAATTAAAAATCAAAGACCTTCTCAATCCGCTACAACTTGAAAATCTTCGTGAAATCAGTGATGGCACTATCGATATTAAGCTAAGTTCAATTGAAGAAGCCTGGGACGTATCAACTCCCCAAATGGAGCGGGCTACGAGCGTAAGCACACTTTATAGCCAAGTTTCGGCAAGAAGTCTGGTGCTTTCAAAGTTGGGTCTTCAGCAACAGATTTTTAGTCTCCCGCTGGATGTTATTGCGGAGAAATTTTTGTCCGTGATGAAGGTCTACACGAAAGGTCCTGACCAAGTTGGAATATTAGAGACGACCGAAGGCTTAAGAACCCAGGGACAGTGGAACGGAAAGCCCGTGAATTCGCTAGTTCCAGTATACCGCACTTCGTTCTTGCCTGGCGTCGTCTTTTCACAACTGCCGTTGCCCGCTGTCGTCGGAAAACAAAGACGCCCTGCTATGATGATGGATAACAGCCACTTTTTTTCCCGGTCTCTTTCGGTCTATTCGGTGAACGAGGAGGGAATGCTAACTTCTCCTGTTCGCAACAGTTACTATATCCCCACGGGCTGCTCTGTGAGCCGCGAAATCGTGTGGAACAATAGTGGTTTCAACAGCGCGGTCTTCATGTGTAAGCGAAATGCAGAAGCACCGACGGAACTTTTGCTTCTCGAGATGGAATAAAAAAACGGGAACCATCTCTGGTTCCCGTCGTTATTCTATCGCGGCCCTTTACGTGGCGGCGGTTTACCAACGATTCCGAATAACGACACCGGTGATTTCCTCGATGTACATCGTGCCATCGATTCTTAAGTCGATGGAATTAATCTCGCGATCGATTCGCTTGGAGCCACGAACCTCGAGAGAGTTGTACGAGTGGGTAGGCACTTCGCTGTCTTCTTCCCAACCGTTGACGAAGAGAACCATCGCTGCGCGCCCGTCGGCGCCACGGACGCGAACTTCAACGCGATCAAGTTCGTAACCGCGGTAGTACCAACCGAGGTTCAAAAGCGTCTTCACGTCGATGACCACATCGCGAAATCGCTGACCAACATAACGAGACACTGTTTCCTCACGGTAACCATTATCTGGTGGCCACGGGCGAGGATCAGGATCGTATGGTGGACGTCGAGGTGGATCGTACGGGCGATCAGGTGGCGGTAAGGGACGATCTCTTCCTGGTGGTCGCGGTTGCGGAGGCAACGGCGGTTCACGCAAGACGGTATTGTTGATCTCGGATGCTTCGCTCGCCGAGGCCGGTATTGTCGGCATTAAGTTTAAAAAAGCTAGCGATGCGAAGAGCGAAATCGCTAGAGTGATTTTCTTCATATTCCCCCCTTTAAGATTCATGTCAGATTGACACCAATTCGTTGTAAGCCACTTTAATAGCAAGTGACACGCCAAATGGGAGAGTGAAGTTTTTTGGCAGTTACAGGCACTTACTGCATTGCGATAAAGTTTAAATCAGTGTCGAATTGGCCTCAGATGACCAGATTTGAACTAGCCAAGCTCGAGAGCAGCGATTATGGTCCCGGGTCATGCCAGATCAGCACTTCCAAACCGCGTATCAACGATACGCTAAGTTTTATAATTTCTATTTCGGTAAATATCTAAATCCTGGCCGCATTAAAGCCATTGAAATGGCAGAGCTTCGAAGCGGAGAAAAGGTTTTGGAAGTTGGAGTGGGCACAGGATTGTCGCTGCCATTCTATCCAAAGGATGTCAAAATCACTGGCATCGACCTATCTCCCAAAATGCTTCAACGCGCGAAAGAATTGGTCGGGGACGAAGAGCTTAAGAACGTCGAAGCCCTCGAAGTCATGAACGCCGAAGATTTAAAATTTAAGGACAATTCATTTGATTGTGTCATGGCCATGCACGTTTCAACCGTGGTCGGCGACCCGGCTCAGTTCCAGCGCGAGATGCAGCGGGTTTGTAAGTCTAATGGTCGAATCATCATCGTTAATTATTTCCACAATCCAGGCACCGCCTTTGGCAAGCTCTCTGGCTTAATCAAGCCATACGCTAAAGTGGTAGGCTTCCGCCCGGATCTTACGCTTGAAGAATTTCTCGGTAGCACAGGATTGAGGGTGGAAAAGGCTATTCCGGTGAACCTATTCCATATTCACGATGTGTTTTTAGTTCGTAATAAAAAATAGGAAACGTTTCCTTAGGCCGGTTACAGCTCCGTACCCCGCAAAGGGAGATCGCGCTGGTTTGGGGCCTGAGCGCGGTCGAGCGCATCACCTTTACAAAGTAACAATTGGCTTTTCCCTGACGGAGTTTGTGGAAGACCCACAATCACAGGCTTCCCAGGCTGTACGCCATTCAACTTTTGCGCCGCTGGATTTAGGAATAAGTAAGCGGATCCACCGAGTGTTCGGCGCGAAAGCTTTAAAATCTTTTCCACTTCAACTAACTCGTTGGGCTTTCTAAATTCAAATTCACTGTAACACCAATCGCGTTCATCACGGGTCATTGGGCACTGAACTGATTTTGGACATGGGTAATAAGCGTGCCAGCCATCTTCAACAAAGAAATTACGCAGGCCCATAGTGCTTCTTGCACCTTCTTCCGTTGCAGGTTCGCAGAGTGCAATCCACGCCGGCTCTTTTGCATTCAACCAAAAATCTAACGTGCGCTGCACTTGCTCGGCAGCGCGGCGGTTGCCCCCGATTTCGTTCCATACAAAACCAAAGCAAAGAATCGTAAGCTGGGATTTCTCAGTGGTCCATTTGCGGCTGAGGGTAAATAGTGGTGACTCGCCAAGTTCTACAGCCGCGCCACGCACTTGCGTTCGAGGGTCGGATTCAGCAAGCATGTCCTTAGCGCACGCGAGCAGGTGGCGGCTACGATCGAATAATTCAAAAGAAAACGATGTGATTCTAGCGTCTTTCCCCAGTGTGTTTAAGACGGCTTGACTCATGGCTCCTGTACCGCAACCAACGTCGACCACCCGAACTCCGTTTTCCGGATTCGGAACCTTAAGTCCACGACGCAGCGAACGTTCAAACAAGCCCTCAGTACGCGCCACATTCGCAAGGTGGAAACCCAATAGATAGGGGGCTACAAATTCAGGGCTTGTGGCGGGTAAACGGCCCAGCTCCTTGCGATTCTGAGTGTACGTTTCCCAAATGGTGATCAAGGGCATGCGGTTTAGACGCACAGCCTCGCCGAAGTCTTTCGCACGGGGAGAATATTTAAGAACGGCGTTTCGCCAAATTTCAATGGATTTCATTGCCGAGGGCATCCTAACCAAGGTACGCCGATGATTCCAGGGGAGATAGATATATGACGGGTTATTTTCGTTTTCCGACCGTGTTTGCCGACCAAGTTGTATTCGTTAGTGAAGATGATTTATGGAGCGTGAGTCTTTTGGGCGGTTTTGCCCGCCGGTTGACCTCGGGCCTCGGGGCCGCTGCCCAGCCCGTGTTTTCTCCAGATGGCCGGCAAATTGTATTTTCAAGTGAAGAAGAAGGTCATCGCGAAGTCTACGTTACCGACTCTCAAGGCGGCGAAGTACACCGGTTAACCTACTTTGGATCGCTCTCAAATCCCGTCGCTTGGCTGGACTCAAAAAGAGTCGTGATTCGTTCCAGAGGTAGGCATCCTCATGGCCTGGACGAGCTCTTTGTAGTCAGCACTGATGGCGGAGAAGTGGAACCTTTAAAGCTGGGCCCGGCGGTATGGGCCGCATTTTCGGCGAAGGGTGAAATTCTTCTCGAGCGCAATTCTCACCGACCTGATCCTGCGCACTGGAAGCGTTATCGTGGTGGAACCGCGGGCGTATTGTGGGTCAGTGATGGCATCGATAAAGAATTTCGGCAGCTTCTTAGTCTAAAATCGCAATTGTCGCGGCCAATGTGGATTGGTGCGCGAATTTATTTCCTCTCTGATCATGAGGGAATTTCCAATATTTATTCTTGTCGCAAGGACGGCACAGATCTCAAACGCCATTCTAAATTCAAAGAGTACTATTGCAGGAATGCGCAAACTGATGGCAAGTCCATTGTCTTTCATGCCGGCGGCGATCTTTATGTGCTCGACGTAGTGGCGGATAAGATCAGCAAAATCGACGTGGACTATCGCAGCCAGCGCACGCAAAGACAGCGCAAGTTTGTTTCCGGCAGCCGAACGTTTGAAAGTTACAACCTGGGACCTAAGGGCGATCAGCTTCAAGTCACTGTCCGCGGCCAGGTCTTTACGTTAAAAAACTGGGACGGACCGGTATTTCGATATGGGACAGTTCTCGGGGTTCGCTATCGTTTAGCCACTTGGTTGGGCGACGAAAAGCGTTTAGCTGTGGTGAGCGACGAAGGCGGCGAAGAGCAAATTGAAATCTACACTCTTGGCGAACCTGGAAAAGTAGAAAAGCTAGGCGGCTTGGATATCGGCCGCGTCACTTACATTCGCTCTGCTCCCCACGGTGACCACGTAGCGATCACAAATCATCGCAATGAATTAATCGTGGCCGATGTCGTAAAGAAAACATTCAAAGTCATCGATCGTTGCGAACACGCACATCTGGATTACTGTGATTGGTCACCGGACGGAAAGATGATCGCGTTTCGCAAAACGAAGGATGCCGCAAGCTCCTACGTCGCCGTCTACTCACTGGAACAAGACAAAACTTTCGCCGTGACGAAGCCATTCCTTCATGACTTCGCGCCCACTTGGGATCCGGAAGGGCGTTACCTTTATTTCCTTTCGGCGCGAGTGCTCGATCCAGTTTATGACAACGTTCAGTTTGAACTTTCATTTCCCAGAGGATTAATTCCTTGTTTGGTAACGTTACGGAAGGATTTGATTTCGCCATTCTTGGTTTGTGATCAGCCAGCGGCAAAGGACGACAAATCCAAAGAAGAAAAGCCTAAAGACGATAAGCCTAAGGACTACCATGATGTAAAACCCGTGATCGTTGATTTCGACGGCATTGAAAATCGGGTGATTGCATTCCCCGTAACAGATGGCCGCTATCTTTCAATTAAAGGTCTGAGTAACGGGAAAGTCGCTTGGTCGCTCGCTCCGATAAAGGGGGCGCTGAAATCCAGTTGGCTTCCCGCAGAACCCGAAGCGGAGAATCGACTCGAGATTTTTGATTTTGAAACGAGAAAGACGGAAACCTTGTTCGCTCACATGAGCAACTTTGATAGCAACCGCGAGCGCTCGCATTTGGCGGTTCGTATTGGCCGCGATTTAAGAGTTTTGAAAATCGGGGAAAAGCCTGACGACAAAGAGCCACGCTCAGCCTGCAATAAAAAATCCGGCTGGATCGAACTCGATCGGGTGAAAGCGCTTATCGAGCCTGCTCACGAGTGGAAGCAGATGCTTCATGAGGTGTGGCGTTTGCAACGGGATCATTTCTGGGACCAAGGAATGTCGAAGATCGACTGGCAAGCTATCCTGCCGAGATACTTTTCGCTTATTGATCGCGTGAATACGCGCTCTGAATTTAGTGATCTGGTATGGGAGCTTCAAGGGGAACTTGGAACTTCGCATGCTTATGACATCGGCGGTGATTATCGTCACGCCCCTCACTACGGTATCGGGCAGCTCGGTGCTGAATTTAGTTGGGATGAGGAAGTTTCAGGTTACCGAATCGAAACTCTTTTAAAAGGTGACACTTGGAGATCTGATGAAGGCTCGCCACTCGCTCAGCCGGGAGTCAATGTTACCGCAGGCGATTACCTTATGGGTATCAATGGTGAGCGTCTGACTGCCAAAAAAACTCCAGCTCAAATTTTACTTCATCATGCAGCGGACGAAATTGAGATCGAAACTCGCGGCAAAGCGGATTCAACGCCACGACGTTGCCGAGTGAAAACACTCAAAAGTGAACAACAAGCGAGATATCGAGATTGGGTTGAGAGCAATCGGGAATATGTAACTAAAATGTCGAAGGGCAAAGCCGGTTATGTTCACATTCCTGATATGGGGCCGCGGGGTTTTTCTGAGTTCCATCGATCGTTTTTAAGAGAGTACGATCATGATGCACTTATCGTTGATGTTAGATTCAATGGTGGCGGTCATGTGTCGCAGCTTTTGCTCGAGAAACTTTCGCGCAAGCGTCTGGGCATGTCCCATGCGAGATGGTTCGGAAGTTTTCCAGAGCCATCAGAGTCCCCTGCGGGACCGGTCATTGCAATCACGAATGAATACGCCGGCTCTGACGGCGACATATTCTCGCACACTTTCAAAATGAAAGGGCTTGGCCCTCTCATCGGCAAACGCACATGGGGAGGAGTCGTGGGAATTTGGCCTCGCCATCAGTTGGCCGACGGAAGTGTGACGACGCAACCTGAATACGCGACATGGTTTTCCGATGTGGGCTGGCGTCTTGAGAACTACGGCGTTGATCCAACAATTGAGGTGGGATTTGCACCGCACGATTACCGGCAAGGGCAAGACCCGCAATTAGCAAGGGCGGTCGAGGAATCACTACGCCTGCTTAAAGTAAAGCCCACGCCGCGGCCAAACCTGATCGCCGATGTCGATATGAGGGCGCCAGAGCTAAGCTAATGAGTAAAACCGTCGTTCAGCTGAATTTTTCTGGTGCTTGGGGTGGCCTTGAAATGTCGAGCTTCAAGATTGCACGCCATTTTCATAATCGCGGGTTTACTTCTATCGTAGTTACGAGTGCGGCGTCGCCATTGGGAAAAGCTACGCGCGAAGCGGGAATTCAAACATTGGAACTTCCGGGCGGTCATCATTTTTCGCCAAAGACCAGTTTGCTGTTACGTAAATTTCTGCGGAAGAATTCCGTTGATGTCATCATGGTTCATCAGCTCCGCAATCTTTGGATTCTTCAACCTGCTCTTTGGGGCCTAAGTAACATAAGAGTTATTGGTTTTGCGCGAATGTTCCTAAACGGTATTAGCAAAAATGATCTTCTACATCGCCATTTGTATTCGCGGCTGGAAAAAATGGTGGCGTTGAGCCATTTACAAAAAGAAGCATTGTTACCTTGTCTGCCAGTGCCAATTGAAAAATACGTGGTCATTCCCAATGGCGTGGATGGCGATCGTTTTAATCCCAAACACCGCAGCGAGGCCGTTCGTACACACGAGTTTAAAGCCGGTGTGCGCGACAAAGTCGTGGGTGTCATCGGACGACTTGACCAACAAAAGGGCCAATGCGAATTCGTGGAAGCTGCGGCCATTTTGTTACGCGAATTCCCTGGGACGCGGTTTGTTTTGGTGGGAAGTGAAAGTGTGGGAGAAACCGGATTCGAGCGGCGCCTAAAAGATCTCGTAGCTTCGAAGGGAATTGGCGAGTCTGTGCACTTCTTAGGACACCGAACCGACACTCCCGTGCTTGCAGCGTCGTTCGATGTATCAGTGCTACCCTCTTACGAAGAAAATTTCGGCAACGTGGTTTTGGAAGCGATGGCCTCTGGCCAGGCCATTGTTGCTACGAATACTGGTGGTACTCCGGAACAAATTCGCGACGGCGAGTGGGGATTATTGGTTCCACCGCGCGATTCGGGTGCATTGGCTAAGGCGATCGGCAGATATTTACGCGATGAGAAGATGGCGTGCGCCCATGCACGTCGCGCGCTGGAAGTAGCAGGAACTTTATTCCCCGTCGCCAAGATCATGTCGCAAATCGAATCTCTAGTTTAGCTTCATTATCATGATTTAAAGTTCGAAAATTTATAGCGGCACGCGCGACCCATGCCGACGGACTCGATTATTTTCCGTTGAATCCCGTTACGCAAGATCCTTAGGCAGAAGCTTCTCGACATTCCTGATACCGAGCAAAATTCAGTTAACGTAAAGCCGCGGCCAATAAAGTGGTGCCGGGCCAATTCCAAAAAACCGTCATTTCGATTGGTGCGCCGGCGACGACAAGTTAGACGGACGTTTGAAGCCACGGCAAAAAGTTGAATGTCGTTATCCTTCACTTTTATCCCGAGAGGAACACGGGCGTCCTTCAGCAATCGTCGCAACCGGAAGATGACATTGTTTACCCGTAGCGGGGAAGAAAAAGGGTCGAAGTGTTCGTTAGGATATAATTCGTAGAAAAGAGCGCCAAGGCGCACAGGTCGATACCGATCCGTGCTAAGAATCGCGAGCCCTTTAGCAAGGGTGGGCTGCATTTCCAGATCCCGCATTTTGGGGTCGACGAAATCGTGAGGATCAAACAATAACGGTTTTAATCCAAATCCCTGTGCAGTGCTTTCCACGGGAAAGTCGCCTTTGGTGCCCAGGAGTATACGTGCGCCCCAAAATTTTTCGGCGCGTCGATGGAACTGCTTGTAGGGCGTCCCCCAAAGCACTTCATGAACTTCGCGCTCTGATCTTTTGGCGATGGCGACGTGCAGACCGATATCCCGCAGACCCTCCCAATAGCCATTTGTCACTGCTGGGTGTCTTAGCGCCGAAAGGGCCGCGAGCTTCTCCGGCGAGAGAGGATTCATTCGGCACTCCACGATTCGTTGCCACTTCACGACAAAGAAATAATACATTTCATTAATGGGTCGCAAAATCTCAGCGGCTTGGGCGAGCGTCTGTAGCGCCAAGTCGTACTCTCCCTTGCTGATTTGAGTCTGCGCCTGCAGCTCAAGCGCGTTGCCGAAGAGCAGCCAATAAGATTTCGACTTCGTTACTTCAGTAATGGTTTCTAGCAGAGGGATGGCGTCCGATTCTTTAGAGTCCGCAATGAGCGCCGCCGCCAAGTTGACCAGTCCGACAATTCGTGAATATTCGTCAATGGCCTTCGACTGCAAATATCGTTTTAGAAGCGGACGCGCTTCGCCGTATTCCCATTTTCTAAATTTAATAAAGGCCAAGTTAATGAGGGCATCGGGTTCTACGTCTGGATTGACTGCATTTAAAATTTGCTCGGCTTCGGACAAGCAGCCCAAAGAAGTGAGAGTGGCCGCATGAACAATGCGTTCCTTTTCATTTGGGGGCCGGTCGTTCGGAAGGTCGGCACGCACGCTCGGATTTATGATCTTCAGCGCCAAAACAGGATGATTCAATCGGCGCGCGATCCTCGCTAGCTCAAAGCGATAATCCCGGGGGATCTCCCGCAGTCGCAAAGCGAGAAGCGCCCGAAGCGCGGCCTGGCTTTGGCCTTCCCGAGTCCAAATCTCGAGGCGCTGAAGCAGGTCATCAAAATGAGTCTCGTATTGAGTCAATGTGGAGAACCTCTTTCCTCTACTCATCTTTTCGGAAAAATCGCGTCTGACATGAATATTTAGGTCCAGAGGGGACTTACATAGACTGGAAGTAACAAAGGTGGAGCAAATGTATAAAACTCGAAAAACGGACAAGTTTTTTTATAACAACTATTCGATTGTTGAGCGTGAAATCGACTTCAGCTGCACAGTCACATTCTCACATCTCGTCAATCTGACGGCTGTCGAGAACATCAGAAAACTTCTACCAAGTGGCAATCGCCCAACATACACGGCGTTTTTGGCAAAAGCTGCCGCGGTGGCGGTCGAGCAGTTCAAATATGCCAACCGTCGCTTCTACCGGCCGCTGGGTATTCTGCCGCGTCGATTTCAGGAATTCGAGTCCGTCGATATTGCGGTTGCATCGGAAGTGGACATTCCGGGAGTTGAATATTGCGCGTTCATTGATATTGTTCGCGACGTGCAGGACAAGTCCCTAACTGAAGTCGCGGACTGGCTCAAGCAGATGCGCACGGAAACCGAACTAAACAAACAATGGCGGATCTTCAGCACTCTGATCACGCGATGGCCAAAAATTCTTGCCAAAATGCTGATCCGTCTTCCTGTGTTTTTTCCCAGCCTTTGGGCAAAATACCGTGGCGGCGCTATCTTGATTAGCTCCCCGGCGAAGTATGGCGTTGATTCGGTCTTAACCTCATGGTCGTCGCCAATTGGTCTTTCCTATGGAGAAGTCAAAGAGCGGCCTCTCGTCGAAAACGGTTCGATTGTGGCGGCACCGACTTTCTATTTAACGATGAATTTTGACCGACGCCTAATGGCGGGCGCTCAGGCAGCTCGCTTCTTCCGGCGTTTGGTGCAGGCGCTAGAAAATGCCGAAATGAACTTAAGCACG
Organism: Pseudobdellovibrionaceae bacterium; assembly: GCA_043720065.1. Taxonomy (GTDB): domain Bacteria; phylum Bdellovibrionota; class Bdellovibrionia; order Bdellovibrionales; family UBA1609; genus JAIBAM01. The sequence continues at coordinate 2,584 of JAYSTF010000117.1, read as the reverse complement.
CTCGACACCATGGGTGTGTCAAAACGAGACAACCGACCAACTGCTCCTGTTCATCAAGTTAGGAGTCAGTCACAATAAGGAGTGGAGTATGATGGTTAATGGGGGGCGAATTTTACTGGTTTGCGCACTGGCGTTCCTCGCCGTGGTTCCCTTTCAAAACTGCTCTAACAAAGCCCAACTCAAAACCACCGGTACTGGTCAACAGATGGGCGGCGGTAACGGCGAAGGCTACGGCGGTAAACCAGACGCCAGCTACTACCACTTTGTCCCTGAATTTACTTGTGAAGGGCGCGAGGCCGCGTTTCGGGAAATTCGGGTTGAAGCGGGTGAGGCAAAATTAATCGAAAACAACTCTCTTCAATGCGCGGCAAGCGAAACCAATTTGCAGCCTTCGGACGTCGATCGATCGCCTTACCAGGGCGATTTGGTGGGATATCAGGATAAAATCTTTGAACTCAAAGAGCGTGCGGTGACTGAAATACCCGACGAGTTGGTTGAAGCTTGGTGTTTTGATGACCCAAACAACAAACAATTAGAAGTGGTTCATCGTTACGATCGCGTCCTGTCTGCTGCCCGTGCGGTCATTCGTCGGCGGGTGAACAATACACTACAAGAAGTCCAACCTACGAATGTCTCTCGAGTAGTCGAAATGCGTATGGTCAAATTTAGAGCCCAAGATTACAGTCTTGATATTTCCAAAGATACTCCGACGACAACTCCCGGCCAATTTGTGGGAGTTTTCAGCGCGAATCTGGATGGTCAACAAGTGAGCCTTCAGTTGAGTTGTCGATTGGGCGGTTATCTTGACGCTCGGCTGTGGCCCGCGCCGTTAGTAGTCGATGGAAATGTGAATCAGTACGAATATCTCCCGGCAACCGGAAGCATTCTCGCCAGTGTGACAAAGATGTTTGAAAACAAGTCCTTCCTTTCCGAACTATTTTTATCAACTGGGTCTAAGCGCGCCTTGACGAATGTGGAGCCCGTCGGGAGAGGCACCGCGAATTTCAAAATGGCGGCAGATTCACGGGGTGTTTATTTCCGCTCTGAAGATAGCGCGACTCCCGGTCGAAGACTCTACTATCGTGATCCGGGCGGCACTATTGCGCCCCATAGTCCGCCGATGGTGGCAAGTGATGCGGAAGAGGTGCGGGAGTTTGAGATTCTTAAGAGCGGTGGCGTTGTGTATCGGGCGGCTTCGCAAGATACTTCGCTCCCGGCGGATGCGGAGCCGTGGCTATGGCGGGTCGCGACTCCGGGTTCGACTCCCGTCCAACTCAATCCAAACCTTGGCCCCGGAGATATCGACTTTTGGTACTTTGATGTCTCCGAGCCATTAGGACGGATCGCCTATGCAAAAACAGGAAGCGGTCCATCCTGCACTAATAGTTGTTTAGAGTGGTTCAGTGTCGATTTTGATGGCAACAACCGCGTTGCGCTGCCCATTCCCTCTGGATTTCGCTTCGGGTTTGGATCGTCTCGGTGGCAGGTGGGTGCGGGGAACCAGCATTTGATTCTCGCCATGGCCGATGCCCCGCTTTACCTCTCGATATCAAGTCGTTTAGTGGCCGCTGCGGTCGATGGCTCCTCCGCTGCAGACCTTGGCATTTATGGTTACGTCGAGGCAATCTCCTCTGACCGGCAGGCGTTTTATGTGAATGGAGTCATGAACAGCCTCACTCCCGTTCAACCCGATTATTTGGTCAAAGTCGGTTCATGGGAGAAAACGCAATTACCACAAATGATCAGCGCCCAATTTACTCCCGACGGTCGTCAATTGGTCGGATATAATTCGACCGGTGTGCATGTAGTTGATGTGGCGACTGGCGCCGCGCGAACCTCTTGCGCAGGAATGGGTCAAATTAGGGCGCTAGCGATCGGGAAATCCGGTGGTATTTTTATAGCAGACGATAGCGGTGGAGTCGTAAGCCTATACCGTTCAGATTTATCGACGTGCCGTTTGGTCAATAGGATTCCTGCCGTCGTGAATCGGCCTCCCACTAACCGTAAAGACGTGGGCGTGAAGATCGTAGTTTCTTCAGATGAAACTCAACTTGCTTTAATGGTTGAGGATCAAGCTTGGGCCGGACTAACGAGTCTTTATTGGGTACCAGGCAATGGTCAGGCGCCAGTTAAAGTTTCTGCCCCAGTGACCGCTCTTCATTGGCTACAATCCGCCGAATTTACTTTGGATTCCAAGACCCTGCTGTTCTGGGGGCGCCAGGTGGACGAGGGGCTCCAGCTTTTTGGCTGGCCATTGCCCTGATGGTTTTTCGCCCTCATTGCCGATAGCGCGGAAACTCCACGCAAAATCGTGATACTTGAAATTGGTCGCAGGGAACTTTCAAACGAGGGTGCACCGGCCGATTGCAAACTACAAACTGATTGTTTAAGAATATTTGTTACCTCTGAAGAGTTAGTCGGAAGATTTTATTGTCGGGTAACCCGTCAGTTATTGGGGAATTATTTCATTGACATATGTAAATATTAAGTATTTATACTTGGTATGGCGAGGAAGTCCTATTACAAAAAAGTTGCGCATGATCGGCGTCGAGACAGGAAAGGTCCGCAGCCTCGTAAGTATTTT
>JAYSTF010000116.1:0-8802 GCA_043720065.1 Pseudobdellovibrionaceae bacterium | reverse complement strand
TCGCTCAGCAATTGGGCTTAAAAACTGTAAATGAAAATTTGGAAGTCATTCAGTTTTCAGGGGCTGTGCAGGTCGACGTTATTTTGGCGAATCGGCCGGCGGCGCAAGCCATGCTCAAACAAGTGCGGAAGGTCGGTGCACTTCCTTATCCCGTAGTCGGTCCTGAGGACCTGGTTGGACTAAAGATTCAGGCCTTTGTCGGCGATAGGTCGCGGGAATTCACCGATAAGAGCGACATTTTAACGATTTTTAAAAATGTGCCCGCATTGGATTTTAACAAAGTAAAAGAATATGCCGAGATTTTTAAAGTATGGAACGAAATCCTCGATATAAAAAAGCGAATCTGAGTTTTGCTGAGTATTGCGCTTTGATTGAAGAATTATTGAAGCTAACGGGGCGTAAAATCAAGCCCCGGCCACACATCAAGCCGGATGGATTTAAGCTTTAGAGGGTACCAGTACACTTGATCAACATCAAATAACGCCGTAAATTGATGTCAATATGAGCAAAAAGATGAACTGTTCCACTGGTCTCCGGGTCAGGCAAAGGCCACCACTACAATAAGCCCTGATTCTCCCGTTTAATGAATTCGTGGCGGAACTCAAAAAGAAAAATCTCTAATCTCCTTAAGGTTCACAACGGTTCTAAAAAAGCGCTTAAATTAGAAGCATGATAATTTTAGTGAACTGGTACCAAAAATTGTTCCTAATTTCAATAAGTTACCGATTATATGGATGTTTCTTAAAAATTTGATACTATAGTACTATGGCCTCAGGAAAATTTGTTTTGCGGTTGCCGATTGATCTTCATAGCTCTTTTCAGAAGGAGGCGAAAGAGCGTGATGTATCGCTGAATAGCCTGGTCCTTGAAAAGGTCGGGGCATCAGCGTCGAATGTGGAGATTCAAGTCGCGGTGAACGTCTTTAAAGAAGCTTTGCTCGGCATAGTTCAATTCGGATCGACGGTGCGAGGGGAAGGCCGCGCGACGTCTGATATTGATTGGCTTTTGATCCTGGGTGAGAATGTGCCTATAGAGCGGTCCCTGTATCGAATTTGGGATCAGCGTGTGGCGCCTAAGTTAAATAAACCTTATTCACCGCAGTTTGTTCATGTGCCGCGAGACTGGAACGCTATCTCTAGCCTTTGGCTTGAAGTGGGGCTCGAGGGGGAAGTGCAGTTTGATCCTCGCAATAGAATTAGGCCGGTGATGGCCAGGATTAAATCTTTAATCGCGGAAGGAAAGTTCAGGCGGCATTTGAGTCACGGGCATCCTTACTGGGTGAAAAAAACTTAAAGCAATAGGCGGGAAAATGCGAAACAGGGGATTAGCGAAAGACTATATTTCACGTTGCAAAAAAAGATTGAAGGCCCTCGATACTCTTTTCGGCGAGGAAGGTTGGGCTGATGTAGTACGTCAGTCGCAAGAAGTGGTGGAGTTGGCCCTAAAAGCCTTGCTTCGTCATTTTAATATCGAAGTTCCTCATATCCACGACGTCTCCGGGATTTTAGAAGCTGAAAGTGCAGTCTTTCCTCCAGAGGTCCAAAAGAACTTAAAAAAGTACATGACCATTTCGCGCAGTCTCCGTCGTGATCGCGAGTTGGCTTTTTATGGTAGCGAAGATCTGACACCCCAGGAGTTTTATAAAAAGGCTGACGCGCAAGAGGCCATCGATTCCGCCCGATTCGTGGTGCAGACTTTAGAGAAAGTGATTCGGTAGGGTGTTGGCACTTAAACTAACTCGATGAAATCGGGCTCGATATTGAGCCGGAATTCTGCGGAAATTGAATTGAGATCCACGAGATCCACTTTAAAGGGTAGGTCAGAAGCCGAAAACGCTTCCGCAGCCTGGTTCAATTTAGAGGCATTGACTGGGCCGACGCCTAGAACAGCGATGTCTAAATCGGAAAAAGGTTTTAATTTTTTGCCGTTTGCGCGAGAGCCAAAAACAAAATATTTTTCATTTACAAAATATTTTTTTAAGATGTTCATTATAAGTTTTTTTTGCCCCTCATCGATGTGTATGCGTTTCATACGCCTACGCCGAAATCGCTGCAAAAAGAAATTTTGCTTCGATCAGTAAATCCTGCGCCTTTGAATAGACCTGTTGAGCCTTCAGTCTGTCATAAGCATGAGAGGAAACATTTCTTAGTCTTCTGAATTCAAACCAAAGTTCCGGGGTTTTGACATAGCCACGCTGCGCACCCTCGCGAACCAAGTCTTTGAATTCAAGCTCGTCAATAATCTGTGGGTTGGGATGGACGTGTTCAAGTTTTCGCTGCAAGTTTTTCCAGGCCAGCTCGTAAGTGTACTCGAAACACTGTACAGTCGAATTTCTAAATTGCTCAAAAAGATCGGGGTCTTTTGCTAGGTTCGACATCGAATAATTAAGCGCTTTTTCCAGCTGATCAATAGCGCTCGCGAGTGATGAAAAGTCTAAATTCAAGATCGCTCCAGTGAAAAGTAACAAGTCCTGTTCCAAAACTTAGTATAAGCTTTCGGCGAAGCAAGTCGAGCAAGTTGGTGGTACCAGTACACTTTCCTGGATGCTTCGCATCCAGGAAAGTGTACTGGTACCATTATATCGGTTTGATGCTAGCTATGACTTGGGGGCGGTAGCTTTCGGCCAATTCACTGTCGTCGACCAAGTCGACTGTGAACGGAAATTTGGATTCTTCGATGGCTTCTTTCAGAACTGCAATTTTGTTGGCGGGTATTTTTTCGGTTACATTCGATTTAAATAAAAGGTCGACGTCGGAGTGGGGATGATTTGTTCCCAATGCTCGAGATCCAAAAATAAACACTTCGGCGCCGTGGGTGCGTAAGGGCTGGATCACCAACTGATCAAGAATAGCAAACTGCTCTTCAGTCATACCATACTTCATGGGAGCAGCTTCAAGCGACTCAGTAAAGTGTTGGCCTGAGGAAAAAACAGCTGAATTTGCACAAAAACCTTTTGCGCCACGCCATCGTCATACGAATGGCTGGAATTATTTCGAGCCTCAATAAAAGCCAACCAGTCTTCGGCGGAATCAATCAAATCGGCGCGGGCCATTTCACGTACAGCGGGTTTAGGAAATTTAGTCTGCGATCCTAATTTCTTCAGCGCCAGTTTCCAAGCTAGTTCGATGCAATATTCAAATCGCTGTATGCAAGCATCTCTAACGATTTTAAATTGTGTTTCATTTTTTTTGCTCAGCTCAGCAAACTCAAGCGCCTCGCGCAGAGTGTTGATAGCTTTTTCGAATTCTAGCACTGAAATCCCATCGAACTTTTTAAGAGGTTTAAATTAGGCAGGATTGAAGTCGTAACTAAAAATGATCCCGGAAACGCAGATTGAGTTAATTTTGTGATCGACTTTCAGAAGTCCGTCTTTTGTAAGGTTGATTCCCTCTGGGAGAGGGGCGCCCGAAGGATCGACGGCGAACACGCCGTTGCCAAATAAAATTGACCGGAAGGGAAGGCTGCTGCGCAAATTTAACTCATCGCCGGGCTTGAGCGCCGATAGATCCGGCATATGCCAAGCGATAGGTTGGTTGCGAAATGGAATCAAGCCAGATCCGACCGCTGCGATCGCCGCGGCGAACGCTCCCTTTACTAAATTTCTGCGGTTAATGATTCTTGATTTTGTCATAAATTAATTTTAATTAGTTGCTTTCATAAGTGAAGATTACGTTATCGACAACTCCGACCGCCGCTGTGCCAAGCGAAACTATGCCAGTGCCTTTATCCAGCTGCATTCCGGGCGGCAAAGGGGGGCTTGCAGCGTCAATGTCAAACACTCCGCCAGACGTTGTTCCCTGAGGCAAAGTCGTCTTCAAATCAAAGGATGCGTTAGATCCCACTGTGAAGCTTATAGACGGAACCGCCCAAGCCGAGGGGGGGGCTGTGTCGACCAAGCAGGATGTATATCTAGGGATTGGTGGCGTCGGATTTAACGCACCAGAAGCCTGACATACGGACACGACGCGCGCTGCCTCACACTGTGCCTGAGTGGTTCCGGTCTGTAGCGAGTAGGAAATGAATTCTGCGTTCACATTCATGGACTGGCTTGAGTTTGGGTTCACGCAAGTTCCCGGAGCCGGCGGAGTACTTCCCAAATTTAAATTGCCCAAACCCGACCCGGCTTTAAATCCGCCGGAACAATTTTGAAAAATTAAAACCAATGCGCCAATAACCGCAATTACAGCCGACTTCCGATTGAATATTTTAGGTAAGGGCATTTTGAATCTGCCTGTCATAATTAAAATGCTAACATAGTGTTCTTAAAAACAGAACTCATCAAATTCTAGTTCTCGAAAAGAGACATGTCGAAAAGTTGGCCATTTGGCCGTTCTTCGAATAGTGCCGTAGATATTTTTACGATGGTCGAAATGCGAGCATGCGTCCTGCCTCCTGTGGAATTAAGATCACGCCTAACTCTGGGATAAAGCGAACTTTTCCATAAAAGTGCGTGAATCCTTGAATGCTAACGGAGCTATCAACACTCAAGGTTTTTTCAGTCGATACAACATACCCCGCCGCATTTAATGGGTCTGAGGGAATTGAGACTGAGCGGTATTTAATCACGGAGCCACCGTAATTTTGGATAATAAATATTCGGTTGTTTGTAGCATCATACTGCATTCCAGGTTCACTGGATGCTGGGACACTTAGCCCTTGACCGATGTTTAGTCTCGCTTGAGTGCGAGAGTCCAAATCTTGAAGGACGAAACCGGCAGGATTTTCAAGATCGGGCCAATACCAAAGATGTCGTCCTCCCGGATGTCCTTCGGTGAAAGCTCCGGGAGTGGCGCGATTGGGAGCTACTTGGGTTGCTGGAGCCACCAGCCCAGATACCGTGGCATTTGCGATGCCGTTTGCAAAATCAATATACCAGTAAGCAGTGGTTCCGCTGCCAACGTCGACAGACACGTAGACTCTTTTTTGACTGCGAGAGACGGCTGTGTGCTGCCGAATAAATCCATAGGGAGGGTAGTCTGGTTGAAAACCTTGAAGTCTAGTCCACGCCCCGGTCCTCACGTTCTTACACCAAATCGGCCATTTGCGATTTCCACTTGGCCAAAGAGCCGAGGGATCGGTCAAATCTGATGCTTTGGAACCCGCAGGAATCCAACTCTGTGCAAAAGGTCCTTGAGGAGCTTCAACAACCAAGTAACCGCCCGCGCCAGTTCCAGTCATAGCAATTGGAAGATAACAGGGGGCCATATACCTAAATCCATGGGGGTTGTTACGGCCCAATTGCCCGTATATGAGTTTTTTAGGAAAGATCCATCCCTCGTAACCCATTGGGAATTGGCCGCCTGCTGCGAGCCATGCAGCCGTCATGTCGCCCTCGGTCTCTACACCATTTCCAGTTTTTCGATTAGTGGGTAGAGCATCGAATTCGGCCCGATTATAATAGATTTCAGCACCATTGATAGCCGATGTCTCAAATTGAGGCTGTTGAAACCAGCCGAATGTGGGCGAGTCATCAGAGATGCTTAAACTGAGCAGCTGAGTTTGAATCCGAGTATGGCCACCGGTTCCATAAATCATCGTGCCATAGAGTCCGCCAACATCCTCTACTAACACGCCAGAGGCATAACCTGAGATAACGTCGCGCGCGTAGAGTTCATTCGTAGTAAAGCCATAAGGCACAACTCCGCCAGGGAAAACGATCGATGAATTCGCCTGGTCGGGTTCGGCAGCGCTCACGTTATACAAGCGATCATTTTGCGTCATCGCCATTCGCCAGGCAGGTAATTGCCCTGAAGCGACAACCCGGATAGATGTTTTACCGCTAACTATTTTTGGCATACTTCAAACTCCTTTGATCAACTACCCGAGTCCAGCAAAACCATCGCTTCGTGCCACAAAACCATGAGGATAAACAAAGCGTAACGTTGATATCACACGCGGTACCGTGATTGGTCCGGCGGTGCGCAAATACCGTAGCAGTAGCTTTTCGTTAAATCCCGGTTCATCTTGGCCAAAGGGCATGACGCTATTGCCGCGCTCCACCCAAGACTGCGAATTTACGGGGTCATTCAAAATCCAAAGTTTACGATTATTGTAATCAGCACCGGCAAGACCTGGAAAGTCTGGTATCACGCTTGGTGTATCCGCAATCATTCCGATGTTGTCCCGAATAACAACTGAAGCCATAGTTAGACCCGTATTGTAGGTGTGCCCTACCGGGAAAAAATATACCGCAGCACGCCCATAGTGGCCGACGAAAACACACTTTTCAACAAGCAGGGAGTTGCCCGCGAGTCCGGCCCAAGGTTCAAAGTTTGGCGACGAGTCTTCCGCAAGCTCACGACACATATTTATCGGCCCGCGCCCAGCAGAGTTATTGGCAAGTGAATCTATAAAGAGGCACCCGCGAACGACAAAGTTGCCGCCGGCCTTCGCTTGAATATGGTGGGTGCAATCGCCAAGTTTTGGATCTGATTCGAAAACACATCCTTCGATGGTTGCATTAACCGCAGAGCCCTTTAATAGATGTCCATCGAGTCCGCCCCGAGTTCGCGAACAGCGGACACCCTTCATAATCAGGGTGCGGGCGCTGATGTATAAGTTATGCTCATAGCCGCTCCAGCCACAGTCGAAAATATGTCCATCCTCGAGAGTGAGTGTTTCGGCTCCATTATTAAAACCACTGCCGGCGGTTGTACTTGTTTTGCCAACCTTGAAATTTCGGAAGGTGGCTGCCGTGTGCATGTTGTTAAAGTTAGCGCCCGAGCTAGCGTCGCCTCGAATGCGCACGCCGTACGCGTCTCGATCGATGCCGAATTGATCGACGATGTTAAAGCCTTCAATCGTAAATGATTTGCGGCCCTCGAGTGCGGTCGGACTAAAAATCGTAATGCCGCTGAGTGAACTGGGAATCGTCACGCCAGCCGCGAACAAGCTCCAACGCCCGCGCCCTGGGATATTTCGGATTGTAACGCCTTTTGAAATGGTCATGGCTGTGTTGTCGAGGAAGTAAAAATAATTTTGACAATCAGCAACTGTTTGGTTGATAGCGCCTGGGGAAATTTCAATCAGATCACCATCGTTAGCCTCTTCCATGCACTGGTACCAGTTCGTTCCATTATAAGTTTTGCCGTAAGTTTTTCCCTTAGTGCGATTGAAAATAGTGGCAATCGGAGAGTCTTTAACCTCGATAACCCAAGGTCGTTTGATATCCACAGGAGGCGCATCGGCTGTCGCCTTAATTAGGACTTGTCCGGTTGTGGAGATACCTAGAGTACGTCCTGGAGGCAAATCGGGTGAGGAGTCTGCGATCATTCCTTGGGCCCCGGATGCAATAAGGCTTGTTGATCCTGCCGGCCAAAGTGACGTCTGATTGGCAGTTAATTGAACGGTAAAAGATCCCGGTGCCTGACCGCTACCGTCTACATTTAAAACTGAAATTTTAGTTGGTCTTGATTTTATCACGGGCATCGTTATCCTCCAAGTTCCCTATGAAGATGTATATCATAGCGCAATCCAGAGACCCGATCTTCATTTTTTCTCGGTCTTCGGGGTCTTTTTCTCAAATTGAATCACCTTCTATAGCTTCTTGAAATTGTCGTGGCTCCATAGGCGGCTTAAAAATTCCTCCCAGGGAAGGATTAATACGCCATTTTCTTTGCGTGGATTTGGGTCCTGGCTGACGATGACATAAGCTCCCATGGCGTTTTCGTCTTTGAGCGCAAGAAGACCCTTCAGGTCGGAATTGACAATTTTATTCGTGGCTTTAACTTCGATGCCGATTTGATCCATTAAAATAAAATCCACTTCGAAGTGTGACGTGGATCGCCAGTAGTTGAGGGACTCAGTCGGAAAGTAACAATCTATGTAAGCTTTTAGTTCGTGGGCAATGAAAGTTTCGAAGGCTTCGCCAAACTCGACCGTTGATGACCTTAGTCGCTTTCGCTTTTGTAATGTACGCAAAACACCCACATCGAAAAAATAATACTTGCTGGTTAAGATAGCTTTTCTTTTTACGGACTTTGTCCAGGCGGGCACATCGAATGCAATAAGTGTGTCACGAAGGATCTTAAAGTATTCAATGACAGTTGATTTAGCTATTCCGGTTCTCTCCTGAATTTTCGTATATTGGAAAAGTTGCCCGTTTAAGAGCGCAGCGATTTCTAAAAATCGAGAAAAAGCTGGCAAGTTGCGAGTTAGGCCCTCTGCCATTATCTCTTGTTGAAGATAGTCGCCACAATACGCACTAAGATCTAACTTTGGCGAATCCGAGTTAAATATCGGGGGGAGTGTGCCAAACTCTAAACTTCGCATCAGTGAAAATCGGTTTTGGATTTCTGAAAAACAAAATGGATGAAGATGGAACGATCGAGCTCGACCACCCAACAGATTTAGTCCCGATTTTCTAAGGCGGCGCACACTTGATCCGGTTAAAATGCACTGAACTTTAGCTTCATCAATGAGCAACTGAACTTCATCTAAAAGCGTCGGGATTTTTTGGATCTCATCAATTATTAGAACTTTATCTCTGTCGCGAAGTTCTTTACGCACGAGAGAGGGGTCTTGGTTTAGACGCATGAAGAGGCCGTGATCTAAAAGGTTTAAGTATTTAGCTTCGGGGTACACGTTCTTTAGCAAGCTACTCTTGCCAGTCTGGCGTGGTCCAAATAGAAAGAACGATTGTTTAGGTGAAAGTTTGCGCAGGTTCAACAGCCGGGTTCGGAAGGTTGCCATGGACACCTCTAATGTCCATTATCATGACATTAGACAGGATAGATGTCTATTTGATAAGGTGCCCGTCGACTTTTTGTCCAACTTTGCGTCAAAGGCGCGCTTAGCGCGCCT
>JAYSTF010000115.1:0-3252 GCA_043720065.1 Pseudobdellovibrionaceae bacterium | reverse complement strand
CATCAGAGCTTGCAACAGTGCTGGACAAAATCATCCTGCGCACCACGAAAATGCTCGAAAGGCGCGGGATAATCAAACGGGATGAAGAAGACCATTTGCAAATCGATCTTCAAGCCGAAGACGATTCCCTGGCAAGACTCCAGGCTGGTGCGGTCACCTACAGATTCGCGCTTGGTCCAAATAAAGGCAAAAAAGCCCTGACCTTAAGAACGCTGCCCGAAAACGATCACAACTCATCACACGGATTGGTTGCAAAAACCTCCCGCTATCGTGCCAAGACCGCGCGTTCACCTGACCCGGTTTGCCGGAGTCTTTGCACCTCATTTCAAGTACCGGTCACTCATCGTCCCAAAACCACCTTTAAGTCCCGCGCCAACGCCAGACGCAGGTCAGCCACCGGCAAAATCTCGCATCAGTTGGGCGAAACTCCTAAAACGCGTATTCAACATCGACATCGAAACCTGCCACCTGTGCGGGGAAAAAATGAAAATCATCGCCGCCATTGAGGACCCGCAAGTCATTAAGAAAATCCTCACGCACCTGGGGCTGGCAGTGAAGCCGCCCATGCCATGGCCCGCACGAGGACCACCGCAAAATACCTTGGACGACTTTCAACAACTTCCAGATTTCGACTTTACGTGACGGCCCAATAATCCCACCAAGGCCAAACCTCGTTCAAAACTTGGCGAACTCACCAAAATCTCACCCGAAAATTCAAAAAACCTTGCGCCAACCAAAATTCAGGGGCCAAAATTAGGGCACTGCCGCTTACCTATAAGCGGAACCAAGGCACCCATGCTCGGCGCCATGGCCAAAACCCCCTATTCCGAGTAGACCTCGGGGATCGCTCCCCGAGGCCCCTCACTGACCCGTACGTGCACTGTTAATGCATACGGTTCTTCAAATGAACTCACTGAACAGCGGGATTTGACTTCGGCGACCGAGTCCACCCTGAGTGATTCTCGGCCTGGGTAGTGGGTACTGCCCGAGGATCTTGACCATCTTTTCCCATGGGACGTAGCTGTTATTGCTCCGACGCCCGAGCCACTTCTTCCAAATACCGCGCACGGCTTCGTGGAACTGGGCCAGGCTCTTTGAGTTTGAACGTCTCCCATAGTAATTGTAGTGCCCCAGTAGAACGGACCGTAGGAACTCATGTTGCTCGCGTAGGTCGTAATGCCTTCGCGTCTGACACAACCCCTTGATCCGCTTGAGGCTACGGCTGAATCGTTTTGCCATTGTCTTCACCTTCACACTGAACTTCCCTTTGCGAGTTGTGCCGCAGTAATGCGTAAACCCGAGGAAGTTAAATGTAGCAGGCTTAACACCGGCTTTCTTGCTTTTCGTCCACGCCGCGCGACCAAACTCGATGAGTTTAGTTTTATCGGGGTGGAGCCTAAGCCCAAACTTCTCAAACCGCTTGATCAAAACTTGCATGAAGCGGTCAGCGTCATCCTTAAATTGAAAGGTCGCGATGAGATCATCTGCGTAGCGATACAACTTTGCCTCGCCTTTCATCCGCGGCTTCACTTCATTTTCGAACCACTGATCCAACACCCCATGCAAATATACGTTTGCCAATACGGGGCTAATGATCGTCCCTTGATAAGTGCCGTTTTCCGACAGCAGTAGACGACCATCCTCGATAACTCCGACATTGAGCCACTTGCCAATCAGCCGCAGCAGATTTTTGTCCGCAATTCTTTTCTGAAGCATCTCCATTAGCTCGCTTCGCACAATACTGCCGAAGTAGTCGCTGATATCCGCATCCAGAACATAGCTGGCTTTGCCAAAAGTGATGTCGCGATCGATTGCATCCAAGGCATCGTGCGCTCCGCGATTCGGTCTGTATCCGTAGGAGCAGGTCAAAAAATCGTTCTCGTAGATTCTGTTTAGCAGCTCGGTCGCTGCACGCTGAACGATTTTGTCGTCCAGTGCCGGAATCGAGAGGGGTCTTTTCTTCCCATCTTCCTTTTCGATATACACTCGCCTGAGCGGCTGCGCGCGATATTGGTTTGCCACTAGCCTTGCATAAAGTTCCGTGATGTTGCCACGAAGATTCTTTGCATAATCTCGAGTCGTGACCCCATCCACTCCAGCCGCAGCATCCTTGCGTAGCTGCTCAAACGACCAGATCAACATCTCCACCGTGATCAGGTGATTGATGTTCTGGAACTGGCGGCTTGGTTCTCTTCTCGCTGTTTCAGATAGACGATTGAGTTTCGTTGACAGGGATTCCGGTGGCTGAGCACCGCCCCTGTTTCCGTCATTCGTTGCATTCATTTGTTCCTCCCTTCTCTCCACCGGGTCCCGGTCATTACAGATTCGGTGTCCCGGCTTCATTGATACTATGGATTCGTAAGATTCCCCGTCGTCATCGGAAATGCTACGCTCTCGCTTGCTATTTCCTACTGCATTGAAACGACTTGTTCTTGGCTCCGCAGGTCGCGTCGCTTCCAGCGCCTGAAGATTGGGTTTTGGTCATCGAGGTCCCGTTAACTCGAATTTTAAAGTGCAGAACGAAGGGGCGTCCCAGGTTCCTGGTCATCCACTTTGAGCACTTGCCGCTGGCTAAAACTCCGGTGGCCCGCGCCCCCTCGCCTATCGGCGGCAGCGGTTACTGCTTTCCGCAGAAACAAAAACGTTAGCATCCACAACGTCATAGATTTCGGAGCTGGACCCTCACAACCCGCACTCTCGCTGTCTACGCTTCAGAGCGACGATTGCTCGGCACCCAGCAAGACTCGCTACTGACCTGCCTGCTCGGCTTTGATCAGGTCGGACTCACACCGACTAGGATGAAATATAAAGTTTCACGTGTTGCTCATTACGATCCCCCTTATCCAAGCTTTTCCTGGCGCGATGTTCCACCTATCCTCAACAGGAGTTCATTCTAAAAACACCTAAGAATTCAAGACAAGCAAATTGCTGGGCCTTGCCACTGTCTACGCCGGGTATTTGATATTCTCCGTCAAGCCGCGTTCTTTGGGGTACCGGCATTTGTCCGTCGGCGGACTTTAAAGATTCGAGAGCCCGAGGAAGCGCTAAATAACCGGTTTGCAACTGCCCATCAAGAATTGGAATTTTCCCTAGGGCCAGCTCCCGCGCATACTTCGTGCCGATCAGGGCTAGGTCCCAAGGCTCTGTACTGTCTTTGTAAACTTGGTCGGCGAATTCATTGACCAGGGCTTCAAGGCGGCCGGTCAACTCGCTCGTGCGAATGTGTCCTGCAGAAAGAGAAGGAAATTCGGG
>JAYSTF010000114.1:0-3280 GCA_043720065.1 Pseudobdellovibrionaceae bacterium | reverse complement strand
CCACCGGAAATCTTGGTGACGTGGTCAGCCAATGCTGAAAGATCGTCGCGGTCATGCGTAATTATCACAGTCGGAATCTGGTGCTGACCAACGACGCGCTTCAACAAAAGCCTCGCGTCGCCGCGCAAATCAGCGTCAAGACTTGAGAACGGCTCATCGAGCAAAAGAATGCGCGGCTCGCCGATAAGTGCACGCGCTAATGCGACTCTCTGCCGCTCCCCACCCGAGAGAACTTGAACGTTGCGATCCAAGATGGAAGTGATTTGTAGCTCCTCGGCAAGCCGCATAAGATCGGTTTGGCTTTCAGATGCAATGCGTTTTCTTGCGCGTGCGGCAAAGCGAATATTGTCGCCCGCCGACAGATGAGGAAATAGCTCAAGGGTTTGGAAAACGACACCAAGGCGCCGAGCCGGCACAGGTAGCTTTGCCAGGTCCTCCCCCCGAAAGATCCATTTCAAGGTCGGCGATTCCTCCAGACCAATCAGGGTGCGGAAGACCGAAGTTTTCCCAGAACCTGAGGGTCCCCAAAGCGCGGTGATCCCTACGTCCGCGATTTCCCAGAGCGGGATATCGAGGCGAAAATCACCGTAGTCCCGAACTAAGTTTTCGACTCGCGACATAACCTACTCCAAAGAAAACTAAACCTGATCCAAATCCCACGGCCAAGAGCGGCGCCAGTAACCATGTGGCCAACTCTAACCGGTATGACGACATCAATTCATCAACAAGCATTGCTAGTGTTACATCTTGATAGGCCACAAGTGCGGAAAGTGCAAAGTCTCCACTGGCCCAAATCGCCGCGAGCGCTCCAATTAATCCCAAATCCTTTGCCAATTGCGGAATTAATATCCGCTGCCAAATTAATCCCCAGGAAGCCCCAAGAGTACGAGCGACTGTGACTTGCGGCTGAAGCGAGTGAATAGCGCTGTCCGCAAGCCAGCGATAAAGCGGAGGAAATAATATGAGACTCAAGCCCACAATAATTTTTGCCAAAATCCACGGACCCGTTGATGGCCCAATTACCATCAAGGCTATGCCTACCAAAACCGTGCTCGGCATCGAATATCCCAATAACCAGCGGCGAAAAACTTCGTGTGGCAGAGCAAAGGCGCTGACTAGTATCAGTGCCACGACCAAGGCACCAACTCCTAAACTCACGATTAAACTATTCGCTAAAGATTCCGCGAAGGCCTCCTGAAGACTCGGCCATTCGGTAATTTGCGAGAAACCTTTCGCCCAACTCCAGCCACTTCCTAAAAGCAAAAATAAAGAAACGGAAATCGGGAGGGCCAGAGCCCACGGCACCGCCAGATATTGCAAATTTCTTGTCGCCGCAAGAACAGGAGCTGAACCCGAGGAGGCCCAGATTGCGAGTAGAGACAAAATCCACATTTGCAAAAGCCCAACGCCGACTGCAATAGGCAGCCCACGCCCCGAATGCAGCTGTTGATAAACGAATACTTCAAGAGTTGAGGCGCTAACTCCGCCAACGATCAATGGGACCGCGAAACTCGTGAAGCACATGCCAAACACGACGACCGCGATCAAACCGACTTCGCGCCGCACCTGTGGCCATACTCCGCTGTGAAAAAACTGAAATCGTTTAGCTCCTTCGAGCCAGGCGAGTTCAACTTGCCCGCCTAGGCGCGCTCGAAAAATGCGGCTGATTGCCACGGCTACTAGTCCAGAGTTCATAATTGAATGTACGAGCACGACACCAGCGATTCCGAGGGGAAATGTCGTCCACTTTGTGACAAGGTTCAGGCTCGACAAAATAACGAAAAGAGGTGGCATCCAACTTGGAATTAAAACAAATGCCTCAACAATAGTAAGCCTGCGGCCCACGGGGATGGCGCAAAGGCCAAGTGCGCCGATTAAACCAAGGACAAGGCTTACCCCTGTGCTCAAAAAACTTTGAAGAAAAGAGAGTTGAACCGTCTTAACAAGCAATCGGGCCGGCGGCAAATCGGGGTACCCACTTTTGCTAATTAAAATTATGAGCGGTGCCAGCATCGCTACCACGATTAGACTGCGCAGCAACGCCCGGGGCTTCATTCCATGGCCTTTTGCCAGATTTCCAGGAGCTTGTCCTTCGACGCAATAAATTTTTTGTTATGTGCCTCTTCGAGCAATGGCAATTTAGGCAGTTGCGCGAACGGCGTCCCCTCGCTCACTTTGTCACGAACGGGAAACATGTAGTTGGTTGTCATAATGTGACGCTGCGACGGCGCGGATAAGAGAAAATGAATGAAATCGACGGCGAGTTTACACTGGCCGCATGCTTCAGGAATTCCCGCGTACTCTACTTGGAGTGGATGGCC
This sequence comes from Pseudobdellovibrionaceae bacterium, assembly GCA_043720065.1. Classification (GTDB taxonomy): domain Bacteria; phylum Bdellovibrionota; class Bdellovibrionia; order Bdellovibrionales; family UBA1609; genus JAIBAM01. The sequence continues at coordinate 959 of JAYSTF010000114.1, read as the reverse complement.
TTGGGAAAAATTTGCGACCTCGTAGCCCATGTCCTTCTCAACGGTCCAGTGATAAACGAGGGACGTCACATACGTGAACGTCATCTTCGACTGACGACGCTGAAACAGACCGTAAGCATTTGCCCAAGAGGGCGATACAGAGTGAATATTAGGCCTCAACTTTTGCAGGTAACCAGACAATTGGCTTTCTCCCACCCAAGAATGGAGCGCGGAAAGCCATTGCATTCCCGGAGTACTGGTGCGCGGATCCTGAAGCGACATCGAAGATTGTAACCTTGGATCGAGCAAATCTGTCGGGCTCTTTGGTGGGTCAAACTCTCCACGCCGCCAAATTAACGTTAACGGCGCCCAATCCACGGGTATGAACTCCGACTGCACGTAAGGTTTAACGACCGACTCCCATGGAACGTCCGCGAATTCAACCGGCGCCCACTTCGTCACCTTGCGAGCCTCGTCTAGCGTCAGTTGATCAAGGCCAATGACGACATCAGGTTTTAAAGTGCTCTCAGCCAGACGCAGCTTCTCTAAAATCAATCCCGCCTCTGAAGTCGAGAGGAGTTCAACGCGGCAATTGCAGGTTTTTTCAAATTCTTTAATTAACTCAGGACCAGGTCCCGAAACGCCGGTGAAAGATTCGTAAGCCAACACACGCAGATGGGGCGTCAGGATTTCTTCGCGGGGAATTTGATTGCCGAGAAGTACCCAACGTCCAAACGCTATAGCAAACACGAGAAGGGCCGCCACCGCGGCAACCATCCAAGCCTTTGAGGCCTTCACCACAATAATCCGCGCTGGCGTTTAAAGAAAAAATAATCCATGCCGAGACAGCGGCCTGCACCGATCCACGAAAGAACAAGTGCGACGACGATTTGCAAAGTGTAAAACGGTGTCAAATCCGCCGCCGAGTTGTACATGTAATTCCAAGCGATGAAGGCCGCCAGTAACGCCAACGGGCGCGT
>JAYSTF010000113.1:0-65035 GCA_043720065.1 Pseudobdellovibrionaceae bacterium | reverse complement strand
TAATGAAAGTCCATTACCCCGAGGTTCTTGACTTAAAGTGCCGAAAACTTTAGAACTATCGCCTTCTTAAAGAGGGACGATAACGATGATGACCTGGTATGCAAAGTCCGGTGAGGTTGAGCGCAAATGGTGGTTGGTCGACGCGACTGACAAAACCTTGGGCCGTATGTGCACTGAGATCGCAAAAGTTCTCCGCGGCAAAAACAAACCGCAATTTACTCCTCACATGGACACTGGCGACTTCGTCATTGTAATTAACAGTGAGAAAGTCCGAATGACCGGTAACAAGTGGACGCAAGAGAAATACTTCCGTCGATCACGTTACTTCGGTTCAGTAAAGGAACTCGCGGCTGAGCAAATGCGTGAGAAAGATCCTTCATTCATTATTACTGAAGCAGTGGCTGGAATGTTGCCGAAGACGAAGCTCGGCCGACAGCTCATCACCAAACTCAAGGCTTATAAAGGTGCCGAGCATCCTCACAGCGCTCAAAAGCCCGAAGCACTAACTATTGAAGGAAGCATCCGACATGGCCTCTGAGAAAAAAGTTTTCTACGCAACTGGACGCCGTAAGACGAGCGCAGCTCGGGTATTTTTAAAGCCCGGTGCCGGCAAAATCACGATCAACGGTAAAGACGCTGATCTCTATCTTTCAACATCCACTGGTCGCATGACGATTCTTACGCCATTCACAGTGACCGACACTCGTAACAAATACGATGCTCGGGTAACTGTAATTGGCGGCGGACCCACTGGTCAGTGCGAAGCCATCCGGCACGGAATTTCGCGCGCGTTAGTCGCGGCCAGCGAAGACTTACGCCCGATCTTGAAAAAGGCCGGTTACCTCACTCGCGATTCGCGAATGGTTGAACGTAAGAAGTACGGAAAGCATAAAGCTCGTAAGAGCACTCAGTTCTCTAAGCGATAATTCGCGAACGAGAGTTTGGATCGATGAAAAAGCGCAGCCAAAAGCTGCGCTTTTTTATTTTGGTGTGGCTTGCCGCGGCCCGGATTTGGTCCACCAATTATACTACTCCGCCCAAAGAGCAAATTGACGCAGGTCGCTTCCGCTGCGGAAGTGAATCGCGGTTCGATTCTCCGCGCGGAGAAAAGTTTGCGTCATGATCTCAACGGCCCCTGAGGCTAATGTGCCTTGAGAGTAAATCTTTCTGCCGACCAATTATCCTGGTGATGATTTGCATCTGCCTGGTGCCTTTGTTATCGCCTTCGGTAACTCTAGGGGGATTTCTTATGAAGACTTTTGCCGCCGCACTTTTGGTATTTGGTTTTAGCACGTTCGCACAAGCTGACGATGGCTGCATTTTCAACTTCGACGGTTTCCGCTCGCCACTCGACGGACAGCATTACACCGTCAAGCGAGCATCACCTGTAGTTCGTGACGAGGTTAAAAAGGTATTGCGCCAAGACGTGACTTTGGACAATGGCGTGAAGGTTGAATTTAGCGGCGGCGGATGCGCTCACGTGGGCTACAGCTTTACCTATAGCGGATTCAATCAGAAGCCGAAGAATTTGGATGAACTCGTCTATTTATCGTTGTCGCTAATGGTAGAAACTCCGACCGTTCAGACGGACCATTTGAAGGACGGCTGGATGAGGAATTTAACTATCAGCCGGCGCAGCAAAATTGTTGAGAGCTCAAAGGGCGTTTATGACGTCCCATGCGGCGATGCTAATTGCAGTTTGGATACAAGCGTGCGCGGTAAGATTTCGGTCACCTACGATTTTGCGCTTTAGTTAATAAATTAAAGACTTCGAAAACGACCGCTTAAAGCGGGCCGCTTCCGCAGCGGAAGCGATCCGCGTCATAAATCTACCTTCGCCACCGGGGGTAATTCTCCCACCCTAAAGTTGAAACGCCGAGGTGGTAAGGCACACTTTCTTGTTACCTATAGCGGACAAATTATCCAAGCAATGGACATGCTACGGCTCGCAAATCACGCGGGTCGAAGCATTTGGAACAAGGCCCAAAGCGTGAGTCACTTTTCGATCGGTATAGAACTCGAAGGCTTTTACACGGTTCCCCCTACTCCCGCGCAACGCGTCCTCACCCATTCGATGGTGGCTTATGGATTGCCGAATAAATACTTCGATGATGACCACCGCGGTCGCCGCCGCTGCGGCATGATGATGGCGCGACCCGAAGTTCGAGTGGCCCTCGGACTAAATGATTTTCCGGATGGCGATCCGGAAATTCGAGCGCGACGCCTTATCATCGCCGATCGGCCCCTTTTCGCCTTTTTGTATAACCCGGAAACTTCAATTGGGATTTTCGACGCGAAACGATCCGCAGTAGATCAATATTTGCGGCCCCTTCTTGGTGAGGATCCGAACCCGGTATTCCGGCCACCGCCTCCCTCCCCAATACAACTTGACCCTATGGAGGATCATGCGGATGAACCCGTAAAATTTCGCGAAATCGGTGTTGATGGTCTGACCGCTTATGCGCTCGTAGGCAAAAAGTTCAACGATCGCACCACAATTTACTTTTTGCCTGATGGCCGCATTTTTGATGGGGAACAACTTAGCCTTCATCATCCTGGCATATTAAGCCATCTGCCCCGAGGTACGAAACTGCTTGTCGGTTACACCTATGGCGGCAAAGTACTGCCTGAGCGCTCAGCGTTTTCAATTGTTCGCAAGCGCTGGGTCAAATTTCTCCGGACGGAAATCGCCAGGTTTCCGGTACCGTTTCAATGTGGACAAGAAGTGCTCCTGATTCTCAGCGCTTACACCAATTGGTGTCGTCTTTGTGACCGCCGTCATAGGGTACCGCGAGGCGGGCCTGGAGCATATGTTCACTTAAGGATTTGCCATCAACCCGGACCTCGGCCAAGACGCGGAAGTATTTGTCGCGCTGCACGTTCTTAAGGTCTATACGACGTGCGTTGGCGAGAAACTTTTCGACCTCTTGCTGGGCTTTGTAGGCGGCTTGGCGTTCACAAGGTTTATCGGCGCCCATTTCCGGAGCATCGATCCCGTTAACTCGCACCGTGATTTTATCGCCCAGCAATGGATGAACATAAGCAATATTTACGGTGAACGTATCGCCATCGTAATTTCTTAAGAAGCGCACGCATGGCAATGAGGAACTGGTTGCCGTGCAAGTGGACTGGATCTCTATCTCTTGAGCAAGTGTCCCTTGAGTTACTAAAAATCCGAGTGCGATCAAAACTTTCCAAGTCATTGGCTGCCTCCAAAGTTGTAGACACAACGATACCCGGGTAAGTTTTTTCGTCTACGGCTAATCGGGGTTTTCCACGCTCCTAACAGAGTCATGAAACGACTGTGGATATCTCATGTTGTGTCATATGCGGATTCTTGGTAGCTCAATGAATCATGCTTCAGGTAGCGCCATCATTGATCAGCAAGCTCTCCGCCACGGGTAATGACTTTCTTATTGTTGAGGTCGCTTCTCCCATTCTTGAAGACCAGTGGAAAACATCCTTTGGCAGATGGCCACGGTCGCAAGTAGCTCAGCGCCTCTGCAACCGGTTTGACGGGCTTGGCGCCGATGGAATGCTTTTTATGCATGCATCGGACAGCGCGGATTGGAGCTGGGAATTTTATAATCAAGATGGTTCACGCGCTGAGATGTGCGGCAATGCGGCGAGGTGTGCAGGCCTTTGGGCGGCAAGACAATCCGGAAACTGGCGTGTCTTTACTTTTCAAACCCCCGCGGGCCTTGTTAGCGCAAAGCGACGTAAGGACCACTTGATCGAAGTTACGATGCCTAGCGTACAGCTTCTTGGCGAAAACTTAAGTCTTAATGTTAAAGGCAAAGAAGTGATCGTGGATTGGATCAATAGCGGCGTTCCGCATGCCGTTGTTCCGATCGATAAACTTCTACCCACTCCGACCTTAAAAGAATGGGCCGCTGAACTGCGCCGACACAAACATTTTGGTGACGCCGGTGCAAACGTGACGTTCGTCGTCAACGGCGGCAAGGATGTGATTTCAACGATGACATTTGAACGTGGAGTAGAGGATTTTACTCGAGCTTGCGGTACAGGGGCCGTGGCTGCGGCTTTCCGGCAGGCGCGCGCTTCAGGGCAAACGCATATTAAAGTCGAAGTGCTTGGTGGAAAGTTGGAAGTGGATCTTGGTCATGGGCAACCACATTTGATCGGGCCGGCCCACTGGGTTGCGGATTGCCAAGTGCATGTGCATGGTGATGGAGTTTTGGTTCCATGAGTTACGATTTAGATAAAATGACTACGCCACTCGCAGTGGCCCAAAGAATTCCGGAAACTTCAGACTCCGTATCTTTGGTTTTTGCTATACCAGAGGAAAAAAAACGGGAATTCCGTTTTGGCCCAGGGCAGTTTCTCACCTTGTTTTTGAACATCAATGGCGAGGTCGTGCCGCGCAGTTATTCGATTTGTTCTTCTCCGCTCGTGGATAAAGATTTAAAAATCACGATAAAGCGAGTGTCAGGCGGCAAAGGCTCTAATTACATTATGGATAGCGTGCGCCTTGGCGATGTAATCCGAGTATCACCGCCAGCTGGACACTTCTTTCGCCCTCCGGCGACCGCGGGGCCACATCATTGGTTACTCGCTGCCGCTGGGAGTGGCATCACGCCGATTTTTTCTATTTTAAAGACCGTTTTGCTCTCTGAACCAAAAGCCCAAGTCACTTTATTGTTCTGCAATCGCAGTCCTGACTTGGTGATTTACGCAAAGGAACTCGCGAATTGGGCCGACCGACACAAAGGCCAACTGAGAATTGTTCATGTCATGTCGCAGCCTCCAGCCGGATGGTCAGGACTCAAAGGCCGTGTCGAGGGTGAGCTATTAACTAAAATTTTAGATCAAGTTATGGGCGCCCATCCCCTGCCGGTAGAATCTTATCTTTGTGGCCCGGATCAATTTATGGCGAATGTAAAAGCCGGATTGCTAAGTCGCGGAGTAGATCAGGCCCGAATTCACATGGAGAGTTTCACCATCGCTCACCCGGGCCAGGGCAGTCAGGTTGAAATCGATCCAGGTCCTGCGTCACGGGTTTTCATTGGCGACAAAAACTTAAACCCACCAAATGGAAATGCGAAGTTAAAAGTGAGCCTTGGTGGTGAAGAACTGAATTTAACGTTAAAGCCAGAGCAAAACGTCCTTGAAGCGATCATCGAATCCGGTGCAAGCCCACCCTATTCATGCTTAGAGGGCAACTGCATGGCTTGCATGGGTAAGGTCCGGGCGGGACGTGTCTACCAAGACGATCCCGGCATTTTACTTGAGGACAACATGGCCGCTGGCGAAACCCTCACATGCCAGGCTAAGGCCGCGTCTAGCGAAATCCACATCGATTACGATTCCCTTTAATTAAATCTCATTTTGAGCCGAAACGTTCGTAAGCCATGCGACGTATATTCGTTTTTATTTTCATAGTCTTAAGCGGGTTTAATGCTGCGGCAAACAAGCCTAGCTATCGCCTGTCGCATCCCATCGGTTGGATGCATCAGCTACCTGTTGGCGAGGCGCCGGGATGGGGTAAATCGCTTTGGTTTAACTTGGAACTCAACCAAGGAAATGTGTGGAACGACGAATTTAATCTAACCAACGACACGACAGGACAAATTCTCACCTATCAAGCGGATTTTGAACAAGGTTCCGTCATTGCGGAAATGGGGTTTGCCTTGGGGAAGAGGCTTGCCGTCTCAGTTGAGGCACCATTTGCTAGCCGCGGTGGTGGCGTGCTTGATGACTTTATCGACCAGTTTCATATCTTAATCGGTAGTGAGCGATTTCAACGAAATCACAACGGGGATTTTGGCAATCGATATGAAGTGAAAACCAGCGGCACCGGGCAAATGCAACCCACATTAACGGCCGTCGGAAACGTAAAATTAAAAATGAAGTACTGGATGTGGCAGTGGCGCGGCAGCCAAAATGGCTCTTGCGAATGCGGCTTCGCGCTCAGCGCCCAAGTAAAGGCGCCCCTCGCTAAATCCACAAGTGGCTGGAGTTCAGGACATTACGATTACAGTTTGCTCGCGCATTTGGGAGCGCCACTGTTCACAAATTCCGGAGTTTGGGCAACAGCCGGCTTCACTGGCCTCGGCAAAAATGACGTTTTTAAGGACTGGCCACAACGTCGATGGGCGCAAATGTACGAGCTGACTTTCGACTTCGGCTTTGGTCAAAAGTGGGGATTCATCATGCAAGCACGAGCCGAATCTCCCATCATGAACAAGGGTGAACTTTCGTACAACTACACAACGACGGATCCCCGTGGCCAAGTTGCTTTTCGTATAGCGTCGGGCTGGAATAGTTTGGTTTATTGGCGCGGCTCGCAAAGCCTTGGGCCGCGATGGCGGTCGCGCAACGGGCATCAAATCAATTTGTTACTAGTGGAAGACTGGGGCGTTGGGGATCACGACAACCGCCAAGATAATCTGTATGTGAATAACGCACCGGATGTCGCGTTTGTTCTACAACTTCATACTCAGTTTTGAGGGTCTATGTTAGCGTCTAGATCCAGACAACATAACGGAGGTTCAGAAATGTTCGTTAAAGCGGTTCTTCTGATGGTTTCAAGTTTGTTGGTCGGCGCTTGCTCTTCTCGCTCGGTCACACCTGACACGAAGGAGGTCACTGTTACTCGTGAAGCCGCTGACAAAGACTGCAAAGAAATCGGTAAAGTCACCGGGACAACGATGTCAACCAAGGGCACTGCGGAAGAGGCACTCGCCGACATGAAACAGGAAGCTGCGAATAAAGGTGCTAACTTTGTTGTCGTAAAACAATACTCTGCCAATCAAACTTCTGTGACTGGCCTTGCGTATGAATGTCCCTAAAACATGCGCGCGCTGATTCTTACTTTTCTTCTTCCTTGTTTCGTTTGGGCTCAGGCTCCTGAGCCCACGGGCGATTCTAATAAGGGCAAACAAACCTCCTATGTGAGCGCTTTCGCGGGGCGATTTCTCCCCTACGGGATTTTCGGCGTTCGCGATACCTATCCATACTGGGGAATTTTATATGGTCATACGATGCCCATCTTCGATCCCGAATACTCCTTCACCTCGATCATGGCAAAGGGCGTAGTCTTTTATAGCGGCGCTATCTCCATCGCATTCACTATGGACTTTGAGGGAATTCGATTTATTCCTTATGTCGGCGCGGATGTTCACTATTACCACGGGCGAACAAATTTAAGGGAACTCGAGTTCGGAACTTCGTTTGGTTCACACATTGGATTTGCTCCGTTAATCGAAATCAACAAGCAGCTCTACATCAGGACCGATTTCAAAATGAACTTCGGCCCCGGCCGGTCTCTCAATGTGGGATCGGGACTTACCTTCTATTTTTGAGACGCCGTCATTTTGTGAGGCATAGCTCAACCTGAATACAACGCGTAGGAAGGCCAATATATGAGAATTCCATCATATGTTAAGTTACTGAATTCTTTAAAGAACCCCCGATAAATCCCCGATAAATATATGTCAGCCCTAAAAATTATGTTGAACGTATGTAGGCGGGTAAATGTTAGGCAGGTTTGGGCAAAAACAAAATCCGTTTTGGAAGGGAGCAGGGCTTTGCCTTACCTTGCTCATTGCCGCATGCGGTGCGCAGCCGACGGAAGACATTGAAGGACTTCCGGCCGGAATGTTCACGCCGAAAAATCTCGTGGTTTCACCGACAGGGCCCTCAAGTAACAATAACCCTAGTGTTGGTGGAATCGCTCAGGCAGCTTCAACCGTTACGCTGTTTTCTGACTGCTCCTGCACCACGTCAGTTGGAACCGGCGTCGCAAATAGTCTCGGCGCGTTTTCAATTGCGGTTGCTGTACTAAGCGACTCGAGCACCACTTTTTGTGCTAGTGCAACAGATGGTGTAACGACATCCGCATGCTCGACAGCTTCCGTCATATACGTCGAAGACTCTACTGCCCCAGGGCAGCCAACGGTTTCCGCAACAAACCCAGTCGGCCCAAAAAATAATAACTCCCCCGTCGTAACTGGAACCAGTGAGGCCTCGGCTGTTGTTAGTCTTTACTCGGATGCGCCTTGCACTACTGTGATTGGTTCAGGCTCCGCCAATGGGTCTGGCGGATTCTCAGTGCCCGTAACGGTTTCCGACAATTCAACAACAACGATTTATGGAAAGGCTACTGACCTCGCCGGTAATGTCTCCGGCTGTTCCTCGACTTCTGTGAGTTATGTTGAAGATTCGGTGATTCCTGCTCAACCGGTATTGGTTAACACAACGCCACTCTCCCCGGCGAATAATAACAATCCAGCGATCAATGGAACTGCACTCGCCAATTCCACAATAATTTTTTACTCAAGCGCTCTTTGCGTAACGTCAGTGGCAAGCGGTTTAGTTAACGCCGGCGGAACCTTCGCAATCCCAGTTGCGGTAAGTGACAACACAACTCGATGGATTTACGCAAGAACTGTCAGCCCCGCTGGAACGCCTTCGAGTTGCACCACTTCACCCCTAATATATGTCGAAGATTCGGCCCCTCCAGCCGCTCCCGTGCTTGGCAGTACTGCGCCGGTAAGCCCCGCTAATAATAACTCTCCGACTCTAAATGGGACAGCTGAGGCGAATTCATCTGTGACTGTATATACCGGAGCAGCCTGCACCACCGCACTATCTACTTTTGCGGCATCTGGTAGCGGAACTTTTACTTTGCCTCTAACAGTCTTGGACAACACAACAAACACTTATTACGCGACGGCCACCGATGCTTCCGGAAATATTTCTGCATGTAGTGCCGTTCGCAATTATGTAGAAGATTCGACAGCACCCGCAGCTCCTGTCTTGACTGGCACGAGCCCCGTTAGTCCGCGTAACAACAACAATCCAGCCGTTTCCGGAACCACTGAAGCCAGTGCTACAGTGACCCTCTTTTCCGATGCAGCATGCGCGACTTCATTGGCAAGCGGAACAGCAAATGGATCAGGCGTATTCTCGATTGCGACCCCAGTGGTGAATGACACGTCGACTACGATTTATGCCAAGGCAGTAGATACCTCTGGCAATCCATCCTCGTGCTCAGTTTCGACTTTGACATATGTCGAGGATTCAACGGCGCCGAGCGTTCCTGTGTTAAGCAGCACGACACCTGCAGGTCCTGCGAACAATAACAGTCCCGTCGTTAACGGAACTGGTGAAGCTAGCGCGAGCATTCTGCTTTACAATAATGCGACGTGCACGACTTCACTCGGATCAGGCACGATCAGCGGCGTAGGAACTTTCGCTGTTACGATCGCGGTCGCCAACGATTCTACAACTAATGTTTATGCCAAATCAACCGACGTGGCACTGAACTCTTCGGCGTGTACGACCGCTTCACTCACCTACGTTGAAAGCTCAGCCGGCCCTCCCCCACCCGTCATGGTTGGCAGCACACCACTAAGCCCAGCCAATAATAATTCACCGACGATTGTTGGAACTGCAGCCGCCAATATTACAGTTACTCTATTCTCGAACGCGGCTTGCACAACCACCTTAGCTGGCGGCCCGACCAATGGAACCGGCAATTTCTCAATTGCGATTTCTGTAGCTAATGACACAAGCACCGTCGTTTATGGCCGGGCCTACGATGTTCTTGGAAACCCATCGGTCTGCTCAACTACTAATGTTACCTACCTTGAAGATTCCACTGGGCCAGTGCTAAATGTCGTTAGCGTTTCACCTGTGAGCCCGGCAAATTACAACGTCCCCGTTGTTGCCGGAACAACGGACGCGAACTCTACCGTAGCGTTGTATACAAATTCTGGTTGCACCGTCGCACTTAGTTCTGGCGCTGCGAACGGCAGCGGAAACTTTACAGTTACGATTTCAGCAGCCGATAACACGACAACAACTATTTATGGAAATGCCACAGATGTCTCGGGCAATCTCGGTGCATGCACATCGACCGCGTTAAACTTTATTGAAGACTCCGCGAGCCCAGCGGCGCCCATAGTGAGTTCGGCAACCCCGACGGGACCGGCGAATAACAACGCTCCCGTGATCACAGGCACTGCGGAGGCCATTGCTACTGTGAGCTTGTTCTCAAATAATACTTGCTCCACTGCTTTAGCCAGCGGCGTCGCTAGCGGCATAGGCAGCTTCACGGTGACGATATCCGTCGCCAACAACACAACTACTAATGTTTATGGCATCGCCACTGACGTGGCTGGAAATGCTTCCGGATGCAGCACAACTACCGTTCCTTATGTCGAAGATTCTACCCCTCCTGCGGCTCCTGCACTGGTTTCTACAACTCCAACGGGACCAGCGAACAACAATTCTCCGACGGTAAACGGTACAGCTGAAGCCAATAACACAGTTACGCTTTTTTCAGATGCCACGTGCACAACCGTTATTGGAAGTGGCGCTTCAAATGGATTGGGCAATTTCTCAGTGGCGGCAAGCGTTGCAGATAATACGACCACTTCGATTTTTGGCTTGGCCTCAGATCCAGCCGGAAACACATCCGCCTGCAGTTTGACTCCCGTGGGGTATGTCGAGGACTCTTTGGGACCAGCCGCTCCGACGTTTGGTCTTTCGACTCCAAACAGCCCGGCAAACAATAACTCTCCGGTTATAAATGGAACGACTGAAAACAATGCCCCTGTGGCTCTTTACTCAAACGCAGCGTGCACGGCTTCGCTCGCCACAGGTACGGCGAATGGAGCTGGGGCTTTCACGATCGCAATTTCAGTTTTAAATGACACTTCAACATCCGTATACGCTACTGCGATGGACGGTGCTGGTAACGTTTCCGCTTGTAGTGCCACACCAGTGACATATGTTGAAGACTCTACGGCCCCCAGTGCGCCGACTCTAACCGGTACTTCGCCAAACAGTCCTGCAAACAACAATGCTCCCGCGGTTCTTGGTACGGCTGAAAATAATGCCGCCATTTCCCTGTTTAGCAATGCCGCCTGCACGATCACTCTCAGCTCTGGAACCGCGAGTGCGCTAGGAGCTATTAGCATCGCAATATCAGTGACTGATAACACCACTACCGGCGTCTATGCCAATGCGACGGACGCTTCTGGCAATATTTCGGCTTGCTCACTATCGCCACTGAACTACATCGAAGATTCGGTTGCGCCGGCGATTCCAGTGATTTCCGGAACCACACCTGCTCTTCGCTCCAGCAAGCAAGCCGTCACACTTGATGGAACCGCCGAAGCGGCAAGTACAATTTCAGTGTTTTCTAACTCCATTTGTACGACTGCGGTCACATCCGGAACAACCAGCGGCGGCGGAACTTTTAACGTCGCGATGACAGGACCGTGGAATACAAACGTCACATACTACGCCAAAGCCACAGATGCGGCCGGCAATGCCTCAGCTTGCTCGTCCACATCCGCTGTTTATGAAGCTTACACGATTGGTGTTGGCGTTGCCTCTCTCAAGGGAACACAAACTACGGCTCCGACAACTCCAACGAATCTTAATCAAGCAACGGCTTACTCTATGCAGTGGAGCTCATCGGATTTCGATTATGACTATTATACCCATTCAACTACAGCACTTTCCCACCAGCTGGCTGTAAGAGTCGCTGGGGATTATTTAGTTGCATTAACTTTGCCTGGTACGGCGGCGACTGCAGCTACCAATATTATAACTGAAGTTCGAGTGAACGGCGTCGTCAACACAGGCAGCCGCGCGCAACCGTTCTATATGGCGAACACAGGCGGTCACACCGAGTCTTCAATCAATATGGCGATCTTGCTCCCTGGATTGGCCGCGAACGACATCGTTGACGTTACGGTGCTTAAAGGTGGCGCTGTCGCGACGGTGACGATCACGGGCACAGCCTCACTTTATGTCGAGTATATTGCGCCCGCACGCACCATCTTTAGGGCGACAGCGACACAAACTGTCGATGTGACTGCGCCAACGAATTTTAACCAAACCACCGCTTATGGGTTGGCGTGGACCAACTCAATCATGGATCCTGGCTTCACACACAGTAATGCTACTAATACTCAAAACATTATTCTCGATGCCGTAGGAGATTACTTGGTACATGTAAATCTGCCGCTAAGCGGTGCCGTAACAAACGGAAACGTCAAAGTGGTTTTGAATCTGAATGGATCGCCTGTAATTGGCGGCGAGGCCAAGCAGGGTTACATTTCCGCCACTGGCACTCACACGCAATCCTCCGTTCATTGGTCAGGAATGGTTAGAGCCGCGTCAGCAAATGCAATTCTCACGATTACCGCCCAGCTTGAGGGCGCGGCTGGAACAATAGCTGTCCCGGCAGGACGTACCGCTTCGCTATTTGTTGAGCGACTGGGATCCACGTCCGGTGTTTTCTATGGTTATGGAACTTCCCTTGTTAGTGGCGCGGATTTCAATGCGGCTACCGCAAGTCCGATTACTTTAACCACTGAACCAGTCAGAGATACTTCTACATTTACTCACTCAACTGTATCAAATTCTCACCAAGTTACGGTCTTAAGCGCCGGTGATTACTTGGTGATGTTTAACTCTGCCGAATCAGCGGCGGCCGCTAGGGTGAACGCCATCAAGAAAATACTAGTGAACGGAGTGGCGATTAGCGGTGCCGAAGGCAAGACTGGATATATACGAAACACTGCTGGTCACACTGAAGCCTCGGAGAGCATTGTCTTCTTGTTACGCCGCTTAAACGCTAACGACATCATCTCGGTCACAAGCCAATCGGAAGCGAACGTAGGTGCCGTTACAAGCTCCAATGCGTCGTTGGTCGTGGTCAAAAAACCATAGGCGAACAGGCTCTTCATCCAGATTTTTAATGTTCTGGACCTTTAACCCAAAATACTGCTTTCGTCCCATCCGAAAAGTAAATACATGGGTGCACGTGTTTTCTTACTAATATTATTCAGCATTTCGTTGAAAGCCAACGCCAAGGTCACACTAGGGATCGATGGCGGCTTTAATTATTCACGCCTGGAATACAAAGGTGCCGCCTCTTTCACATTACTTTCCTCTGGGGGAACATTTGCGCGCAGCGAGCTTTCTTTAGGCAGTGGACCTTGGGAGTTTCTCCTTCAAGGCGAACTAAACCAGTTTTTATTTGAAGTTCCAGGAGCTCGTACTCTCGCCAACCCCGAGGTGCAGATTATTTCCTATGGCACCGGCTTTCGTTGGACAAGTCAGGTTGCGTGGTTGTCATTAACATATGAAAACAAAGATGCTCCCTATCTCATCGATCAATCCGGTACCGCCTTCACCCTCGATAAAGAAGACGTCGGATTCGGTGTCCTCGGATTGAAACTCTTTGGCTGGGGAAAAGGTTATCGCATAACTCTCGACGTCAATTTTGGAGTTCCGGTATCCAATCCGACAACGCCGCTAGAAGGCGATTTTAAGTACGGCGGTTTTTCCCGTGGCACTGTTCGAGTAGAATTCGGCAATAATGTTCGCGCTGGACTAATGGGCGGCATTGAAAATCACGATTATTCCGTGAGCGATTCTGAATATCATCGTTCTGACTTTGTCGCTGGCATCACTTTGGCATTTGGTGCTGGGAAAAGATCATCTGGCTCGGGCCGCAGCTTAGGCGCGTACTAAAAAATTCCGTAAGTCTTTTATCACTCGTGGGGGAATCTCATGTCCTCCCGGAAATGCGGACCACTGGCTCTGCCATCCAAGAGCTTCAAGTTCCTCCTTTAATTTTTCAGCGCCAGAAAACGGCAGGACGGGATCACGCTCCCCATGACTCTGAAAAAAGCGAAGCCCTTTGCGTTTTTCTCCGCCCGCTCTTAGCCCTTTAAGATCCGCAAGGGTTCCAGATAAAATAACAACTGCCGCCGGCGACTCTTGCAACTGAACCGCAAGATCCACTGCGAGCATCGATCCCTGACTGAAGCCGCCTAAAGTTAACTGCGCAGAAGGAACATTAAGCGCTTTCAAAAATGCGAGGGCTTTATCACGAGCTTCGTTGGCTCCCGGCGGGCGAATATCCGCGTAAGTGACTTCTTCGCCCGTTCTTGCGGCCCGTTCGTGAGCGGCCATATCAATACTAAACCATGCGCGCCCGCTAAAACCGCCCCCGATATCCACGGTCTTTGGGCCCTGAGGAAAAATCCACCGGAACTGCGACTTCAATCCCATCTCTTCGGCCAGCGGAGCCAAGTCGTAGGCATTCGCACCATAGCCGTGAAAAAACACGATCGTCGGTTTGCCAGGCTGATGGAAATCCAGACACTCCAAAGGACCTATTTTTGATAAAGGCAACTCTTGTCTATACATGGTCATGGTGTTTTAGCCGACTCTCGATTAAAAACCAAGTTCACTTATGAATCAGTACCTCGGAGATATTTTTGCGATTCTGACGGCTGTAGCGTGGTCGGCCGCTGTGATCTTTTTTAAGCTTTCCGGCGCGCATTTAGAAACCGTGCCCCTCAAGGCGTTCCAAAATATTATCGCAACCACTTTGTTCTTCGGTGTCATCGTCGTCGCTGGTGAGCCATTAACTCTTGATCTCGATTTAGCCAGTTGGTCGAAAGTGGCCATAAGCGCGATTTTAGGTATCACGTTGGCCGACACTTTTTATATAGCTGCTATCAATCGCATTGGGGCAGGTTTTCAGGCCATTGTGGATGGACTTTATATGCCCCTCGTAACCATTATGGCATTCTTGTTCTTCGGTGAAATTTTGCCGGTCACAGTTTGGTGGGGTGCACTTCTAGTTATCATTGCTATTCTTGTTGCGAATCTGGATGTGTTTAAATCCAGTTACCCTAAGGAGCATCTAGCGAGTGGCGTGACTTACGCGATTATTTCTCAACTTATGATGGCCGTTTGCGTTGTCATGGTGAAGGATTTGTTGGTTGTCCATTCACTACTTACAATTACGGCCTATAGGTTTCTCATAGGAACTTTGGTGCTCTTAGTAACCTACACTTTGAAGGGTCAGGCGAAGAGTTTAGTTGCGGGCTTTCGCCCCTCTGTAGCTTGGAAAGTCACCATTCCGGGAACAATCCTCGGTCCATTTTTAGCGACTTTGCTTTGGTTTGCGGGATTTAAATATACGCTTGCTGGGAAAGCTGCGGCTTACAATCAGTTGTCCACAATTCTCATTATTATTCTTGCAGCGATATTCCTTGAGGAGCGCTTAACCCGCAATCGCATATTGGCGATTGTTTTGGCTGTGGCGGGCGGCTTGATCGTCCTCTCAAGCCATTAAGATAGGTGTAGAAAAAAATGGACTGGGCTCTAGTGCAGTTCTTCAGTCGTCGTCTTTGATGCTTCACTCGCATCAGCGACACTGGAGTGCACAAGCGGAAATCACGCGCACTCGTCAGTTGGATGGCAAAACTCTTCACGCTGTCCTAACAGATGATGGTGGTCGTTTTCTTTTATTGATCACTGGACGTGAAAAAGGAAAACTTCCGGACGTTTTAGAAAAGCGCCATTTCTCGAATTTAAAATCCGCTGAATCAGTGTTCAATTTGAAAACTACTCGTCGAGAACGTAGTTCTCAGGATCGACAGGAACGCCGTTGACTCGCACTTCGTAGTGAACGTGAGGACCCGAAGAGCGGCCGGTATTGCCAATTGCCGAGATCACGTCGCGCCGGGAAACCTTTTGTCCCTGCTCGACAAAAACTCGTGAGTTATGCGCGAAACGAGTCACGACGCCATAACCGTGATCGATCGAAACGATTTTTCCGTAACCACTTTCATAACCAATATAAGAAATGATTCCGTCGGCGGGCGCATAGACAGGAGTCCCAGGGGGCGCGGCGATATCGAGACCAGCGTGCATCGTTGGCTTTCCGGTGAAAGGGTCAATGCGATATCCAAAACGAGAGGTAAACCAACCGCGGCTCGGTTTGATGTTTGGCGTGGCGTTCACCAAACTCTGTCGCTCGGAAAGAGTTTCCCAAAGTTGCAGAACACCCTGCTCACGAAGCTGAGTTTGTTTTACCGCCCGATCAATGCGAACCGACAAGGAGGCGTAATTGCGCGCGACATCGCGAGTGAGTTCACCGGATTGCTCATCCACCGGAAGCCGCTCATCAAATGGCGACTCTTTTACCAGCATCTCTGAAGTCGGTTCGCGTTCCATAGCGCCCTCTTCGCTAGGTAAATCCTGTCCCGGTTTTGGTATCGGCCCTAGCGCCAGATTCACCGGACGATCTTGGTCCTCGACGTTAGTTATCGCCTTGAGTTTCCTTGTGAAGTTTTGCACTCGCTCTAAACTGGATTCCAGCGATGAAAGTTTACTTTCCACCACCTGAAACTGGCGTTTGAGTTGATCGTTTTCAGCGCGAAGAACTTTACTTTGGCCAGCCGTCATCAACAGCCCGACATAATCGACAACCGCGGCCGCGACGATCACCGAAAAGGTGAATCCGAATATCGCCAGAGCCTTCATCCAAGCGGCGGACATCGTCCAACTCTTGGTGACCCCCCGGCGGTTACTGGAGAAAATAACCGTATAGCTTTTGCGGTCCATGTCCCTTAACTCTACGAGCATCTGGGAGGTCGCGTCAAGACCAGCTGGGGCGTATGGTAACAGTTCCCCTTCGCCAGCGCTGAAATTGAAAATACAGCCCTTCGTCGTAAAACTTTAATGCTTAGCGCCGGAAGACCGTACTCCCAGCTCCGCCACTTACGTGGAACGAATAAGGATCACAGTGATGTTGTCGTCACCGCCGGCGCGTTTGGCTTCGGTGATGAGCTTTTGGCCAATTTCTTTAAGGCTTCCTTTACGGCAGATTTCGACGATTCGGTCGTTGCTGACCATACCGGTGAGGCCATCGGAGCAAAGTAAATAAATTTCATTTTTCTCGATAGTTCGTTCAATAAGGTCGGCGGAAACTTCCCGTTCAAATCCAACACTTCGGGTAATCACATTGCGGCCAACCATGCTGCCCGCCTCTTCTTCATGAATTACACCGGCCCGCACTTGTTCATTCACTAAAGAGTGATCCTCTGTTAGCTGCCACAAGAGCGGGTTTCGGAACAAGTACGCCCGGGAATCCCCAACGTTTGCGATATAAATTTTATTTTCCACGCAAAGCACACCAACCATTGTTGTGCCCATGCCCATGAGCTCCGGCGATTCATATGTGCTTTTATGATGGATGCGCGCGCTCGCTTCACGGTAAGCTTCGATAAATAATTTTCGCGGCTCACGTTGAGACGCCTCTTTGTGCTCGCGGATATAACTTTGCACCGTCTCAACGGCCAATGCCGACGCTACTTCACCGCCACGGTGGCCACCCATCCCGTCAGCGACAACGAACAGACCAAGGTCGTGGTCCACTAAAACGGAGTCTTGATTGATCTCTCTCTTCAGGCCGACATCGGTTAAGGCAATGACTTCAAACTTCATATATTTATGCAGGATACCTAGCATCAGGACCTCAATCAAGACCGCCTTTTCGCCGATGAAACTATGAAGAGGTTGTGATGTTTTCTCGGTTCCGCAACACGACAATCATTTTCGTACTTTGCTCACTGTTATTACACACTTTGACGTGGGTGAGCTTTGAGTTGGCCCCGCGACCACCGGCTCCGTACGACCGTCAACAGCAGGTCGAGGTCGAGATCGTCGACCACAGCGAGCCTACACCCAAAGACGTGACAAAAGACAAACAGCAGATCGTCGAGCAAAAAGACTCCGTGAACGACGAAGTCGATGAAAAAGCGAAATTCCTCAGCGCCAAGGACCAAAAAGTTTTAAAAGAAACCCGCGCCGCTAATTCAGGTGATTTCAAAAACGCATCACTCGCCGGCAAAAACGCGCCCCAGCAACCACCTGCTCCGCCCGTGGCACAAACACCTCCGGCCGAGTCGAAACGCACCAAGGGTTTGCCCTCGCTTTCAAGTTTAAAACCGCAAATGCAAATGTCCCCTCGCCCCCCCACACAGCCTGGCGATGAAGGCCAAACCGCGGACGCAAGCGCCACCGACGATTACCTCAAAGATGTCGAGACAGGCCTTCAGACAATGCTCTCCACAAGAGAATTTATTTATTACTCCTACTACGCGCGCATCAAAGAGCGAATCAAACAACATTGGGAACCCAATATCCGTGACCGCGTGAAAATGATTTTCCGCCAAGGCCGAAATATCGCTTCAGCGAAAGATCACATCACCCAAGTCGTAATCACGCTGAACAGAAATGGCGAGCTCGTTGGGATTGAAGTTATCACCCCAAGTGGCGTTGAAGCCCTTGATGATGCGGCCGTGCAAGCGTTCCGTGCTGCAGCGCCATTCCCGAATCCTCCTAAAGGACTTATCGACGAAGAGGGCGAAATCAAAATACGCTGGGACTTCGTCTTGGAAGCAAGTAGCTTCCGACCTTTACTTAAAACTCGTAAAGTGGCCAAGGAGGCCTCTCATGCGAACAATCCTTTTAGCCGGATATAAACAAACTGACGCTGACAGCTGTCCTTGGCTGCAATTCGAAAATGGCCTCCCCATTTTAGAAGCTCGTGTGCGCCAAGCGCGAAAGTTCGGCCAAGAATGCATTGTCGTGTTGGCTGGGGTAGCCGCCGATGAGGCTCTTCGCATCTGCCCCTCACTTGAAAACTGCGAATTGGTATTCGATACCCATGAGTCCCCGAATCTTCTGTCAAACCTCAAAGCCGCGCTCGCAACAAGTATCGATCCTGCTATCGTGCTTCCTGCGGAGCTTAGTTTTGGTGAAGAAAAAGCTGTTTTTGACCAGATTGGTAGGGCGGCGCAGCAAGGGGCTCGAGCAGAGAGCGACGTTATCCACCAATCTTTCCCCATGCTTTTGACCTTGAGAGGTTGCGACGCCGTCCTTCGCAATAAGAACATCACCAGCCTGGCTGACCTCTTGCCTCAGCCCTAGATCACCTTTACATTCGGCATCTTGGAGCATGGGGAAAAATATGGCTAAGAATCTGAATTTTAAGGCCTTAAATCGCATTGCCCTTCGGGCCCATTATCTGACCAACCAGATGATTTACATGGCCAATCACCGCACAAATGTCCAAAAGGGCGACCCGAAGGTAGGTGGTCATAGCTCAGCTAGTGCAAGCGCTCTACACATTCTCGGCGCTCTGCATCTGGTGGTGAAATCTGGCTTTGATCACATGGCGGTAAAACCGCACGCCTCGCCAGCCGATCACTCCTATAATTTCTTGCTCAATCTTCTTCTGCGCCCCAATCTTTCGCGACTTTCCGAAGCGGAAGCGAAGCAAGCCATGGGTAATCTTCGCGCTTTCACTCAGGAGGGCGAATACGGCTTTCAGTCTTATCATTCGGCTTACGATCCTGATCATCATAACTTTTTGCCTTCAGGCACTGTCGGTATTCCACCAGTAAATGCGGGTTATTTAGCTTTGGCTTACAATTTCGCGCAGAAACAGGGTTATGAAGTTCCCGCTGCTCACTTTTGGTCATTGATTGGGGATTCCGAGTTCCGCGAAGGTTCTTTGTATGAAGCGATTCCTGATTTTGCCGAGCGCGAAGTAGGAAATCTGACTTGGATCGTGGATTACAATCGCCAAAGTTTAGATGGTCACCGCATTACCAACAAAGGCGCTATGCGAGGAACGGACGACCAGCGTATTCAGCGCACCATGGAGGCGAATGGCTGGGAAGTGATCCAAGTTCGCCACGGGCAAAAACGCAAAGCGATTTTCGCGAAATCAAACGGCGAAAAGTTTAAGAATTTTATCGAGAATGAAATCGCCGATTATGAAATTCAAGTTTTGCTTCAGTTCAAAAACGGCGGCGAGCTGCGCAAGGAACTTTTGACGAAGCATAAAAGTCTTGAGGGCTTCCTTAAGGGTGTCGAGGATCAAGAACTTTGGGAAGCCATGCGCGACCTTGGTGGTCACGACTTCCCCTCACTCATCGAAGCGATGGAACAAAGTAAGAAGGACAAATCGCGTCCGACGATGATTATCGCGCACACTCTAAAAGGTTGGGGCTTACAAATGGCCGCCAATCCCGGCAACCACTCAAGCCTTCCTGAAGAGGATGAAATGAACTCACTTCGTGATGTTCAAGGCGTAAACGTCAATGATCCGTTCGTGGGTTTTCAGGCCTCAAGTGACGAAGGTAAATACTTAAAAGACCGTGGCAATGCGCTTTACGCTGAGATTCAAGCGCAACACGAACTCAAACGGCAAAACTGGGCGCGCGTTCAAGAACGCATGGAAAAGCTAGGCACTATGCCCGATACGTTAGAGATCAATTTAAAAATGGCAAGCTATCCGCACACTCAGTGGATGCTTGGCCAGCTCACGTCTAAACTTACACGCCTCGCAAACACTCCGGTGGATGAAAAAAAGCTAAAAAACAAACAACGGGCTCTCACTGAAACGGAGATGGCTTTTAAGACGGCGGCTGAGCACATTATTTCAATGGCTCCAGACGTTGGCACAAGTACGAATTTAAATCCTTCTATGGACGGGAAAATCTTTAGCGCGCAAATTGTTGAAGATTTAGAGACAGAATTCGGGGTTAAGGACAAAAACGTCCCCGATCTTATTCCTGGGGAAGAAGAATCAGATCGCTTCCTAAGATTTGAAATTGCTGAAGCGAATGTGATGTCATGCATGGGTTCGTTCGGAAAACTGCGCGATATTCTCGGCATTCCAATTCTGCCGCTTATGACGGTTTATGATTTCTTTATCAAACGGGCACTTGATCAGTACTTTTATAATCTCTATTGGAAATCCAGCTTTTTATTAATCGGAACGCCATCTGGTGTAACGCTTTCTCCTGAAGGCGCTCAGCACGGTTGGAAATCTGATATCCAAATTCCCAACCAGATCACTTGGGAGCCTTTCTATCCGCAAGAGCTCGATTGGATTTTGGTCGACACTTTGAAACGCCATATGACGAACGACAATGCTGGACGGTTTGGGACTCTTATTCGTGGAGTAACTAAAGGGATTGAACAACGCGAGCTACTGACACTCTTAAAAACCCAGCGCCGCTTCAAAGTCGGGGTTGAGGAAAGCCAATTGCTTGCGGCAAAAGGATTTAGTTTTGATGGCGCGATAGAAGAAGACACTATCGAAACCAGGAGTGAACAGGAAATCATGGAACAACTCCGCCAAGACGTCTTGGCGGGCGCTTACTATTTAATCGATTACTGCGGGTACATGGGTTATGAGCCCGGTGATAACGTGGTAAATATCTTTGCTTTGGGAGCCCTTGGCACTGAGGCGATACGAGCTTCAAAAGCGCTTCTCGAAAAAGGTATTTATGCGAATGTTATCATCGTAACTTGCACTGACTTATTGGTAGGTAACCTGGCGCATGAAAACGGCTATCAACACCTGAAACAAAACCTGGGAGTAGATGCGACGCTCTACTTGGAGCCTTACCTCAATGGCAACTCTCACGTTGGTGAACTCATGACTCTTTCCGGCCGACGTGTACCGGTCGTTAGTGTTCATGATGGTGAGCCTGGATTGCTCGACAACATCGGGTCCATCATTGGTGTTCGCCAAGAATCATTGGCAGTTCGCAAGCACTCAAAATCCGGTCGCCCCGTTGAAATCTACGCCTACCATCACATTGATGCGGAGTCGGTAAAAGAAGCGTGCGGCAAAGTTTTGGCGGAGACGGCTCTAGAGAAAGTTGAAGTTTCGCGTCGTTTGTTAGATGAATCTACCAAAGCCTCACCGCTAAAAGGTGACTGGCGCCAATTATGGAGCACTCAAGACCGCCATGAGCACTAAGAATTCTGGGTTACCATTAGACGGACGCTGGCACTGTGCCCCTAAACGTTCGTTCGTCGAGACCATCGTTTTGGTGCATCACTACGGCGGCTCCCGCGCGACCACGAAGAAGCACCAAAATTTCGTCGCCGAACTTGGCTATGACAGTGTTAGTTTTAGCTTGAGTAAGCCTCGCCTAAAACTTCGCTCACGCTGGGAGAACGAAATCGGCCAAATTCTGGACGCCATCCCGCGCCCTAAGATCGTCTTCAGTTTTTCATTTCCTTCAGCGCCGACGGCGGGTGCTATCGCAGTACGGGGCGCCACTGATATCAAAGCTTGGATTTGCGACGGCGGTCCATTCTTAATGCCAGTGCAATGCCTGTGGAACTACTACACCCACCATGAACCCACAAAAGCTCTTTGGCTTAGGTCGGCCCGTGCAGCGTTGGGCTTTGGCGCGATGGGCATGTGGAATATCAAAGGTGACCTTCATGCCGCCCTCGAAAAATTCCCCCAAGCCTTCCCGGTTTTGAACATTCGCTCGTGGCAAGATCAGTTGGTCCCGATTTCCGCCATCGACCAAGCCTTCGCGACCAAACACAAATTAAAATTGGAAACGCTAACTCTGCCCGAGGGCGATCACATCGACGGCCTCTCGCGCTTCCCTTTGGAGTACAAACCGCGCGTTGAGCGGTTTCTTGCGCGTCACTCCACCCCGCTCAAGGCTTCAAACCACCACAGCGAAGTTTCTCGCTAGAGGCGCTGCGCGACGGTGAGTCCCTCACCGGTTGGAATAATACAAGAATTGTAACGTTGAGGATTCGCGAGTCGGATATTAAACTCGCGCATGACGGCCTTTTGCTTCTCTCCGATATTTGGATCGCGCGATAAACCCCACAGAGAATCGAAAAGAAAAGTGTTGTCGCCAATGATTAAGCCACCGACGCGCACGTGTTTCTCAGCCCAATCCAAATAGTCTAGATAACCCGCCTTATTCGCATCGATGAAAACAATGTCGAAAGGACCTGCCTTTTCAAGCTCGCGCAATTTCTCCCGGCCGTCACCAGTGACAAACTTGATCTTACTAAATTCGGGGGCCGCAGATAAAAGATCGCGCGCCTTGGCATGATGAACTTCACTTACATCCACAGAGTAGACCACACCGTCCACTGGCAAAGCCCGCGCCCAGCATAACGTCGAATAGCCATACAATGTGCCCACCTCTACTACCGACTTGGCCCGCGTCAAACGCGCCAAGAACTGCAGCAAACGAGCATCCGACTCACCCACTTGGATTCCATCCATCGTGTCGTTCACCAGAGCTTTTCGAATCGAACGTAGAATTTCGTCTTCAATGGGGAACGCTTCTGTCATGTAGCGTTCACGATCGCCAGCTTTTCGCATAATTAACTCCTAAAGAGATGGGGGATTAGGTATACCAGTAGGTCTTCATGTCAATCGAACTCGTAGCCTTTGATTTTGACGGCACTCTCGTGCACACCGCGCCCGACATCATTCGGGCGACTAATGAATTTCTACAACTTCATGGTCGTGAGCCGCTTTCAGATGACGAGGTGATCTCGCATATCGGGATGGGGCTGACCGATTTGATTCGGGGGGTGATTCCCGAAGCCGCGCATCATCCGGAAATCGCAAAAGCCATCGAAACACAGTTCTCAAAAGTTTATGATGAGCATGTGCTACGCGATGCGCGACCGTTTGATGGAGTCGTCGAGTTCCTTACCACCTGGAAGGGCAAGGTCGCGATCGTCTCAAATAAGCCTGAAAGATATATCCACCAGCTACTAAAGCATCTCAAGATGGATAGGATCCCGTGGACTTCTATTATTGGAGGCGACACGTTAAGCCAGCGTAAACCGCACCCTCTTACGCTCGAAACAGCGATGCGAGACGCGCGGTGCGGCCCCGGCGAGACCCTGATGGTCGGTGATGGTCCTCCCGACGTTGGCGTCGCGATCGCGTGTAAAACTCCATTGTTGGCGGTTTCATTTGGCTACTCTCCATTGGCCGAATTACAGAGTCTGGGCGCCCAACATTGGATCGACCATTTCGAAGAGCTCCCGCGCAAAATTTTGCAGCTCGAGTCGTATTTGTAATATTTGACTTAAACTAGCCCGCCGTCATACAACAAGCCGCATTATTCAGCAGGAGGAATGTTCATGCTTCGCCACCTTTTTGTAGGTCTTTTGGTTCTGGTTTCGGCCACTAATTGCACTCGCAAAGGCCGTGACGCCGAAAACACTTTAAACGTCGTCGTTAGCGCCAACATCAAGGGGCTTGACCCGGTAACTTCGTCGGATGTTTATTCAAACCTCGTTGTCTCACAAGTGTTTGAAGGACTTCTTCATTACAATTATTTGAAACGCCCACTTCAGTTACAACCTTTGCTTGCCGCTGAAATGCCGAAGGTTTCAGAAGATGGTTTAACTCACACTTTCAAACTTCGCTCTGGAGTTAAATTTCAAGATAGCGAGGCATTTACGGATGGCAACGGCCGCGAAGTAACGGCGCAAGATTTTATTTATTCATGGAGACGATTGGCTGATCCAGCAAACCAAAGTGACGGCTTTTGGGTGTTTGACGGCAAAATCGCGGGCCTCAACGAATGGCGCGATAAAATGAGTAAAGGTGAGGCAACTTACGACACTCCCATCGAAGGCTTTCAGGCACCTGACAACAACACGATCGTCATTAAATTAACCAAGCCCTATTACCAACTGCACTATGTATTGGCGATTGGTTACACCGTTGTTGTGCCCAAGGAAGCCGTTGCAAAATATGGCAAAGAGTTCTTGAACCACCCTGTCGGCACCGGTGCTTACAAGTTTGAAAGCTGGACTCGTAACAGCCAAGTCGTCTTAGTGAAAAATCCAAACTGGAATCTTCATACCTACCCCACTGAAGGCGAAGCGGAAGACACAGCGAAAGGCTACTTAGCTGAGGCTGGAAAGAAAATTCCGTTTATTGATAAAATCGTTGTTCAGGAGATTGTAGAAGATCAACCGCGGTGGCTGAATTTCTTAAAAGGAAATCTAGATTTCGTTTCGATTCCAAAGGACAACTTCGATAGAGCCGTGCAAAATGACAAGCTCTCTAAAGAGCTTGCGGATAAAGGCGTTCAGCTCGTTATCACACGCGAGCCAGATGTGACGTACACATCGTTCAACATGCTAGATCCAGTGGTTGGCAAAAACGAGAATTTGCGTAAGGCGATCTCGCTCGCTTATGACACTCCGACCTTGATCCAGAAGTTTTATAATGGTCGAGCCATTGTTGCGCACAGCCCGATCCCACCAGACGTTGAAGGCTTCGATCCCGCTTTCAAAAATCCGTACAAGGAATTCAGTATTTCTAAGGCGAAAGAATTTCTCGCCATGGCCGGTTTCCCAGAGGGAAAAGGCCTAAAGCCTATTGAGTACTCAACGACGAACAGCTCAACGGCTCGTCAGATGGCCGAGTACTTTAAGCAAAACATGGAAACGATTGGAATTCAGGTAAACATCGTTACGACATCATGGCCGCAATTCACCACGAAACTTCGCGAGAAGAAGGCGCAAGTTTGGGGTATTGCTTGGCTTGCTGATTATCCCGACGCTGAAAATTTCTTGCAGCTTTTGTACGGACAAAACGTAAGCCCCGGACCTAATAACGCGAACTATAAGAGCAAAGAGTTCGATGATCTTTATGAAAAGGCGAGCCGCATGCCGCCAGGACCTGAGCGCGCGAAAGTTTACCAGGCAATGCGCGACATCGTAGTGCGCGACATGCCTTGGGTTCCAGCCGCTCACCGGTTGGGGTACCAGGTGCATCATGGCTGGGTGAAGAACTTCAAGTCTCACTCCATCGTGAATGATTATTTCAAGTATTTGAAGGTGGACACGAAGGCTCGGGGCGAGATGAAGGCCAAGCTCTAATGTTCAAATACGTCACCCGACGTCTGCTTTATATGATTCCGATCATGTTTGGCGTGACGCTCTTGACGTTTCTTCTCTTCAACGTCGTGGGCGGCGATCCGGCAGCCCAAGCGGCAGGCCGCCATGCGTCCGCGGAACAAATCGAAGTGATTCGCCGCGAGCTTGGACTTAATGGTTCTCTTATTCAACAATATCTGTTTTTCCTGAAACAGATTTTCACTCTCGACTTCGGCCGCAGCTGGTCGACTAAGCAACAAATCCTCACGATGTTTCGGGAAGGCGTTGGCCCTTCGCTCTCTTTGACTTTGCCGGCGTTTTTGCTAGCTCAAGTGATTACAATTTCCGTCGCATTAATGCTTGCCCGCTATCGTGGGACGGTTTTCGATAAGATGACAAAGATCTCCAGCCTTGCTCTCCTTAGCCTTTCAAGCCTCGTCTATATTCTTTGGGGGCAGTATGTTTTAGCATTTCAATTCGGCTGGTTTCCCATATCCGGGTGGGACTCAAGCTTTGTGGGCCGTTGGGAATTTCTTGGTTTGCCGATTCTAATTTTCGTTCTGCTTAGTCTTGGCGGGAACATTCTTTTCTACCGCTCGGTTTTCTTAGACGAAATTTATCATGACTATGTCCGCACTGCCAGAGCCAAGGGGCTTAGCGACAAGGCGATTCTTTTCAAACACGTGCTACGAAATGCGATGATTCCGATAATCACGCGAGTCGTGCTACAGATGCCTTTCCTTATTCTTGGCTCGCTTCTTCTTGAATCGTTTTTTGGCATTCCAGGAATCGGCGGAATTGTCGTTCAAGCGATTCAGAACTCGGATTTCCCGGTGATCAAAGCAATGACTTTTTTGAGCGCGGTTCTCTATATGATTTTTCAGTTGTTCTCTGACGTGCTGTACGCCGTTGTCGACCCAAAGGTTCAATTAAGGTGATGGGCATGAAGGAATCTACAATGTCTGCCGTCACTCTGCCGGCCTCGAAAAGAGCCCTCCGCAACTCATTATGGTGGGATGCCCTTCGTCGCTTATCACGCGACAACGTAGCCGTGGTTTCGTTTGTTATTATCTTAGCTTATTTGGTGATGTGCTTGCTCTGTCTGCTGGGTTTGATTTTTACAGACTTTGCGGTCGTGGATAATTCGAAATCTTACCTGCCTCCGGGTCCCGAGCATTGGTTGGGTACTGATATCTTCGGGCGCGATGTTTTAGCTCGCGCCGCTCACGGAACATTGACGTCACTTACAGTTGGATTTGCCGGCACTGGCCTATCGATGATTATAGGGACTATTCTTGGCGCTCTCGCGGGCTATTTCGGCGGCAAGGTCGATGAGTTGATCGTTTGGTTTTACACGACCGTAGATACCATTCCTTATATATTGTTAGTTATCGCTTTCTCGATGGTCCTTGGGCCAGGTCTCACCACCCTTTGCCTCGTGATTGGATTAACCTTCTGGGTAAGCCATTGCCGTGTGATGCGCTCAGAGTTTATGAAGCACCGTGACCGTGAGTACGTGCAAGGTGCTGTCAGCATGGGCGCCTCTCATTACCGGCGAATTTTTGTTCATATTTTGCCTAACGTTTCCCATTTGATATTAATCAACTTCAGCCTTGGAGTTGTGACCGCGATCATGAGCGAAGTAATTTTAAGCTACCTCGGTCTTGGCGTGGAACCTGGCATTCCTTCTTGGGGAATGATGATTAGCGATGCGAAGCTTGAGCTGGCGCGCGGTGTTTGGTGGGGCCTTGCAGCTGCTACCGGATTTATGTTCTTCCTAGTTTTGTCTTTGATTCTTTTCAACGATGCGCTTCGTGATGCCCTCGATCCTAAGCTTAAGAACAAGTGAGGCTTGGCCCATGGCTGATGACAAAATCCTAAGAGTCGAAAACCTCTCAGTGGAATTTAAGACTGATGAAGGCACGATCCACGCCGTAAAAAACGTTTCGTTCTCTATTCCCCGCGGAAAAACTGTGGGTCTCGTCGGCGAATCTGGCTCTGGAAAAAGCGTAAGCTCCTTGGCAATTATGCGTTTGATTCCAAATCCTCCGGGCAAGATCACTTCAGGTAAAATCCTCCTTGAGGGTCAGGATCTTTTGAAATTGTCTGAGGGCCAGATGCGCCAAGTGCGCGGCAATCGCATTTCAATGATTTTTCAAGAACCCATGACGAGTTTGAATCCTGTCTTCACCGTGGGTGACCAGATCTGTGAAACTCTTATTTTACACCAGAAGCTCGATAAAAAAGCCGCAATGGCAAAAGCCGAAGACCTTCTCACCCAGGTGGGAATTCCTAATCCCAAGCAGCGCATTGGGTCTTATCCGCACGAGATGAGCGGTGGTCAGCGCCAGCGCGTGATGATCGCAATGGCGATCGCGTGTGAACCAGAATTATTGATCGCGGATGAGCCGACGACAGCTCTTGATGTAACTATTCAAAAGCAGATCCTAGAATTGTTGGCTGCTCTCCAGAAAAAGTACAAGATGAGCATTTTATTTATCACGCACGATCTTGGCGTGATTGCCGATATTGCCGACGAAGTAGTCGTTATGTATCGTGGTGACATCGTAGAGAACGAAACGTCTCAAGCGTTGTTCGCAAATCCGAAGCATCCTTACACTAAGGGTTTGTTGGCTTGCCGCCCTCACCTGGACCGTAACCCTCGTCGCCTGCCAGTTGTTAGTGACTTTATGACCGCTGACGGTGTTGAGCGGCCATTTGATATGTCGACTTTGACGAAGGCTAAGGTAACTCGCACTTCGGGCGAACAAGCGAATCCGGTCGTTTTGGAGATCAAGAATTTAAAGAAGTATTTCCCTCTCAAAAAGGGTTTTCTTGGTGGCGTGAAGGATTGGGTTAAGGCGGTTGACGACGTTAGTTTGCAGGTTCGACGTGGCCGTACTCTAGGTCTTGTTGGTGAGTCTGGTTGCGGCAAAACGACGTTGGGGCGAACCGTATTGCGTTTGATTGAGCCCACCGAAGGTGTGATCAGCTATAACGGCACCGACATTACTAAACTCGATAAAGAAGCCATGCGAAACATGCGTCGCAAGATGCAGATCATCTTCCAAGACCCATACGCTTCTTTAAATCCACGTATGACGATCGGGGCTGCATTGACTGAGCCCATGGTCATTCATAATTTAGGGACGAATAAACGCGAACGTTTGGACATGGCCGCAACGCTAATGAAGCGTGTTGGACTAGATCCCATCATGCTTAATCGCTACCCGCATGAATTCTCAGGCGGTCAGCGCCAGCGCATTTGTATCGCTCGCGCTTTGGCCGTGAGGCCAGAGTTTATTATTTGCGATGAATCGGTTTCCGCTTTGGACGTGTCAATCCAGGCGCAGATCTTAAATTTGTTGTTGGATCTCCAAGAAGAATTTAATTTAACGTACGTATTCATCTCACATGATTTGGCTGTCGTTAAATTCATCTCTGACGAAATCGCCGTGATGTACAATGGTAAGGTCGTCGAGAAAAACGACGCCATATCCATCTACGAAAACCCCCAACACGAATACACAAAAAAACTTCTCAGCGCGATCCCTAAGGGAATCCCCAAGCACTAAGAGTGCTTGGCTCCCTTTTGGATGTTCGGCATTTTGTGATGTTGTTCAGCCTTTAATTGCGTTGTTCAGCACTTCATTACGTTGTTTAGCTATTGGTTACGCGGTGCAACCCCGGCGCCGGGGTCGCTTCGCGTTACGAATTTGGTTACGCGTCGCTTCTCCGGCGCCGGAGAAGCTGCGCGTTGATAAAATGTGCCCAGCGACTATCGTCCAGAGGTGAGCCTTGCAAGTTGGCAAGCTTCAAAGCACCATCGCTTCTAAATAAATTTTGGAGGTTTCACGTGCGGATTCTTCTCTGTGTTCTAGCGTTCTCATTTGTAAGTTGCGCTCAAAAAACAGTGATGATGGATTCCGGGTCAGCTGAAATGGCTGTTACAGCGGCTGGTTCGCCGCAACGGGAAATCATCAAAGCCGCCACCCAGCGAGTGGAAGTGAAAGACCTCAAAGTGGCCAACCAAACTATTCAAGAAACCACGACTAAGCTTGGCGGATATGTCGAAGAATCCAATTTGTCGGAAGAAAAAACAGCGCGTTTCGAAATCCGAGTGCCTTCGGCAAATCTAGATCAAGCTTTGGAAGCTATGGCTGGTCTTGGAAAAGAAGAATACCGCGAAGTTTCTGCGGTTGATGTGACTGGCCAAAGTGTAGATCTTGAGGCGCAGTTGAAAAACTCAAAAACCATGCGTGATCGTTTACAACAACTCATCGCCAAAGCGACGGCGGTAAAAGACATCCTTGAAATTGAAACCCAACTTCAGCGCGTTCAAACAGAAATAGATTCTTTAGAAGGTCGCTTGAAACTTTTAAAAAACCAAGTTGCGCTTTCAAAAATCAGCCTGACTCTTGAGCGCGAAAGACAACTCGGCCCGCTTGGCTATGTTTTCTATGGGGTGGGTTGGGTCGTCGAAAAACTATTTGTGCTCAACTAAGTTTTATCGCCGCGCAGGTCCGAAACAAAAATAATTTTGGTTACGCGGTGCAACCCCGGCGCCGGGGTCGCTTCGCGTTATGAATTTGGTTACGCGTCGCTTCTCTACGCCGGAGAAGCTAAGCGTTAAGAAAACGAAGCGTCTGAGACAACTCGGTCTGCTCGGATCGGCGTCTTATGGAGTCCTCGGGTCTACCAAAAAGCTGTTCGTTTAGAACTACTCTACTGAGCCGGAACGGTATTTAAGGTTTAACTCGTTACAAGTGAACCCTTGAATCGGGATGGAGCGCTCCACGCCATTATAGGTACTGAGGAGTTTACCGGTGCTCGTCACATATTTGCGAAGGGGCGGATCCATAGTGGTCAGGACATAAAGTAATTCAGATAGGTGAAGGCCCGGAGTAGTGAGTGCATTGCCCTTTCCTTCTATAAAATTCATAGATAAAAAATTTCGACGAACGTTAAGTCTTAAACTTAGATAATCAAGGAAATCTTGATAGCCAGAAAATTCGGGGCCTCCACAAATAGCCTTCTGATAAGAAAAGACCGTCCATTTCAGCTGATCATAGTTTCTGTGGCTCTTCATAATCCGCACTATACGTTTGAAATTAAGGGCGCTGACGTGTGCCGTGAATGTAAATAAATTCGAGTTCTCTGAGCGGCCGTATCGTCCCGATTGGTCCTTCCCAAGCTTTAAGATACTCTTTAAGTTAACCAGAGATTTATAGCGCGGATGCCGATCTGCCAATGCAACAAACTCAGGGAGGGACTTGGCAGCTGCACTATTGTTATATGTTTTAGCGGCCCCATCTACGGGATCATCTTGTACGGTCCTACCGTTAAGTAGCTGAGCATTATCGAATTGCCCGTAAGCTCCGGGCCAAAAACTATAGTGCTCCCAGTTGGGTCGCGGATCGCTCTGGTGGCAGGCCCGACAGACCGGTGGATTTGGCCCTGTTCTAGTAGATCGATCCAAAAGATAGTTTGCCCGCTGAGTCTCCCCTTTTTGACTAAGAAATTCCATTCGACTTTTCAGGTCCCCATCAAATAAAATTTCTTCGAAAATAAAACGGTTTTCTGAATGAATGAATCGCACGGTTTCGATTGATTCGAATCCTTCCTGCGATTTGTCGCCATTGAAAGTCATTATAAAATCAGACTGAGGACTATAGAGGATTACTCTAGGGGCGAGATAAGTGGCCTCTTGTAAACTCCGGCTTTTAAACATGAGAACAAAATTAGCGCGCAATTCTGATGGCAGGAATGGCAACAAATCTTGAATCCGTTTTATGCCGTACCTGGTTTTTACAGTTTGAAGGTGATTGAAGTAAGCCTGACCTGGCTCAGCGGCCTCTGTCGAAATGCAGAACAGGAGCCCAAAAAAGGCCCCTAGCCAACCATACAATAGCCGAGAGGGAGAAATCGAGTTCATTCCTTCTGGAGATTGCAATAGAAATGCCCCGAAAAAGGACTGATTTTATGTCGACTGTCGAGGTGAATCGACCCGCGGGCGAGCACCAAACCGAGAGGCCCTGAAAGAATCAATTCGCCGATCCACGAGAAAATAGACGATTAACGAAGTCAATAGAACAAGAGCCAACGTGTAGAGGACGCGATCCGCCGACTCTGTAAGCAGGGCAGTTGTTACACCGATGCACCAAACATGCGAAATATACACGGGGTATGCAAGATGACCCAAAAAACCGTCGACTGGCACGCGGGCAAAAAAAGTTGTTAATGTCGGCAACAAAAGAGCGGTAAAAACCATCAAAGCTATCTTCGCTGCAGAGTCACCCGCTTCAATCGTCGCCCATTGAGCGTAAGTTACGACGGCAAGAAAAAGGGCCCCGATTGAAATCAGTTGGACGGTCTGGCGCGGAATTATCAAGTGGCTCCTCAACCAATAAACGCACATCCCGAATAAAAACAAAGGCAACTGCAGTGGAAACGTACGAAAAATAACGGGTTCATAAGAATAGCCGAGATGAGTTACGGCCATGCGCGCCCCTAACAACACCACCAACAAGGCGACCGTGAATTTTTTGAACCCCGCAAAAAAGGGCGCTAAGAGGTAGAACATAAGCTCGTGGGAAAGGCTCCAAGCTTGAATGACCGGATGGTAGAAGTGCAGACCCAGGTATCTATACCATAGATATTGTTTACTAGGATCTAGGCCAAGAAAAACACCGAGTTCTTGACCAAAGATAAAGACGTTCGTAAAGGCAAGTCGGACCTTCGATAATGTCGTAAGCCCCTCCCAGTTTCGAACCAAAGTTGTGAGGCATGGGGGCCCTGGATTCAATTCGCTAAACCAGGGATAGAAGGCAAGCGAGAGAATGAGAAAAATCCAATAGGCCGGATGGATACGTAGAAATCGACTGGAGAGAAATACCCGCCAACCGCCTTTAAATGTATATTTAGTCTCGAGCACCATCGCCATGAAGTAACCTGATTGTACCCATGCCTTACTGTAAATTCAGTGAAGGCTTTGTCAACGGGAAGGTCCTCAACCGGGCGAATAGTACCTGTGGCTACTTATCGGCGGACCTTCACGAGTGAAACGGCCATGCCGTCTTTGCTTGGGCCTTCATTCTTTACGCCGTCCTTGCGTGAAAAGATGGAAGCGCTGAGTTCATCAGAAGCTTGGTCTAGTTGATTGATTTTTTTGTCGTAGTTCGCAACGGCGGTTTCTTCGCCGTCTTCAGTGTGGATGTTTTTTGCGACCATCTGAACGTCCCCATACGAAGGTACGGACATGGCGCATAAAGACAATAGGATACCGAATATAATAGTTCTCATTGGAACCTCCAACATACGTGCTGATGTATTATTCGGTGACGCCCGACCAAAGCTTGAGCGGTTTTCCGAGAAAAACTGGACCATGTGTTTCAGTCTGAGACGCTTTTACGTTGAGATCGAAGGGCCGTCGACACGCTGCAATATGGGCGTTTTGAAGGATAAACCGCGCCTTAAACGGTTGCGGAAATGTAGCCAAACAAGAGGTACCACATGACATTCCTCAACTGTTTGCGTCGGCCGACGCAAACAGTTGAGGAATGTCATGTGGTACCTCTAGGAATGCGCGAGTTGCATGAGGGTGTGGACGGTCTTTTTGATCTTTTCTATGTCGAAGGGTTTTTTTATGAAGTCGTCCGCGCCAACTTCAAACCCCTGCTTTATGTCTGCCTCTGAGGTGCGCCCAGAAACGAAAATTAATGGAATGTTTTTTAGGTCGGCGTGGGACTTCATTAACGTCGCAAGCTCAAACCCGTTAATCCAGGGTAAGCCGACATCTAATATAATTAGGTCGATCGGGTTATCATCTAAAACAGCGCTTAGCTGAGTGCCGTCCGCGGCCGCGATTACCTTATAACCTTCGCCTTCGAAGATGCGCTTCAGCGCCGCGCGAATAGTTTCGTCATCCTCAATAACCAATATAGTAAGGGGCTGCTCCGGCGGCCGCATTTGACGGAGGTCGCGAATGTTAACGACCTTCTCTCTTGCCATGCGCTCTTTAGTGATCTTTTCGATTTTATCGACAAGATCTTTTGTATGCATGCGGCGGGGTGTTTTAGCCATGGGCCTCGTTGGCTTCAAGCCAGCGTTCGGCATCGATCGCAGCCATGCAACCAGTACCAGCGGCCGTGATCGCTTGCCGGTACACTGGATCTTGCACATCACCGGAAGCAAAGATGCCTGGCACTGAAGTGTATGCGGTCTTACCCTCAGTTAAAAGATAACCTACTTCATTCATGCGCAGCTGGCCCTTAAACAAATCCGTATTAGGCTTGTGCCCGATGGCGATAAACACACCATCCATCGTCATGTCTTGCATTTCATTTGTTTGATTGTTCAACACCTTAATCGATTTAACAACTTCATCGCCAGTCACGTCGACGAGTTCTGAATTCCACAAGACTTCGATCTTAGGATTCTTCATCACTCGATCCGCCATGATTTTCGAAGCGCGGAAATGATCTTTTCGATGAACGACAAAAACTTTACTAGCAAAGCGAGTTAGAAAATTCGCTTCCTCCATCGCAGTATCCCCACCGCCGATGACCGCAACCTGAAGATTTTTAAAGAAAGCCCCATCGCAAGTGGCGCAGGCAGAAACTCCGCGGCCTAAATATTTACGTTCATTGGGCAAGCCCAAGTACTTTGCACTGGCGCCGGTTGAAATAATCACGGTCTTGGCTTGGTACTCTTTCTCCCCCACCCAAATGCGAAAAGGTCGTGAGGAGAAATCTACTTTTGTCGCGTTACGAGTGATGAACCGCGTCCCAAACCGCTCCGCTTGTTCACGGGTGATCATCATTAATTCTGGACCTTGAATTCCCTTGGGGAAACCCGGATAGTTTTCCACTTCGGTTGTTGTCATCAGCTGACCGCCGGCCTCGTCGCCCTCGATCATTAGAGGCTTAAGATTGGCGCGAGCCGCGTAGATAGCTGCCGTAAGACCCGCAGGACCAGAACCCAAAATAATTACGTTTTCCACAGTGGCGCTCACGGCTAGCAGTCCTTCCTTTAAACGGGTCTCAAAGTGTAGCCTTTGTCGATTTAAAGGGGTATCTTTTCCTGGAAATGCCAACAATTTCATTCGTAAAAGACTACCCCGCGCTCGAGGTTCCCGTCGGCGCGAATCTAATGCAAAGCCTCCTAGGTGTTGGCATCCCGGTAGCTAGTTCCTGCTATGGGGATGGGGTCTGCGGGAAATGCCGATTAGAAATCGTAAAGGGCCGAGAGAATCTCTCTAAACCCGAAACCATTGAACTTATAGTGCAAGACCGATTGAGTTTACCAAAGGGCACGCGCGTGGGTTGCCAAGTGCAAGTGAATGGTGACGTCACCGTGGACGCCACCTACTGGTGATTAGACTTTAGATTTTGGATGAGCGTTATAAGTGTTGCAGATTCCTTTACTGTGAACCTGAATTTCCACTGGCACTAATTTGCATTTCGCATGGTCCTTCGTGTCGACCTTAGCGTCTTCAAAAAAAGAGCAGTTGCTACAAAATTGTTTAGCGGCTGGCATCGGCTTTCCCGACGGATGATTTTTGTCGACCCGTTTATACTTACCGGCTTTTTCCGCGGCAACGGCATCTTCGACATAGCCTAAGCCCGCAAGGATTCCGACGGCCTTTTCATTCTCCGGATCTTTACGCTTTGTTTTCGACATATCGACCAAAGCCAACGCAGCCGCGGCCCACGCTCGCTGGCCAAGAGCTAGAAGCTGTGAACCGAAAGCCAAGGCCACAGCGGAAATCGAGGTCACTTTAAGAAACGCGCGTCTGTTCATAATCGGTTCTCCTTTAGTCACATTGCCAAACTGGCGCCAGTATACGGCTGGCCAAATGAAAGTTAAGTGAAAACTTACCCAAGATGCGAAGTGGCACTCGCCTTGCGACGTTGGCCTCGCTTGGAGGTCCAAATGAAATTTAACCGTGTTTTATGTATTCTCAGTGTCATTAGCGTCTTTTCTTCTGGAATGGTTTCTTGTGCGCCGGACAAAAAGAAGAGTGCGCCGTCTATTCGCCTTCCCGCGCCACAGATCGTCCGAGGAGATGAAAAACCCTTGGAATGGAAAGAATTCACCGCAAAAGTCTCGCCTGAACTTGATGATAGAAGCTACTTGCAACTGACTCAAGTCGTGCCCGCCGAAGGTATTCGACTAAGTGTAAACAGTCAGTGCGGAGTCAGCGAGCGCAGCCTTTCCTTTGTAACCTCGTTTGATGGCCCCGACCGAATTCACATTAAAGATATCGTCCCAACGGAGGCACTCCTATATCCTGAAAAACCTTTCCTTTGTCGCGTCGAGATCGTTGCCACTAACAAAGGAGGCTCCTCCCAAATTTTTCCTCCCCTCGATTTCAAGTTTCAATCGAAAATAAATGGCCAGGAACTCTCATTTAGGCGGGATTTCACGCCAATCAGTGCAACTGCTCTAGCGCTTGAGCTTCCGATGAGCGAATGGCAAAGGTACTCGCTTGTTACAGATAAAAATATTTCGGAACTTGCCCTCGAGTGTGAATTCCATCGCATCGTTATTCAGGCTAGGGGCGATGGCCTCGTTAATCTGCCAGAATTTGATCTCATTAAGGCAATTCCCCGCGGAAAAATGAAGGGTGGTCCCTCAAGAGTTCCTCAGCAGTTTTGCCGAGTCATCGCCACTTCCAAAAAATCAAATCGCAGCTATTCACCACTTTTAAAAGTGCGCTTTCCGATGTTGAAGACTGAGGCAAAGTTTACGCCTGCTGTGGCGATCAATCGATGGGGCTGGATCAGTTTTGGGATTTCGGAAATAAAAAACCTGGAGGCTTTGCCAATCCAGCTAGAGCTTCCTGCAACCAATGCACAAAAGTTAGAGATGTTTCACGTCGTCACTACTGAAGGTTACGTCCCGATTTCACTATCGATCCAATTCGCCTTTCTTGATAATAAAGATGCTAAAACCATAACTGTGGCACCAGGCGAATCTGTGAGAGTCGAAATACTAATCTTAAACAAGTACTCATGCAGAATTCCGATTAGGCACCCGGATTATACTCAAGCCTACTTGGCTTACTTCGCGCAAGGGAATGTGGGTCCACTCGCAGTGGACGGGGCGTCCATTGATTCCGCTTTTAAAACGACTATCGCCCCATTTCCTGAGGCTTGGAAATATGCCTACTGGGAGCCTCACCGCCAGGACGGGAAATTCGATTTTTCAGATTTGAAGCAACTCAAGCTGAAGGAGCCTTGTGAAGTACAGCATAATTAATTTTCGTGCCCTGACGAACAAATAGTCCTTCAAATTGAGTCACAAAATTGGTCGCGGCGAATTCCGAATGATGCAAATCAAAGCTCTTAGCTTCAAGTTTGTACGGGGACGCCGCAATCTTAATAAGCATCCAGTCGAAATATTCCCGGTTATCGGTTTTTATTTCGACGAATGATCCTGGTTGTTGGACGTTCCATAAACGCTGGAGAAATTCCACCTGGAGCAACCGGTGTTTCTGCTGAGCCGTTTTGCTCCAAGGATCAGGAAAGTGAATGTAAACGTTGTTGATCTCTTCCGCTGCGAATAGCTCTTGAGTTAATACGGCGTTGTAGCGGGCGGCGCGGGCATTTTGGCTTCCCTGCCGTACGGCTCGGCGTATTGATTGGATCAAAGGTTTGTACTTTAATTCCAAACCTAAGATTAAGCGGTCACGAAAGCTAAAGGCCCGGTGCGCGAAATGGTAGCCGTTCCCAGTGCCGATCTCTAAATCGAGAGGTGTTCCTGCCGAAGCATGAAAGACGTCTGAGCGCCAAACTCCCTTTTTCAAGGGCGCCGCCTCCTCATCTAGGCAATAATCGCCAAACTCACCATAGAGGGCTTTGATGTAAGCGTTTGGTAAAGGTATGGTGCGAGTCTTACTGACCCGAGTTTGTGCGCCGCGAGACATTGCCTGGGTGTAACAAATCGCCGGCCTTGCATCAATAGCGTTACAGGCAGAATATATCGCGGTCTTAGGTATAACGGAGGTCCACGGATGTTGCTCAAGAGATTTCGCCTTCTAATTTGCACGATTTTCATAGCTCTCCCTGTACCACGGGTTTGGGCCGTCCCTAATGAAGGGTCCCAGATCATGATTTCTGGCCCATCACAGTACATGGTGGAAGCCGTTCGTGAAATTTCCGCAGCCGGTGGTAATGTCGCCGACGCGACAGTCGTAGCACTCCTTACCTTGGCCGTTACATCGCCTTACTTTGCCGCCCTCGGTGGCGGAGGTTTCGCGATGATGAAGCTCAGTGGAAAAGTTGAGGTCCTCGACTTCCGGGAAACCGCGCCCGCGGCAGCAGGCAAACAGTATTATGAAGGTAAGCCAGAAAACGCCTCAAC
The DNA here is from genome assembly GCA_043720065.1 of Pseudobdellovibrionaceae bacterium. Classification (GTDB taxonomy): domain Bacteria; phylum Bdellovibrionota; class Bdellovibrionia; order Bdellovibrionales; family UBA1609; genus JAIBAM01. The sequence continues at coordinate 27,121 of JAYSTF010000113.1, read as the reverse complement.
CAAAGGGGGCACTGCGGTCGCCGTCCCAGGAGTTCCCGCCGGTCTTTGGGCGATTCACAAAAAACACGGCAAACTGCCATGGAAGAGACTTTTCCAAACACCGCTCAAGCTCGCGCAAGAAGGGTTTCGCGTCACGGGCGAATGGGCGACCACGACAAAAGAAGAAATGGCCGATTTTAATGCGGCGGGAATGCATTTTTTCGTAAAACCCGACAGGTCCGCTTATCGCGCCGGTGATTTGTTAAAACAGGTTTCTTTAGCGCAGGCTTTGATCGAACTTCGGAACAAAGGTGGCGATGGGTTTTATCAAGGAGCTGTCGCCACCGATATTACGAAGTCGGTCAACGCAGCTGGCGGCAACCTGACCATGGCCGATTTAAAGAGCTACAAGGTGCGTTGGCTTGAACCGCTGGTGAATGAGTTTAAAGGTTATAAATTTTATTTAATGCCACCTCCGTCAAGCGGTGGCGTAGTAATGCGAACGGCGCTTCAGCTAGTAGATCGTTTGAATATTACGAAGCTTAAGCCGTTTTCCGTCGAAGAGCTGCATTTCCTCGGCGAAATTCTGCATCGCTCTTTTCGCGGCCGCCCCCTGCTGGGAGATCCAGACTTCCATAAAAATCCGCTCTCCTATTTGGCCTCCCCGAATTATTTGAACGAGCTTGTTGCAAGTGTAAAAGCCGATAAGGCGACAACTCTCGCCGCCCTCAAAGACGTGCCCCAAGAGAGTTCCCAGACCACACATTTTTCCATCATAGACAGCAAAGGCAATGCAGTGGCTCTTACCGTGACCCTAAACGGAAATTATGGATCGCGGGTTGTAAGTGAACGGTTTGGCATCGCACTCAACAATGAAATGGATGATTTTACGACCAGGCCTGGTGTCCCCAATATGTTTGGTTTGATTCAAGGCGAGGGCAACGTCGTGCAGCCGGGAAAGCGGCCGCTGAGTTCCATGAGTCCTACTCTTGTTGAGCAAGGCGGCAAGATCATATTAGCAGCGGGCGCCCCTGGGGGCCCAAGAATTATTTCGTCGGTATTTCAGGCGCTTTACCGTCATTTAGTCACTGGCTTAGATGTCGACCAGGCCGTGCAAGCCGCGCGGGTGCATCATCAATTTCTGCCAAACAAACTTATTTTAGATGATCTAAAATTTTCGCCTGAAACCGTTGCGGGACTTACCAAGCGGGGTCACCAGGTCGAGTTTGGTGGCATCGGCCGGGTTTACATGGTGAGATTAGCGAAGGACGGAACACTTCAAGGCGCCTTCGATTCCCGTGGCGAAGGTGCCGCTGGCGGTTATTGATTCGATGTTAGAAAAACAACTCACAGATTTATTGCAGAGCCGTTTTGGCCTTTCGTCCTTTCGCAAAGGCCAAATGGCGATTTTGTCTTCCGTCTTTAATCGCAAAGATGCACTTGCCGTGCTGCCAACGGGCGGTGGTAAATCGCTCTGCTATCAGCTTCCCGCCATTCATTTCGAAGGTTTAGTTGTTGTCGTATCGCCCTTGATCGCCTTGATGAATGATCAAGTGCGCTTATTGCAAAATCTTGGGATTCAAGCAGGCTGCATACACTCGGCGCAAACCGCAGACGACAAGCGTGATGTATTTGCCCGCATAAAAAAAGGCGGGGCATTCGTGCTTTACGTCTCTCCGGAACGAGTACAAAATCCGGGCTTCGCCGACTGGATCAAAACCCAGAACGTAGTTTTGTTTGCCATCGATGAAGCGCATTGCGTGTCGCAATGGGGACCTGATTTCCGAGAAGATTATCACAAGCTTAAACTTTTACGCGAAATTCGTCCCGATGTGCCGGTTTTAGCTCTCACCGCGACTGCCACTCCGACAGTGTTAAAAGACGTGGGCGTTCAGCTCGGGATGAAAGAGCCGGACCGTCACGTGCACGGATTTTATCGTCCCAATCTTTATTACCAAGTTGAAACCTGTAAGGACGACTCCTTTAAATTTTTGTTTTTGCGTCACGCTCTTCGCCGCGTCACTGACGGCCGCGTTTTGATTTATTGTGGTACTCGCCAGACTTGTGAGGACTTATCACTTCACCTGTCGATGGAGTTTGGCAATGTCGACTATTATCACGCTGGCCGAAGTGCTGAAGATCGCAAGGCTGTTCAGGAAAAGTTGAACTCCGGCGAAGTACGCATTGTTGCCGCCACGAACGCATTCGGAATGGGAATCGACTATCCCGATGTGCGCTTAGTGGTGCACTACCAGATGCCCGCGAACATTGAATCATTTTATCAGGAAATGGGCCGCGCCGGACGCGATGGTGTTAATTCGCGCTGCCTTCTACTTTACTCTAAAAAAGACAAAGGGCTTCAGGCCTACTTTATCGAACAGTCCAGTGCCGCGAAAGACGTCATTCGCCGACGCTGGGATTCGCTAAACGCCATGATTAATTTTGCCGAGGGTGGCGAATGCCGCCACGCCGGGATTTTAACTTATTTCAAAGATTCTGAGCGCATCAACGAATGCGGCCACTGCGATGTTTGCAAACCGAATTCCGAAATGCTAGTGGCCCGCCCGGCTGAAACTTTGCAGCCTGTCACTGAGCGCAAAGCCAAAACAAAAACTCGCAAAACTAAACCAAGCTCCACAACCATATTTAGTGCCGAAATTGAAGCCCGTCGCATTGTTCTTAAAGACTGGCGAAAACAATATGCGAAAGAAAACGACCTCCCCGCCTTCATGGTCTTCAGTGATCGCACTCTAACTGATTTGGCCGTCAAAAATCCCAAATCGTCCGAAGAGCTCGGCGAAGTCTACGGCTTCGGCCCCGCGAAAGTGGAAGCTTTCAGCGATTACATTTTGCGCGAACTCGGTCACCGGTAGTTGTTACGGCTTACGGCGTTTGCGGAATTCCGCGGGCTCTACTGGCGAGCGTAAATGCTCCAAGCGAACCGGCATTGCGGCTTCAAATTGTTCCACGCGAATAGGACATTCAAGAACATCGCAGAATTTGCAGTACGCTCTACGGCATGGATCAACATGATAATTCATTTCGCCGCCGTACTCGTAATTTTGAATCACAGAGCGTTCAAATTGATTCACGACTTCGTGAACCCGCTTAACATCCCAGTATTCCGGCATCACTAAGTGCGCGTCGATATGATGATACCATCCAGAGCGAATGACTCGGACATGATGAATCTGGATGATTCCTGGTTTGGTGCTTTTCTTAAAAACTTCTGCAAGAGTTTCCAGGAGCCGAGGATCTTCTTGATCCATTAATCCGCCAACCGCTGAACCAACTAACTTGAAACCTGTATAGCCAAGCCATAGGCCTACCAAGATAGCGATGACCGCATCCGCCCATACCCAACCCGTGAGGTGTACGATCAAAAGACCAACGATCACGCCGGCGCTCGTCCAAAAATCTGAAATTACGTGAGCAGAGCTGGCTTTTAAGGCCACTGAACTTAGTGAGTTGCCGCGATGGCGGAGATAAAGTCCGAGAGCCAGATTACCAAAGCCCGCAATCGCGACAAGAATTAACCCTTCACCAAGATGATTTAAAGTATTGCCACGATAGAGGGCTTTTCCGGCTTCAACGATAATCGCGAGTGAAGCGAAAGCAATCAATCCGCCTTCGAAAGCGGCGGAGAAAAATTCGATCTTTCCGTGGCCATACGGATGATCCTCATCCGCCGGCTTTGCAGAATACCAGATCACCCAGAGTGCGACCATCGCGGCTAATACGTTAACGATACTCTCTACCGCATCGGAATATATCGCCTGGGACTCGGTCATGTTATGAGCCCAGAACTTTATGACCATCAAAATTATGCTGATGACCAATGAAAGCACGACCGCATTTCTGCGACGCTTTTGTTCTAGGTCACTAAGCTGTTGGCTTTCAATTCCCACGGCGCAATGATTCCTCTGGAATAGGATTGCGTTCTTCAACGTCAGTCCAAGCTTCCACGCGATTTCGACCACCTTGTTTTGCCCGGTAAAGCGCTTTGTCTGCCAATCGCACTAACGCCCTGGCGTCGATGTTTTGCGTGGCCGGTGAAGCTAAACAATAACCGAGGCTGGCCGTTAATCGGATGGAATGATTGTCGGAAATAAATGTGAAGCCCTCAATGCGAGCGCGTAACCTTTCAGTGAATGTGTCAGTTCCTTTTTGATCGATTTCCGTAAGCACCACGAGATATTCATCCCCGCCATAGCGGGCGGCGAAATCTACTTTGCGAATATTGTCTTTAATCATTTTTCCCACTTGGGAAAGCACAAAACTGCCAAACAAGTGATCATGCTTATCGTTGACCTGCTTAAAATGATCCATGTCCATCATAACAACGCAAACGGAGCGTTTGTAGCGTCGGGCCCGATCGAGTTCAAAATCCAAACGCTTATAAAGCGATCGCATGTTAAAGAGGCCGGTCAGGTCATCGATATCGATCAATTCCTTAAGTTTGTCGTTAGCTTTTTTTAGACTGTCATTTAAATCTTTGATGCGTAGTTGGCTACGAACTCGGGCAAGCAGCTCGAGCGTATCGAAGGGTTTGCGGATGTAATCATCGGCCCCTGAATCCAGGCCGCGAATTACATCTTCAGATGCGGATCTTCCGCTTACGAAAAGCACGGAAACGTACTCATCACGGGCACGCAAAATTTTAAGTGTCTCTAACCCATCGAGAGCTGGCATGCTGATGTCGAGCAGAACCAAGTGCGGGCGCCAGGCATTCATTTTCGTTACCGCTTCATGACCTGAGTTCGCGGTTTCAACCTGATAGCCCTCAAACTCCAAAGCCTTCGACGAAATACGCAGACTTGCAGGATCGTCGTCGACGACTAAGATCTTTCGTTTCTTATTTTCCAGCAAAGCAGACATCTCTTACCTACTTGGTTTTTCCTTCTAGCTTCAGGAAAAAAGCGTAGTTCAACGCAATCTCTTTTAGTCGCTCAAAACGGCCCGAAGCTCCGGAATGGCCAGCCGACATTTCCGTCTTAAATAATAGCAGATTTTCATCGATCTTGAGGTCCCTAAGCTTAGCTACCCATTTGGCTGGTTCCCAGTATTGGACCTGCGAATCGTGATAACCGGTCGTGATTAGGATGTTCGGGTAGGCTTTGGTCGTGACATTGTCGTACGGCGAATAGCTTTTCATGTAATCGTAATACTGCTTTTCATTTGGGTTGCCCCATTCGTCGTACTCAAACGTTGTGAGCGGTATCGTGTCGTCTAGCATCGTCGTGACCACATCGACAAATGGGACGGCTGCTACCGCCCCTTTGAATAAATCTGGACGAAGGTTTAACACTGCGCCCATCAAGAGACCGCCCGCGCTGCCCCCCATGATGTAGAGATGCTCACGAGAAGTTAACTTTTCGCCTTCTAAATGTTCGGCTACCGCAATGAAATCCGTGAAGGTGTTGCGCTTCTTTAAAAGTTTTCCATCGTCGTACCAATGCCGACCCATCTCCGCACCACCACGAATATGCGCTATGGCGTAAGCAAACCCGCGATCAACGAGACTGATGACGTTGCTATTAAAATGCGGGTCCACGCTATATCCATAGGAACCATAGCCGTACAAAAGCAGGGGGCCGCCGTTGGCTGGCCGATCTTTTAACTGCAGCAATGAAACAGGGACTTTTGTTCCATCTGGCGCCGTTGCCCAAAGTCGGCGTGAGACATATTTAGCGCGATCATAGCCAGGAACCTCACGCTCCTTTTTTAAAGTCGACTTGTGGTCCGTGAAATTAAAATCAAAAACTGAAGGTGGTCTTGCCAAACTTTCATACGTGTAGCGGAAATAAGGGCTGTCGTATTCTGGAAGCCCTACCATCGAAGTGACATAGGTTTCGTCCGTAAACTCGACTTGTTTTGAGCGACCAGTGCTTCGATCCCTAACTGTCAACCGGGTTAACCCGTTAAAGCGCTGCTCTAGAACTAAATGGGTTCGGTAAACATCGAAAGCTTCGATCAAAACATCGCTCTTGTGGCTTACGACCTCGCGCCAATCATTTTTGTCACGCGACGTGATCGCAGCTTCCATCACACGAAAGTTTTGTGCGTTCCAGTTCGTAAGAATAAAAAACCGATCGCCGCCAAAAACTAGGGAATACTCGTGCTTTTCTTCCCGCGGGAGGAACACTTGCCACACTGCTTTCGGAGTGTTCGCATCCAAATAACGCCACTCATTCGAAAGAGTAGAGGCACTTGAAATCAAAAGCATCTCGCCGTCTTTGCTCGTGTCGACGTCGACGTAGAAAGTTTCATCTTTTTCCTCGTACACTAGCTCAGGCTTGTTGCTGCCCAGCTCGTAGCGATAGATCTGGTAAGACCTTAAAGTGGCTGGATCTTGCTTGGAGTAAAAAACGGTTCTATTATCTTTCGCCCAAGCTACACTGCCCGTCATTGCTGGAATCGAATCCGGTAGCATTTGGCCGGTCTCTAGGTTTTTAAATTTCAAATCGTAAAACCTGCGCCCCTGAGTGTCTGCGGCTAGCGCAGCAATCTTATGATCGGGTGTGACCGATACCCCAGCGGAGTTGTAATACGTGTGCCCTTTTGCCATTTCGTTGACGTCAGCAAGAACGTTTTCATTGGCTTCGGGGCTGCCTTTACGGCGAATGTAAACCGGGTACTCTTTTCCTTGTTGAAAACGAACTTGATAGTAAAACTCCCCATCTTTGACTGGGACGGTGATGTCGTCCTCTTTCACCCGGCCGCGCATCTCCTTCACGAGCTGCTCACGAAACTCTTTGGTGTCGCCAAGGGCCTCTTCCACCCGCACATTTTCCATCTTCAAAAACTCAAGTACAGGGCCCGAGTCCCTTTCTTTCATCCAGAAGTAATCATCGCTGCGTACGTCGCCGTGCTTTTCAAGCTTCGTCGGATTCTTGGGTGTCATCATGGATGAGAGCTGTAGCTTTATTTCGGAATCTGCTCAAGCTTTGCATATATATCGACTGTTGACTCTAAGCGGCGACTACTATATCCCCAATTCCTTCATGACATATGTCCACGCCGATATCGACAAGAAATGGCAGGCCCGTTGGGACGAAGCAAAATGCTTTGCGGCCACAGAGGATTCTTCCCGTCCGAAGTACTATGCTTTGGACATGTTCCCCTACCCGTCAGGCGCGGGGCTTCACATCGGCCACATCGCCTCTTACACACCGACTGACATTATTGCCCGGTACAAGAGAACCAAGGGTTTTAACGTCCTTCACCCAATGGGATACGATGCCTTTGGCCTTCCCGCCGAGCAATATGCGATTCAAACCGGCATTCATCCGGCGGAGACGACGAAGAATTCGATCGAGAGCTTTCGAAAAACACTTAAGTCGTTTGGTTTCAGCTTTGATTGGAACCGGGAGATTTCCACTTGTGAGCCTGATTACTACAAGTGGACCCAGTTTGTTTTTTTGAAACTTTTTGACAAGGGACTCGCCTACCAAAAAGAAGTTCCCGTGAATTGGTGCCCCGCTTTGAAGACGGTCTTAGCGAACGAAGAAGTCGTCGACGGCAAAAGCGAGCGCGGCGGCCACCCCGTGGTGCGAAAACCCATGAAGCAGTGGATGTTGAAAATCACAGACTATGCGGAACGTCTGCTGAGCGATCTCGACAAAATCGATTGGCCCGAGCGGACAAAAGAGGGGCAACGCAATTGGATCGGCAAATCCGAAGGTGCCCGAATTCTTTTCGGTCTTGAGGGCCGGAAAAATTCGCTTGAGGTTTTCACCACTCGCCCTGACACGATTTTTGGCGTCACGTTCATGGTAATGGCACCTGAGCATCCGCTCGTCGACAAGCTTACTACTCCGGCGCAAAAGGCGGCGGTAAAATCCTATCAAGAGGCGGCCTCTAAAAAACTTGAAGTCGACCGCAAAGCGGACACGAACAAAACCGGCGTCTTCACGGGTGGGTTCGCTCTAAATCCATTGCTGCCGGCCACAGACCCCCGCGCCCGAATTCCAGTTTGGATCGCTGATTACGTTCTGATGGACTATGGCACGGGCGCGATCATGGCGGTCCCGGGCCATGACGAGCGCGATTTTGAATTCGCAAAGCAGTTTGGTCTGGGCATAGCTCGCGTAGTGCAAAGCGAGGGAGACCTTCCCTATTCAGGGGACGGCGTGGCGGTCAACTCTGAATTCTTAAATGGTTTGAACAAAGCCGCGGCGGTTTCCAAAGCAATCACGGAGATCGAAAAGCGCAAGCTCGGGGAAAAGCAAATCACCTACAAACTCCGGGATTGGCTTTTCAGCCGTCAGCGCTACTGGGGCGAACCATTTCCTGTGGTCCACACCGCAAAAGGCCCAGAGGGTGTGACCGCCGATGAACTTCCTGTGATGCTTCCGCCGGTCGCTGATTATGAACCGACGGAGCAAGGTGAGCCGCCTTTGGCGCGGGTAAAAGAATTTGTGCAATACAAAAACCCGAAGTCAGGGGCGACGGGAACTCGGGAAACTGACACCATGCCAGGCTCTGCGGGTTCCTCTTGGTATTTCTTGCGCTACGCAGATCCACACAATTCCTCTGAACCATTTTCCTTTGCCGCCCAGAAGTACTGGATGCCCGTTGATCTTTACGTGGGGGGTGCCGAGCACACGGTTGGACACTTGCTCTATGCGAGGTTCTGGCAAAAGGTACTTTTTGACGTGGGATTAGTGACCCACGATGAGCCTTTTAAAAAATTGGCCCATCAAGGGACAATCATGGGCCCAGACGGTCAGCGCATGTCGAAATCGAGAGGCAACGTGGTAAGCCCTGACGATGTTCGGGCTGAAGTCGGCGCCGATGGCCTTCGGATGTACATTTCTTTTCTTGGCCCCTTTGATAAGGACAAGCCTTGGTCGTCAACCGGTATCGAGGGCGTGCGTCGCTTTCTCGAGCGCACCTGGCGCATGGTGGTCGATGAAACTGGTGGCGATCATTCCACCGACGAAGCCTTGCCCCCTGAGCTTGAAAAGCTTCTCCATAAGACCATCAAAAAGGTGGGCGACGACATTGAAGCCATGAGCTTTAACACCGCCATTAGCACCATGATGATTCTGGTGAATGAGATGTACAAACACAGCTCGCGCTCGCGCCGAGCGTTATTGCCGCTCGTTCAGCTGATGGCGCCTTTTGCCCCTCACTTGGCGGAAGAAATCTGGGAGCGCCTTGGACAAAAAGGCTTTGTATCTTTAGCTACTTGGCCCACTCACGATCCTCGGCTCATTGTTGATGACACAGTGACGATGGCTGTCCAAGTGAATGGAAAAACTCGGGGGACTGTGGACCTTGCGCCTGACGCGCCCGAGGCCGCGGCGCTTCTGGCAGCGGTGCAGCTAACCGCCGTGAAAAATGCGTTAGGTGGAAATCCACCATTGAAGGTCATTTATAAACCTGGAAAGATTTTGAATCTTATCGCAAAAGGGTAGGTTGATGGAATTAGTTAGGCAAGCTGACAAGGGTCAGGGTGACGTGGTGAAAAATACGAGCTCTGAAGATTGGAATTCGAAAAAGAGTGCTGAGCTCTACGGGATCAATTATTGGGGCACCCAGTATTTCCGCATCAACGAGCAAGGCCATGTGGAAGTCACTCCGGCCGGCCCGCAAGGACCAGCGCTAGATTTGTTCCACTTAGTCGCTGACTTACGTGAACGCGGAATCCGCGTTCCGATCTTACTACGCTTTCCGGATATCGTCCGCTCTCGCGTTGATCTCTTAAACCGTTGCTTCGCCCGTGCGATTGAAGAATCAAAATACAACGGAAAATTCTGCGGCGTTTATCCGATTAAGGTAAATCAGCAACGTCATCTTGTGGAAGAGATCGTGGAATTCGGTCAGAGCCACGCGGTGGGCCTTGAGGCTGGAAGTAAACCAGAATTGATGATTTGTCTCGCGATGATGGATACCCCCGGGGCGCTTATTATCTGTAACGGATTTAAGGACGAAGATTACATCGAGATGGCACTGATCTCGCAAAAAATTGGTCGTAATACAATTATCGTCGTCGATCGCTACAGCGAACTTAAGAACATCATCGAAGCTGGAAAGCGTCTCGACATCAAACCTAAGATCGGGTTCCGCACAAAATTGAATACGCCATCCGCCGGCCGTTGGGCTGAGACGGCGGGTGCAAAATCAAAATTCGGCCTTACACCGTCGGAAATAGTTCGTGGCATTGAGTTCTTGAAAGCTGAAAATGCGCTTGATTGTCTCGAGCTATTGCACTTCCACGTGGGCTCTCAGGTGCCATCGATTCAGTCGATCAAAGCGGCGATCAAAGAAGGTGCTCGAGTATACACGGAGCTTTACGCAATGGGCGCCACGATGAAGTACATCGACGTCGGCGGTGGTCTTGGAATTGACTATGATGGCTCAGGTAAAAGCGATAGCTCTACAAACTATAGCGAACAAGAATACGCGAACGATATCGTTTCCACGTTACAGTCGATCTGCGATGAGAAGCGCGTTCCGCATCCTTACATCGTTACTGAATCAGGCCGGGCGTTAGTTGCCCACGCCTCACTGTTGGTGTTCGATGTTCTTGGCGTCAACGATGTTAAGATTCATGAGCCACAAATTCCGAACATGGACAAAGACACTCGTCTTGTTCAAGACCTTTGGGATATTCATAAAACACTTACTCTTCAGAACATGAATGAGTACTACAACGACTTAGTGGAAAAACGTCGCGACACTCTTCAGTTATTCACATACGGAGTGCTAAGTTTAGAGCAAAGGGCAAAAGCCGAAGATCTGTATTGGGCGATTGCGACTAAGATGCTCGACATGGCGAAGAACAACAAAGAAGCGGAAGACATCTACTATGCCCTTGAGCAAGAGTTGTCTGACACTTATTACTGCAACTTCTCTGTATTCCAATCACTTCCAGACTCGTGGGCTCTTGGCCAAGTTTTCCCGGTGATTCCAATTCATCGCTTAAACGAAAAGCCTGAGCGCCGCGCGACACTTGTGGATTTGACTTGCGACTCTGACGGCCACTTGTCGCGCTTCATCGATGCCGACGTCGGTGGCGAGCAGAAGTATTTGGAAGTTCACAACCTCGAGAAAAACCAGCGCTACTACCTCGGTGTATTTTTGGCCGGCGCTTATCAGGAGATTTTGGGCGATATGCACAACCTCTTCGGCGATACCGATGCCGTACACATTACATTGACCGAACATGGCACTTACAATGTTGAACACGTTGTGGAAGGTGACTCCGTTCGCGATGTGTTGGCTTATGTGGAATACCAAAAAGGCGAATTGCTTGAACGTATTCGTAAGGCATCTGAGACAGGAATTACCTCAGGACGCATTTCACGCAGTGAGGCGCGCCTGCTCCTCGAGCTCTATGAAAAAGGGTTGAACGCTTACACTTATCTTCGGGAGAGTTTATAATGGGACCAGTTAGCCAATTTATTACCCATCATTATCGCCATTTTAACGCCGCGGCTCTTGTCGACGCCGCTCAAGGTTACAAGGCTCATGTCGAAGCCGGTGGAAAGATGCTCGTTACTCTTGCTGGCGCGATGAGCACGGCTGAGATCGGCCTCTCGCTTGCCGAGATGATCCGTCAGGGAAAAGTTCACGGGATCTCTTGCACGGGTGCGAATTTAGAAGAAGATATTTTTAATCTTGTGGCGCACGAAGATTATGTTCGGATTCCAAACTACCGCGATCTTTCTCCCGCAGAGGAAATGAAACTGCTTGATCGTCATTTGAATCGTGTGACTGATACTTGCATCCCTGAAGAGCAAGCGATCCGCCGAATCGAGAAGCAAATCCTCGCGAAGTGGGAAGGCGCATCCAAGAAGGATACGGGATTTTTTCCACATGAGTATTTCTATCAACTCATCAATGAGGGTCTGCTTTCCAAGTACTACCAAATTGATCCGAAAAACTCCTGGATGGTGGCGGCCGCGGAAAAAAATCTTCCGATCTTTGTTCCGGGTTGGGAAGACTCCACTTTAGGAAATATCTTTGCCGGTCACGTGATCGAAGGTGACGTGAAGCGCACCGCCGTGAAGACCGGTATCGACTATATGGTGGAACTATCCCAGTGGTATCCTAAGAATGAAAATCCGCAAGGGATTGGCTTCTTCCAAATCGGCGGCGGCATCGCCGGCGACTTCCCCATCTGCGTAGTGCCGATGCTGGAGCAGGACCTAAAGCGCAAAACCGCAAAATGGTCCTACTTCTGCCAAATCTCTGACTCCACAACCAGCTACGGCGGCTACTCAGGCGCCGTTCCCAATGAAAAAATCACTTGGGGCAAGCTCGATGATAAATCTAAGAAATTCATCGTAGAGTCTGACGCATCGATTGTCGCACCGCTGATCTTTAGTTACGTCCTCGGCTGGTAATATTCTTGGGCTTTTGAAGAATCTATATTCCAACCTCGTGGAACTCCTGTGCTATCTCTTGTCTCAAGAATTAAAAAACAAGAGCTAGCTTTCGGGGGACCGGTTTATGATCCAGTTTATTAAGGTCAGTTTATTCGCGATGTCACTTTTGCTGGTAACCCCAGCACATTCTCAACTTAAATTCAAAACTTCGGTGGGAAACCAAGGCAACACGGGCGGGAATGGAAACGCAAATCCTCCCGGCGGCAGCGACGACAATGTGCCTCCGGGCAAACCGCCAGTAACACCGCCGACAACTCCACCTGTGACTCCTCCCGTGACACCACCGTCAGATGACAACAAACCTCCGACAACGCCACCAGTTACTCCTCCTGTTACGCCTCCCATAACACCACCGGTGACACCTCCGTCGGATGACAACACCCCACCGGTGACTCCTCCAGTTACTCCGCCGGTAACTCCACCGACTGCGCCTCCAACTACTCCGCCTGCGACTCCTCCATCGGATGACAATACTCCCCCGGTCACTCCCCCCGTAACTCCTCCAGAGACACCTCCGACAACTCCGCCTTCAGATGACAACGGTGGAAACGTACAACCTCCGGCTGAAGAGCCGACTCCGGTTGCAGCGCAGACGCGCGAGCTTAAAGCTCGGCTGCGTCCGGCCTTTTACTTAGATTTCGATCGGTCGTTCCAGATTGTGAACCTCACTCCGCACGACGAGAATAACGAAAGGCTCATTAAGGGCGACAGCAAAAACGGTTACCAGACCATCTTTTACTCAAATCTAGAGGTCGGAATCGGCGCGAGCGTTTTCTTTAATTATGAAAATGCGGCGGGTGTTCATAAATCATTATGGGCTAACGTTGGACTTATTCCGATCAAAGGCAAAGAGGCTAGGTTCCTTCGTCACGCGAACACTTTGGCGGAAGCGGAAGCAATGCCGCAATCAAGCGCATTGCCATCGTCTGAAGAAATTTTGGCGAAGTGGAAAACGGGAGATGCCGTAAATTACGCCACCAAAGGTGGCGTAATCTTCTCCGGCGCTCTTGGCTACGGAGGGGTAGGATTTTCTTCCTCTTATGTGGCTGAAGGTGTGTTCCAAGTTTATGTGGAAAAGGCGTCTGACACTGTTGTTGCGGTCCGAGTTCAAGACATTGAAGTCACACGAGTTACTAACGCTGTAAGTGCGACGCTTATCTCTGTCGGCCGCACAGACTATGACGAAGAGGCTTCAGGATTTTCCTATGCGATCGATATTTCAAAACCTGAAGGCGCGAAACTGCTTCATGATTTGATACATGGAAACGTGGCGGCTGCCCAAGCCGCAGCCGACGTTGGAGCGTTCGTTGAGAAGCTCGACATTTTCACGCGCAACCAACGTGGTTACGTAAACTACTTCTTTTTGGGCCTACCTATTATCGCCAACATCGTTCATTCCTCGGGCGACGCTTATGAATTCAGCCAGACAAATATGTTAGCTAGTGGAACCAAAGCTAATGTTCACTACGGTATTTACATGCGTTCAAATAAAGCGCGCTTATTTAATCTGCACGTAAGCAAAACTGAGACGTTTTACGGCACCTCATTCAACTTAGTGGATGCTAACAATAACGCTTTAACTGAGGGCTATTTCGGTCAGTACACATTCGTCGCTGAAGACGACAACGCAAGCCCCGGTGATCTTGAGGGTGCGCAAGCCGAGTTGGTTCGCCGAACAGGACTGCGGGATGAAACCAAAGTCGCCGTTCCACGTGGGTCGGACCTCGGCTATGGCCGCCTAGCGCTTACTATGACTTTCGGAGAAGAGCAGACGAACCGCCTATTAGGGGAACTCAATGCGATGACTGTTAAAACACTCTCTGAGCGAACGACAAATCTTGCGCGCAACTATTTTAGTACCATTGAAGACAAGTATGACCTCTGCCGCAACCAAAGCCATGAGAGTGCGTTCGAGTATTGCTCAAGCTCGATCGTGAGCCGAACTACAATGGCAACTGAGGACATGAACATAGCGCTTGAACAAATGCGCGAAGCCCGCCGCGCTAAAGATGAACAAGCCTTCGCGAAGTCCTACAGCCAATTCGGCCGAGCAATGTTGGAAAATCCATTCACATTCCAACTTGGTTTAGAACTTGCCGGACCCGGTACAGAACTTGAATACACGATTGAGTCGACACGTTTGGCTTATTACCGAGTAATTTTAACTTCGACTAAAATTCCAGGAAAGTTCACTCGCGTGCATGCGCCTCGCTCACCTCTTAGCCGCTTGGCTTTGCCCGTGAACAACGCCCCCGCAAAAGGCGTCGCGATTTACCCACGGCCAATTAACCCGACAGTTTCTCCGTAATGTTTCAGCTGACGAGGCCCCGTGTTTCTAGGGGCCTTTTTCTCCACCACAGCGCGACACCTGCGCCGGACTAGGATACTGAGCTCTAATCGGGTTTGCTAGAACGAGCAAACATGAATGATCTAAAGTCGGAGAACCAGTGTTATATACAGGTCAACGACCTCTTATCCAAAAGACCGTTGTGCATCCACTGCGCCTTTATTGAGCTGCATACTGATACACCATGCGTTCCGTTATCCCATTCTCAGAGCACGTTCGTTCGGCGGCTATGCAACCCGATGGATCATACCTTGTTAAGCAGGTTTTTGTACCCCTTGCTTGAGTGAGCACGTGAGAAACCTGAGAATTCGAGCTGTTGTATTCAATGGTATATCCACTTGTGCTAGAGGGGATGCTGCTTCCGTTATCGAAATTCTCCGTTTTGTGCGAAAGAATATTTATGACCGGAGCTGTATTGTTTAGACATTTCATATTGGTCACGATCCCGGTCGTAGTGAGTTTCTTAACCTGCGAAGTACTGGGAATACTCACCGTTTCAACAGACGTGTAGTTACCCCCACCGCTTTCTGCGATTTGGGACGAGCCGCTTTGAGTGACGGTGCCAGCGTTATCGGCCACAGAAAAACTCATAATACCGCCAACCACGGGACGGCTATCGTTTGGCAAAAAATATTTGTAAGTCGTAGTTCGGGTTGAGTCTAGTAAGCCGCTCCCGGCAGAGAATGTTTCGATTTTGATTTGCTGCTTATCCCAATTGTACGTCGTCATACTGACTATTACGCCGTCGGTTTCCTGCATCTGCGAGACAATCTTGCCATTGTTATAGGTATTTAAGTATTTCGTGATAGTGGTGCTGCCGTCTGTTCTATAGATGGTCGTAGTTTGGCTTGTAATCAAGCCGTTCGCATTAAAGGACTCGTTCTTCATGGTCACTCGATCGTCTTGATCGAAAAGGGTTATGGCGAAGCCGCTGGCTGTCCGCTCGTGCACTTGATAACGAAGAAGCGCGCCATTGGAATCATAAGTCGAGATCTTCGAAAGCACCTCAGATGTTGAGGGCGATGGCGTAATGCCTGCAACCATATTGGAGTTGGGTTCGAGCGAACCGCCGACCGAACAGTTGTTGAAAGCTACAATCAGAATTAGAGTCCCAAGGATGCTAGCGCCGAATCTGAGACGGCTTCCCATTGATTTCATTTGGTCTCCAAACGAAGGTCGTCCCACTCTCCAAGATCATATCTTACAAATAATTATCGGTACTTAAGCTATTTTACTCAACTTGGTAGTTGGAAAGACTGACTTAGGACGACGTCACTGCGTCTCAGAACGAGAATGTGTCCGGCTCAGCTAGTTTTGCCCGGTCATTAGATCTCGGGCCGGTCGCTTGGGAAGCGCTTCTAATTTTTTGATGCTTCCGCGTGGCTCAAGATGGCGGGCGACGCTATCGATTAAATGCTGCCGCGTGATTGGCTTCGTTAAATGCGCGTTGCAACCAACTCGCAGACACTTATCCCGCTCTTCGTTTAACGCGTGAGCAGTTAGTGCGATGATTGGCGCCTTGAAGCCCGCTTGTCTGAGTCGTGAAGTCGCTTCGTAGCCATCCAAAAACGGCATCTGAATGTCCATTAGAACCAAAGAGTAATCGTTTGCTAGAGCCATCTCGACTCCCTCTTTGCCGTTGTTCGCGATGTCGATGTGGGCTCCTGAGTTTTGTAGGAAACAACTAATTAAAATTTGATTATCTTTTGCGTCTTCGACCAAAAGGATTTTGGCGCCAACAAGTTCGCCTTTACTATGGGTTTCATTGCCGGCTTCGGAGTCATCGGAAACGTCAGAGAATCTGTTAATCCAAGCCGTTTCATCCACAAGCGCCGCCTCAATTTCCACGACAAAGCTACTTCCTTTGTCAGGTTCGCTCTTATCTAGCCAGATATCCCCACCCAATGCGCGCGCCAGCTTTCTGGCTAAAGCTAACCCTAAGCCCGTGCCGCCGAAGATCCGCGTTGTGGAACTGTCGGCCTGGGTAAAGGGCGTAAAGATCTTTTGGGCGGCCGTCGCATCCACGCCCACTCCGGTGTCACACACCGTGAAGCGAAGGATGGATCGTCTGTCAATTTCACCAAAATATTCAGCCGTGATTTGCACTGAGCCCTGGCTGGTAAACTTCAAGGCATTGCCGACAATATTTAACAGAATTTGATGTAGTCGAGTGGAATCCGTCCAAACTTCCTCTGGAATTTTGTCTCTCACGCGAAACTCTAATTTGATTCCTTTTTTAATTGCAATCACGCTCATCGACGATTTAATGCCAGCGATAAGACTTGCGAGGTTTGTTTCGATGCGCTCGATCTCCAAACCGCCAGCTTCTACTTTAGATATATCCAAAACTTCATTGATGATTTTTAAAAGCTGCTGCCCGTTACGGCGGACGATGGAGAGATTATTCTGTCGCTCTTCAACCATACAATCCGGATCGAGCATCAATTCAGTAAAACCAATAATCGCATTGAGCGGGGTTCGAATTTCATGGCTAACATTTGCTAAAAACTGGGTTTTCGCCTGGTTAGCTTCCTCTGCCTGGCGCTGAGCTTCAATGAGTTTACGTTCAAAAAGTTTTCGGTCGTGAATGTCCGTACAGGTGCCAAGCCATGCTTTGACATGACCCTCAGGGCCTTTTTCACTGACACCCTTAACCCAATGCCAGCGATAAATTCCATCATGCCGGCGAATTCGGGCCTCGACTTCAAAGGTCTCTCCTTGCGCCATCGCAACCGTCCATTGATCCAACAAAATTTGCAGGTCTTCCGGGTGGACCGATTGGCGCCAGTTCAAACCTTGGCAATCAAGTTGCGAGGTACCGGTGTAACTGCTCCAAAGATCGTTGCAGTAATCTAGCTCGCCTACATTTGTGGTTCGCCAAACCATATGGGGGATGGCATCGGCAAGACTGCGGTAACGATTTAATCCCTCAATTTCTAATGCTTGAACACGGGCGCGATGCCCGATTGATTCTTGCTCAGTCAAACGGAGAGCCTGCTCGCGAATTTGCCGCTCTTTCAGATGAAGCTGAGCAAAAACCGCGACTTTTGATTTTAAAATCACAGGGTCGAATGGTTTAAACAAATAATCGACGGCGCCAGATTCATAGCCCCGGTAAACGTAACGATCGTCTTTATTGATCGCAGTTATAAAAATAATCGCTATCCCATTGTAACGAGCTTGCCTGCGAACGAGCTCCGCCGTTTGAAAGCCATCAAGATCGGGCATCTGCACATCAAGAAGGATCATGCTGAAGTCATGCTTCGGCAGGAGCCTTAACGCTTCTATCCCTGAATGTGCCATAACCAAATTGTAGACCGGGTTTTCGCCAAGAAGAGCCTCTATCGCTAAAAGCCCATCCTCGCGATCATCGACAACGAGGATGTCGACTCGTTCATTAGTTTTCAAGAGCATCCGGCTTCACCATCAACCAACCATAAATTGTTGCAAGCAATGTGTCTTCATCAACTGGTTTTGTAATGTAGTCGGACACACCTGCCTCGAAGCACTTTTCACGATCGCCTTTCATGGCGCTCGCCGTAAGTGAAACGATCGGTAAGTGTTTGTGCATCGGCATTTCGCGGATAAGCCTTGTGGCCTCGAGTCCATCCATTTCTGGCATCATGGTATCCATCAAGATGATTTCAACATCTGGATTTTGAATTAGAAGGTCCACACCTTGACGTCCATTCTCAGCCTGCAACACGTTCATGCCGCGCGCTTTGAGAATGGCGTTAAGAGCAAAGATGTTTCTTGTGTCGTCGTCGACGATCAAAATCTTATGGCCGGTGAGATCCATGTTCTCGAATGACATTGGCCGAATGGCGCGAACTTCTTGTTGTAACAGGGTGTAATTGCCATCGGCACCGCTATAGCGCTCTGGAAGGATTAAGCGGAACGTACTTCCCATGTCTGGCTCGGATTCCACCTCGATAATACCGCCGAGGAGCCTTGCAATCTCTCTCGAGATT
The DNA here is from genome assembly GCA_043720065.1 of Pseudobdellovibrionaceae bacterium. Classification (GTDB taxonomy): domain Bacteria; phylum Bdellovibrionota; class Bdellovibrionia; order Bdellovibrionales; family UBA1609; genus JAIBAM01. Next base: position 8,426 of record JAYSTF010000113.1, on the reverse strand, counting down.
GTAAGACCGAGACCGGTTCCACCGTATTTCCGGTTCGTGGTTCCGTCGGCCTGTTGGAAGGCTTCGAAGATAAGCTTTTGCTTCTCTGCTGGAATACCGATTCCCGTGTCCGTAACGGAGAACACGATATTCTTTCCTGCACCGTCAATAGCTTCAACGGCATTGATCTCAAGTTTAACATGCCCTTTTTCTGTGAACTTGAAGGCGTTCGACAAAAGGTTCTTGAGGATCTGTTGCAATCGGCTCTCGTCGGTGAACATTACCATTGGAATTTGTTTACCCGTCTCGATCACGAACTCAAGCCCCTTGTGTTCCGCAACAGGGCGGAACGTTTGCTCGAGATAGCCAACGATGTCCGGAGTCTCCACATTCTTCGGGTTGACCGGCATTTTTCCGGCTTCCACTTTAGAAAGATCCAAGATTTCGTTGATTAGCGAGAGCAGATCATTACCGGCCGAGTGAACCGTCTTCGCGTATTTCACTTGGTCACTAGTTAAGTTCTTCTCTTTGTTGTCCGCCAACGTTTTAGAGAGGATCAACAAGCTGTTAAGTGGAGTTCGTAATTCGTGCGACATGTTCGCAAGAAATTCCGACTTGTACTTAGAGATAAGAGAAAGCTGTTCGGCTTTTTCCTCCAAAGATCGGCTCGCAAGCTCCACCTCTTGGTTCTTGACCTCGAGAAGCTTTGCTTTGTCCTCGAGCTCTTTCGCCTGAGCTTCCAACTCCGCGTTAGACCGTTTCAGCTCCATCAAGAGTTCTTCCGTTCTCATACTTGATGAAATCATATTCAACATCACACCGAGTGAATCCATCAACTGATCAAGGAACGAAATGTAGTTCTGAGTGAAAGGCTTAAGCGATGCGAGTTCAATGACCGCTTTCAATTCACCTTCGAACAATACCGGAAGCACTATTATGTTTCGCGGCGTAATTTCAAGAAGTGACGAGGAAACTTTTACGTAACTCTCATCGGGATTAGTAATAAGGATGGGCTTCTTCTCGTAGGCGCACTGACCGACGAGACCCTCTTTAAGATGAATTTTGTTAAGTACACTTCGGCGACCCGTGAAAGCGTAGCTGGCAGTAAGAATTAAGGTCGTCTCTGGGGTTGTATCAAGCTCCGCCATGTAGAAGGCGCCCTGACGAGCGTCAACGAGTGGGGTTAGCTCTGACATAATCAACTGAGCTGCGCTAGTGATACTTCTTTGCCCCTGCATCATGCTCGAGAATTTCGCGAGGTTGGTTTTTAGCCAATCTTGCTCTTGGTTTTTCGAGGTCGTGTCTTTTAAATTTCCGATCATCTGGTTGATGTTTTCAGAAAGGGCCGCGACCTCACCTTGCGCTTCCACTGTAATAGATCGGGTCAAATCACCCTTCGTCACCGCAGTAGAAACTTCCGCGATCGCTCGAACCTGAGAGGTCAAGTTACCTGCAAGCTGGTTCACGTTGTTGGTCAAATCTTTCCAAGTTCCTGCAGCGCCCGGCACCTTTGCCTGACCGCCTAGTTTTCCTTCGATTCCCACTTCGCGGGCAACTGATGTTACCTGATCCGCAAATGTTCGAAGTGTATCGGTCATCGAGTTGATCGTTTCAGCGAGGGCCGCAACCTCACCTTTAGCTTCGATAACGAATTTCTGAGTTAAATCGCCGTCTGCAACCGCGGTCACAACTTTAACGATACCTCGCACTTGCTTCGTCAAGTTTGAGGCCATGATGTTCACGTTATCAGTTAAATCTTTCCAAGTACCAGAGGCGCCAGGAACCTTCGCCTGACCGCCAAGTTTTCCTTCGATTCCCACTTCGCGAGCAACCGTAGTCACCTGATCGGCGAAGGTTCGAAGCGTATCGGTCATCGAGTTGATCGTTTCAGCTAGAGCTGCGACCTCACCTTTTGCTTCGATGACGAATTTTTGAGTTAAGTCGCCATTCGCAACTGCGGTCACTACCTTAACGATACCACGAACCTGCTTCGTCAAATTTGACGCCATGAAGTTCACGTTATCAGTGAGATCTTTCCACGTGCCAGAGACACCGCGAACTTCCGCCTGCCCTCCGAGCTTTCCTTCCGTTCCCACTTCCTTCGCAACCCGCGTTACTTCCGCTGCGAATGAGTTCAGCTGATCCACCATCGTATTGATTGTGTTCTTTAACTCAAGGATTTCACCCTTCGCATCGACCGTGATCTTTTGTGACAAGTCACCTGTCGCAACCGCCGTTGTCACTTTAGCAATATTTCGAACCTGATCAGTTAAGTTACCGGCTAGACCGTTCACGTTGTCAGTTAAGTCTTTCCAAACTCCCGACACACCTTTTACATCCGCCTGACCGCCAAGCTTTCCTTCTGTTCCCACTTCCTTCGCAACTCGCGTAACTTCCGCTGCGAATGAGTTCAGCTGATCCACCATGACGTTGATCGTGTTTTTCAATTCGAAGATTTCTCCTCGGGCATCGACCGTAATTTTCTGTGACAAGTCACCTTTTGCAACTGCCGTTGTCACCTTAGCAATGTTTCGAACCTGATCCGTAAGGTTACCGGCTAGACCATTCACGTTGTCAGTTAAGTCTTTCCAAACTCCCGACACACCTTTTACATCCGCCTGACCGCCAAGCTTTCCTTCGGTTCCCACTTCCTTCGCAACCCGTGTTACTTCCGCAGTAAACGAGTTGAGCTGATCTACCATTGTATTGATCGTGTTCTTAAGCTCAAAAATTTCACCCTTCGCATCGACCGTGATCTTTTGTGACAAGTCACCTTTCGCAACCGCCGTTGTCACTTTAGCAATATTTCGAACCTGATCCGTAAGGTTTCCAGCTAGACCGTTCACGTTGTCAGTTAAGTCTTTCCAAACTCCCGACACTCCCTTCACATCCGCCTGACCGCCAAGCTTTCCTTCAGTTCCCACTTCCTTCGCCACCCGGGTTACTTCCGCCGCGAATGAAGAAAGCTGATCCACCATCTTATTAATAACATCTTTGATCTGGAGAATTTCTCCGCGAACATCTACTGTAATCTTCTGAGTTAAATCGCCATTCGCGATCGCCGATGACACCTTTGACACGTCACGAAGCTGAACCGTTAGGTTCGACGCCATCGCATTCACATTGTCTGTTAAATCTTTCCAAGTACCAGACACACCTTTTACGTCCGCCTGTCCACCAAGTCGGCCTTCCGTTCCCACTTCCTTCGCAACCCGCGTTACTTCCGCTGCGAATGAGCGAAGTGTATCCACCATGGTATTGATCGTATCTTTTAGTTCCAGGATCTCGCCGCGCGCATCCACTGAAATCTTTTGCGACAAGTCTCCGTTCGCAACCGCGATCGTAACTTTGGCGATGTTTCGAACCTGCGCTGTTAGGTTGTTTGCAAGACCATTCACGTTGTCAGTTAGATCTTTCCAAGTACCAGACACACCTTTAACATCCGCTTGTCCACCGAGTCGGCCTTCCGTTCCCACTTCCTTCGCAACCCGTGTAACTTCCGCTGCGAATGATCTAAGCTGATCCACCATTGTATTGATCGTGTTCTTAAGTTCAAGAACCTCACCACGAACATCCACTGTAATTTTCTGTGATAAATCTCCGTTCGCAACCGCGGTCGTTACCTTCGCGATGTTTCGAACCTGAGCTGTAAGGTTGTTCGCGAGACCATTCACGTTGTCTGTTAGATCTTTCCAAGTACCAGACACACCTTTAACGTTCGCCTGACCGCCGAGTTTTCCTTCGGTGCCTACGTCCTTCGCAACCCGTGTTACCTCGGAAGCGAAGGAAGACAGCTGATCCACCATCGTGTTGATCGTATTCTTCAATTCCAAGATCTCGCCGCGCGCATCAACCGTAATTTTCTGCGATAAGTCTCCTCGCGCAACCGCGGTCGTCACCTTTGCGATGTTACGAACCTGATCCGTTAAGTTGCCGGCTAGACCGTTCACATTATCCGTTAGATCTTTCCACACACCAGACACGCCCTTTACATGTGCCTGACCGCCAAGCTTTCCTTCGGTTCCCACTTCCTTCGCAACCCGCGTTACCTCTGAGGCGAATGAGTTCAGCTGATCCACCATCGCGTTCACCGTCGTACCGATGCGGAGGAATTCCCCCTTCACCGGTCGGCCGTCCATCTCGAGCGACATCTTCTGGGACACGTCACCTTTTGCGACCGCCGTAATAACTCGCGCAACCTCTGTGGTTGGCTGCACAAGATCCCCGATAAGTAGATTCACGGATTCAACGCCGGCCGACCATGCGCCCTTTACCGAGCCCATCATTACCCGTTCGTTCATTCGGCCTTCAAGACCGACGGTGTTTCGAACGCGCAAAAACTCGTTCGCCATGTTCTCGTTGAGTTCGATGATGTCATTTAAAACCTCGCCGATTTCGGAAACGATGCCTTCCTCAGCGAGTGGCATTCGCACAGAGAAATCTCCGCTACGAACGGCCTTTACGGTTCCCAGCAAGCTTCTCAATTGTTGGCGAAGTGCGGGATCAGCGGATTTAGTTATTTCATTTCCGTCCTGATGATTACTCGGATCAGTCATGTACCCTGAGGTGGGAGTGGGAGATGCGTGCACCGCTCTTTTCTCTACCGGCTGGGGCTGCTTTGCACCATTGACGCGGCCTTTCGCTTTAGATTGCTTACGATCGGAAATAGAGTTCCGCTGCATCGATCCCCCCCGGAGTGATTTGGCCCTAACACTGTTGCATGGAACAGTTTATATGCTTCATTCTTAAAAAATCTAAATGACGTTTTCGCCAAAGGTTTATCGAATTCTCCATAAGCTTTGGCAAACTTAACGGCCCCAGTTGTTTGGTGAGAATGGTAAGGCGATTGACATTCTGGTGCCAATCTTGAGCCGTAATGGACCAAGGACGAGCGTCTCAATCTGAGACACTTATAAGTGGCTAAAATTACTATGGTTTTACAACTCAGCCTGGCATCTCTTGGTCACGATATTGCTCTACCTATTAGTAGACTTATAAAGGAGACACTTCTGTGAAAACTCGGATGTTTGGACTCATCATTGGTAGTGGATTTCTCATTTTTGGCGCATTCCAAAACTGCCAACAACATGTCGCTTTTGCCAACCAATCGGCGCTAAAAACCCCGAGCGAGGTGAAAGAGGCGTGCGAAACCAGGCCCCGCCAAGTTAAAAACGTGGCTGTTCATTTCCCTAAGCCCGATAAAACCTGCGAATGGGGTCAAAACGGGAATTTAGCCATCCGCGAGGATTTTTTCACCGCACGAATTGAGCAAACCGCTCCTATTGATATTCCTGCCGGCGCAACTATCTGCAACATGAGCTTTTCTTTCCCGACTCAACAATATGTATATGACGACCATTTCTTAATGACCTTAAACGGGAAGGTACTCGCTTCGTCGTTTAACTTTGACGATGTCTTGCCTGGATCGAATGGTCTGCTTCAATATATGTGGTCACCCATCGCCGGGTACGACTGGGGTGGAAACAAAGCCCGGGAAGGCGTATTTTGCACAACTGTTATCGGAACTGATGGTAAAGAGCATCACTCAAATTGCTCATGGCCCGCCACGGAAGTCCCAGGTCAGATCTCGATGTCATTCCCAAAAGAAGTTATGTATGCGGCTATGGCATCAGAAGCCACCCACGCTCAACACGAATTCCAATTCATCTCGATTGGCGATAACAACGAATTCGATTGCGAACACTCGGACATTAAGTTCGATGTGACTGTCGACTACGTTCAGTAAGAAAAAGTGCCCGTCGAAAAATGTACCGGTTAACATTCCTCAATGAGTTTTACAAGACGGCCTCAGGTGTCAGAGTGGTGCAAGCCCATGAGTTGGATGAGTCGGAGTATCCAAATGCATTGTTGTTTGGGCATCCGTTTTTAAGACAATTTGGCGAAGAGAGATTCCTATTTAATCGCCTACTATTCTAAATTTAACCCGCGCCATCTTCTGGAGATTTAAATCCCTTGTTACCTAGCAAAAATAGGATCAAGAACGCTAGTTGTGGCTGACCAGTCGTCGACTCAAAAACATTTGGCTACCGATAGCGACATCATGCAAAGACGCCTTGTACCTGCTGCTCACACTTGCAACTGCGCTTGAGCAAAAAACTAAACCCATAACACTAACTTGCAATAAAATAAATTTTTATAAACATACCTAAACTTCCACTATAGCTCCGCTATCGCTGGCAATATTTGCGTTTGTCAGTCGAGTTAATTTTCGAAAAATTTTGTGTAAGGATATCGTATTGATCTGATACCGGTGGTCCTCGAGCAAGCGCGAGCCATGGCGCCGTTGATGGTAACCCCATGTGAGCGCACTCCTCCAGATGAAAAATCTTTTTTCGAAATTGGGTGTGCCATTGACACAAAATACTGGCCATGAAATGCTCATTGCGCAATCTTACTTAGATCATTCAAAATTATCCGGGGGTATCAATGAGACATCCATTTTTTAAACTTTGGATTTTTGCAGTTTCAATGATTGTAAGTAGTCATTCGCTTTTGGCTGAAGCTAACGTCTGCACTCGCAGTCCAGGTGTTATCAATGGGATCTTGGAAAAAACGAATAAGAGGTGCCAAGAGATCACTGAGACGGATCTCGCTGAGATTTTAAATTTAGTTGTGACTGGATCAGAAACAACTTCTTTAATTGCCCGTGATTTTCAGGGGCTCAAATCCCTAACGAATTTGTATATTTATGAAACTTCGATTGTCACACTTCCGGAAGGAGTCTTCTCACATCTCGAAAAACTTGAACAGCTGAGTCTAAGAAGTAATGTTCGCTTAGCTACGATTTCAGAAATGAGCTTTAAGGGCTTAGGCAAGATTAAGGGTATTGAGCTGAGTGAGAACAACTTGAATTTAGTTTCAGACAAATTGTTTAGTGGACTCTCTACTTTAACTTATATTGGATTAGGTGACAATAAACTCACGCAACTTCCTGAAGGAATTTTTCGAAACCTCACTTCACTGGAAGAGATCTATTTAGGTGGCAATCAGCTGACCTCGCTCCCCGATTACATTTTTGCTGGTCTATCCTCGCTGGATCAGGTGGACCTGCCTGAGAACCAGCTAAGCACACTTCCTGTTACGGCTTTTCTTGGCTGTGAATCACTTAATCGTCTTGATCTTAATTTTAATCCTTTAATTTCGCTACCCAGTGGAATCTTCAGTGATCTTTCCCGATTAGAAGAGCTTACAATCCGTTTCACTCAACTGAAAGCATTGCCATCGGGAATTTTTGCTGGGCTGAAATCCCTTGAAACCTTACTCATGGATTTCAGCAACATTGCCAAGTTTCCCGAGGGAATTTTTGCAGATCTCTCAAATCTTAAGACTTTATGGATGGACGCGTCTTTCTTGACGGAGCTCCCCGCAAACGTCTTCGACGGAACACCACTTTTACAGCAGCTGACAATCGATGGGAGAGTGGCCCGAGAAACTGCTCCATTCAAGATACCAATGTTAACTTCAATTTCCGTAAACATTGATGAGATAGCATCTCTACCAGAAAATCTATTTGCCGATATGCCTCAGCTAAAAGGAATTGATATCTCGTCCGCCGTAAATTTTTCCCCGCTTGCAACTTTGCCAGTGCAAATATTTAAAAATCTACCCGAGGTAAGTTGGATATCAGTAAGTGGAACCAGCATGGTCAATCCACCTGCCGAATTATTCCAAGGAATTGCAACGCTTGAATATATCGGTCTTTACAATAACCAAATGTCCACAATTCCACAAAACTTCTTTCAAGACCTTCCTAAATTGACCGATATTAATCTTGGAAAAAATCAATTAGCAGGCTTAACGGGAAAACCTTTTACTGAAGTTCCAACACTGAAAAGGTTGAATTTGCAGAATAATGGGTTTACCGATGAGGATAAGGCTCGACTCACAAGTGAGTTGCCAAACGTTGTTATTAGTTTTTAATTCCTGTATGTGTGTTTTTAAGTAGTTAGGATGACAAAGGCAACATCCGACCAATCATATTCTTAGTTGACCGCGCAAACATCGAGAAAGTTTACGACGCCACCTGTGTATTACAGGCCGGCAGCGTGCTTCAGCCCGTTTCTGTCGCCACTGACACTGAGCAAAAGCTCGTGGAAGTTAAGCTTCTTGCTGCCGGTTTGGCCGATGACGATTGCAAACGCGGTAAGTCTGTTTTGACAACTGTCGATGAGCTTCAGGAAATGAACAATGACCTCGCGCAAAAGGTGGAACGCGCTCTTAGAACAGTTCCCCGCTTAGTAAAGAAATAATTTTAAAGAGAAAGATGGAGAATTATGAAATCAAATCGAAATATCAGAATAGTGTGCGGTTTACTCGCGGTAACGATGGTTGCATCGGCTCACGGCGCTGGCCCTACTGCTGGCGCCCCGACGAACAACATTATGGGAATCGCTCCTGAAGGCGTAAAGGTGCCCGTCGACTTTTTG
>JAYSTF010000112.1:0-3324 GCA_043720065.1 Pseudobdellovibrionaceae bacterium | reverse complement strand
AAGGGCGCTTCGCGCCCTTTTAACGCAAAGTTGGACAAAAAGTCGACGGGCACCTTATTGCCACATCCGTGCGAATGGACTATATACTGGACGGATGTCTACATCCATTTCCTACGGCAGAGGCCTTCAGCGCCAGCTGCAAAAATGCTTTTCCGGCCAGTCCATTTTGAGGGGCCGCGAGTATTTTGATCAGGGAGCCGTTATGGCGGTTCGGCTTGGTGCCGCGGGCGCGGGCGCTGAAGTAGTTGGCTCGCAAATTTATTCCGTGTCTTTCGACTGGGGCCAAGCCTTTGATGGACGGATTAGAGCTCATTGCACCTGCCCTTACTTCGATAAGGGCGCCATGTGTAAACACCTTTGGGCCTTTATTCTTCAACTCGACGTGATGGGCGTACCCCCAACTTCAATGTCCCGGCGGTCACTTGAGCTTGTTTTCGGCGATAGCTTTGAGGTGCAAGATTCCCGTCCGTTAAGTCCCCCACCCGCGAGCGATTGGCGAAAAGGATTTGGCGTCGCGAGAAAAGAGAAAACAGTCAGCGCCGCTTGGTCAAATGGCCAGGAAGCCTTCATGGTCATAGAAGGCGACAGGCGCCATGAACATAAGGTTCAGATCAGCCTCTTCGTCGCAAACCGGACTGCAGATGGAACTTTTGAGGATCCACTCCCTCTCGCATTGCCACAGAATGGTGACCTACGCCATCCTGACGTGAAATTTCAATCGGTGCTGAAAACGATCGCCACATTGTCTTTAGGTGAACTCTCGCGCCAAACGCGGCACCGGAGTTATCGATACAACGCTTTTTATTTGGACCCCTCAAAGCGAACGCTGGAGCTAGACACACTCCGCTCAATCTTGCCGACTTTGCTCGAAACCGGAAGAGTGTTTGCGGCGAAAAGTGATTTTAATCAAGCCTCTTCATCGCCGCGAGATTTAAATCTCAAACCCGCTGTTTTCGGCGGGCTCACGCTTAAAATCTTGAGTCTCGAGCAAGGCCACACTCTATCAGCCCATGTCGGCGTTAAGTCAGCTGTCGAGGCCGCGGACTTCATTTCTCTGCCAGCCACCGAGATGAAATTAGTCGCTAAACCAAACTTGTATCGCGCTGGCGAAAAAGTCGGGTTCGTTGATCTCACCGAGGAAGAGCAGTATTGGTTGAATGAACTTTGCACTGGCGATTTGCATGTGCCCCCCGAAGATGATGGCGCACTTTTGGACGCTCTCCTTAGTCAGTCTGTAAAGTTTGAGCTGCCCGCTTCGTTAAATTGGGAGCGCCCAGTTGTCACGCCAAAGGCGAAAGTAGAACTCCGCTCCGATAGAGCTAGCGGCCGCGACCGCTACTTTGTGGACATCACATTTCAATACGGATCACGCGTGGTCTCGGCTTCAAGTCCAATCGCTCACATTGCCTCGGTGGAAGAAAAACTTATTTACGAGCGAAATCTTCCCGAGGAGGCACGATTATCCTCCGGGCTTCCGCTTCACCTACTTCTTAGCCGCCGAGAGGATGAAATCCCGACCCTTCTCGCATCGAATCTGCAGGAATTTGTTAAAGCGGCACTCGCAGCTGGTCTACCCGTCACCATCGAAAACAAAAGACTTCAAGTAGCGAACGACTTTAAGATTTCTGTTGCCTCTGGAGTAAACTGGTTCGATGTCGATGCGGAGGCCGGGTTTGCGGGTCGGTGGGTGAAGATGCCCGCGATTTTAGAGGCCATCAATCGAGGAGAGAGTTTTGTCCCTCTTCCCGATGGTTCTATTGGACTCATCAACGACCAGCTCACTAAGCGCTTGAGCAAGCTTGCCGCATTCGCCGACAAAAGCAAAACTGGCTTAAGGTTTAGTGCCTCGCAAGCGATTATCTTAAATTCTCTTCTTGAGAATGAACAAAACCTGAACTTAGACGCAAACTTTGCTCTTCTTCGTGAAAAAATAAAACGTTTTTCAGGTATTAAACCCTGCGATCCAGTTTCAACTTTTCAAGGCCGTTTACGTAAGTATCAGCGCGATGGATTAGGGTGGCTTGAGTTTCTAAACACGTTCGGCCTGGGAGGAATTCTCGCCGACGATATGGGACTCGGAAAAACAATTCAGTGCTTGGCGTTTTTGGAGGCTCGTCGCTCCCGCAAGAGTGCAAAAGCGCCAAGCCTTTTGCTCGCACCTAAATCGGTCTTAGAAAATTGGCGCCTTGAAGCGGAAAAATTCACACCTAAGTTAAAAGTTATGATTTATGCCGGAGTTAATCGCGGGAGTTTGAACTCGTCGTTTAAAAACAGTGATCTTGTGGTCACTACCTATCAGACAATGCTCCGGGATATTGAACTCTTAAAGGAGATTCCTTGGGATTGCGTAATTGCGGATGAAGCCCAGGCCATGAAAAATCCTAAGGCCTATGTCTCTAGGGCGGCAAAAATACTGCCCGCGCAGTTTCGTTTGGCTATGACTGGGACACCAATTGAAAACTCGGTTCAGGATCTTTTTTCGATTTCGGATTTTGTAAACCCTGGATTTTTAAATGGCAGTGGCCGAAGCGCTCATCTTAAGCTCGACGAAGAGACCAGAGACGCCCTCTCTCGTGCCTTTAAGCCCGTCGTCCTAAGAAGAACAAAGACTCAAGTACTGAAGGACTTGCCCGAAAAGACTGAACAGCTGATTTCAGTGGAGCTGGAAGACAAACAACTTAAAATTTACACTGAGCTAAAAAAATTCTATCAAGTTCAACTCATGAAAGCGGTGAATGAGAACGGCATAAATAAGTCGCAGATTAAAATTTTGGCTGCACTTACACGATTGCGCCAAGTCGCCCTACATCCGGCCTTGGTGGATCCCACCCACGCTGACGTGAAAAGTTCCAAATTCGAAGTCGTGCTTGGAATGCTCGAAGAAATAATCGCCGAAGGAAATCGCGTATTAATTTTTTCGCAGTTCACGAGCCTGCTTGGATTGTTGAAAACGGAACTTAAAAGTCGCGAGATCGAATTCCACTACCTAGATGGCAAAACTTCCCGTAGGCAAGAAGTGGTGGATGATTTCAAGAATTCCAGCTGCCCCGTATTCCTTATGAGTTTAAAGGCTGGTGGTGTGGGTTTAAATTTAGTAGAAGCAAACTATGTCTTTCTTCTGGACCCTTGGTGGAACCCGGCGGTTGAAGCACAGGCCATAGATCGCGTGCACCGAATCGGCCAAAAGCGCGCCGTCAACGCCTACAGATTCATCGCTAAAGACACCATAGAGGAGAAAATCCTCGAACTACAAAAAACAAAACGCGGCCTCTCAGAAGAAATCTTGGGCCAAAAATCAAATCCAATCAAAGGCCTCACCGCAAA
>JAYSTF010000111.1:0-9233 GCA_043720065.1 Pseudobdellovibrionaceae bacterium | reverse complement strand
TCATGCAGCTCTTTTTGCTTTAGATTTGCTGCTAAGTGCGATGAGATAGGCGCCAGATGGGGTTGGGAACAACCTAAGGAGTAACGAATATGAGTTCTGCGACACCGACTGGCGAGAGATCCAAAGCCCTAGAGCTAGCTATTTCGTCGATCGAAAAACAATTCGGCAAAGGCTCGATCATGAAGTTGGGTGGAGATAAAACTCTAGCTGACAACGTGCCAGTGATTTCCACTGGATCCATGAGTTTGGACATTGGACTCGGCATCGGCGGACTTCCCAAAGGCCGTATCGTTGAAGTGTATGGACCAGAAAGCTCGGGCAAAACAACTTTAGCTTTATCAGCTATCGCACAAGCGCAGAAATACGGCGGCGTTGCTGCTTACGTCGATGCGGAACACGCACTCGATGTGACTTACGCGCGCAAACTTGGCGTGAACGTTGACGACATGCTGATCTCACAACCTGACACTGGTGAACAGGCGTTGGAAATCGTGGAAACTTTGGTCCGCTCCGGCGCGATCGACGTTCTTGTGGTGGACTCTGTCGCGGCTTTAGTGCCAAGAGCGGAGATCGAAGGCGAGATGGGTGATTCTCATATGGGCTTGCAAGCTCGTTTGATGTCACAGGCTTTACGCAAACTGACGGCGGCGATCAACCGTAGCCAAACACTTGTTATTTTCATCAATCAGATCCGTATGAAAATAGGTGTGATGTTCGGCAACCCGGAAACTACAACTGGTGGAAACGCTTTAAAGTTCTACGCTTCCGTCCGTTTGGATGTTCGCCGCATCGGCGCCATTCAAAATGGTGAAGAAATCGTGGGCAACCGCACATCCGTAAAAGTTGTGAAAAATAAAATGGCGCCGCCATTTGCTAAAGTGGAATTCGATTTAATGTACGGCGAAGGTATCTCGCAAGAGGGCGACGTCCTTGATTTGGCTGTGAAGAAAGACTTGGTTGAAAAATCAGGCGCTTGGTACAGCTACAAAGGCGAGCGCATGGGTCAGGGCCGCGATCAGGCGAAAACTTTCCTTAAGGAAAATCCACAGGCGATGGAAACTTTGAAGAAGCAAATCTTCGAAGCTTACAATATGAAGGTGAATATAGCTGGCCGTGGTGTCAATGGCGCCGCGACTGCCGCAAGCGCCGGCGAAGCCGCTCCTAAAGGTGCCGGTCCTTCAGCAAGAGCTGAGAGCCAAGCCGCCGACAAAGGCAGCAACAGCAAAGTCGAAGCCAAGCCCGAAGGCAAGCGCCCCGGAAAACACTAAAAGGTACCACATAACATTCTGCAACTACTCGCGTCAGGCTCCGAAAGGAGCCTTTCGTTTTTGCGTTTTTGTACCAGTTAACATTTCTCAACCGTTCGCGTTACTCTGAACTTTGACACCACCCCCGGCGGCGAGGGTAAATAAACTCTTGAGGTTTTTCATAGAAAGTTGGAGTTCAATGAAATTAGCATTTCTGATTCTTGTCTCGTTATTACTAACGGTCGGTTGTGCACAAAAAAACAAATATCCTAAGACCGAGCCGAACTTTGACGCGAAAATCGATAAGTGCCGAAAGGACCTTGGAAAGAAGAATAAGCCTGTTGGCACATTGTCAGCAAAGTGGCAGGTAAACATGGATGGCGACGTCACTGGCGTCGACACGACAACCTTAAGTAAAAACGAAGCGGCCTTTGCTGGCTTTGAGACGTGCATCCGAACAGTGATCAAAGACACGAAATATCCACCGGCGGCTAATAGCCGCCAGTACCAAGACTCATTTCACTTCGACTAAGCTGCCGAAGCTATTTGATAAAGAATTGCTTTATACCACTCAAGCCCATAGGCACTTCGAAGCTGTTCAGTGCCGAAGTGAAGTTCACGTTGTCGACGTAGTGGTAACCGCCGAGGTGAACAACTTTTCTTGCGGTCATACGCCTAAATCGCTCATCGAGAGGGATGAGCTCAATCACGCTAGGAGATCGAGTGGCTGCGTCCAACCTCAAAACCTGCATCTCCTTTGAATTGCTTACGACGGCGTAGTGACTGGATGTGTTCATATCTTTAAACAACTCTCCTAAGTTCGCCCCGGTAATGTCTAACTGGAGATAGTGAACGTCCTGAACGAGAAAACCTTTGTTGTCGAGACTTAAGTAGCTCAAGCGCGGTTCCGCGGGCACAGTGCCGCCGTGGCCAGGCCAACTCATCGTATGTCGCCGACCAGGTCGCCATCCGCCACCAGAGGAGCCGCCCACGTTCTCGAGGTAAACAAGCGTTTTATCGTCGAGCAGATGCTTCTCATAATAACTGTTTTCATCCAGGGTTAATTGATCAATCAATGTGGCGTTTTCATTTGAAAGCTTCAATGAAACGTAAGCCTTTTGCGTTTTGAATTCATAGCTCTTGAATTTGGATTTTTGTCCGTCGCCTACTTCGCGCTCGCTCTCGCGCTTAATGACATCCAACACGCCTTCATCTTCTGTAATCACATAACCATCGGTGGCCATGATAAGTTTGCCTGGGATGTTAAACTCAGCGCCGCACTTCAGGCGCTTACCATCCAGCCGGGTCGGGGATACTAGATTTCGCGTGAGCGTCCAACCGGGATAGGTTTTTTCATCCACCGTTTGCGTTTTGCTAAGGAACAAGTGGTTAGAAACCATGTCCAGGATCATTGAAGAGTTCTCGGTCAAGCGGCCACAAGTACGGTCTATTTGAATTTCGGAGACAGCTAAGCCTGTAGCCGCAGTTTCAACCCGACGTAGAGTTCGTCCGTCTTGAACGAAAATCGCGCCGGATGGCAGCTGAAGCAGACCACCACGATCAGCTGTGATGAGCGGGCGTCTTCGATTGTTGTCGTTAGAGATAGTCCAGTGAACTTCGCCGAGGTTAGCAAAACCAGCGCCGGCTAAACCGAATTTGTAAACGCGATTCGACAGCTGATAGGAAAAATCGCCCTTTTTAGCGTTGGTGTTTTGCACATAATCTTGCGTGAAAAGGTAAAGGTTCCCGTCATTTGCAAGCAGATGAGCCTTATAGGCCCCCGCGACTTTGACCGTTGAAAGAGTCTTATCAAGCTCTTCATCGGCCCGCTCAACGTTTACTTCGCGAAGTTCCGTAGATCCGCCGCTGCCATAATAGGAGTAGTCCGATATAATTTGAATTCCACTCAGCGAGGCGCCTTTTGCGAAAGAAACGTAAGCACGGATATTGCGCGCTAATTCCAAAGTCGCTGTCGCCTTAATGATTCCACTGCTTGTGCCAAGGCTAGCGGCATCGAAAACACCGAGTGCTTGGTCTGAGAAGGTGTTCACGCGATCGATTTCCGGATTCGTGAATACGCGGCGAAGCCAGCCGGCGTCTCCGGCCAATAGGCCACCCTCTCTAAACACTTTTGCATTGTTGTTGGTAACGGCCTGGTTAATATCGAAGGAAATGACTTTTCCCCCAGTTAGGTATTTGCCATCCGTGAAAGTAGAGATTTCAAATAAAATTTCTCCTTTGCCCTCGCCAGTGGGGCGAACTTCGATGAACTTATCGCCCGAGTTGAAGTCAGCCCAGCCGTTAGCTTCTGACATCGTCAGGGTGGCGACACTGCTGGCCTGCCATTTGCCTTGAGATTCTTTAACTTCAAAAAGGACGACTTGTGGCACGCGGCGATTGTGTTCGTTATTTACCGCGGGTACTACATAGCCCAAACCAATCACAAACTTGCGGTCAGCGACTGTCATGGGTATCGAACGCTCTACCCAACCGTCAAACTGGAGGCGGCCCAAATATTTGATGCCTTTTTCTGGAGCGCTGATGTCGAACAAATCAAAGGGATCGATTTGGTTTGTTGGAACCCAGAATACATAGAGAAGATCGCCTTCATAGCGAACGTCTTGTAGGTCAGCGCTCATACCTGTCGTGTCACCAACAGTGGCTGAGCTATCTGCGACAATCTTGCGCAACGTCATATTAGACTGAACAAAACGGCCTTTAATCCCAAGTTTTTCGTCGGCCGCCAGCTCTTCCGCGCGCTTGTCGCGGGCATCGCCTACCGGCATACCTTTAAGTTCTCGCTCAATGTTCATTTGACGGAATCTTGCTTCATCTTCGTCAATAATTTCACTTGAGCTCTCTGGGAAATTGAAAGTTTCAACAGCTACGCGGCCAATCTGTCGGTTATCGCTAGCTTTTACGGCGTAGTTGCTAGTCACGATGAGTGTGCGGTTTTTGACCGCGGTCGCTGACCGTTCGCGCACCATGCCTTTAACCGACGCCACCATCACAGGTTGTATTTTTCCTTTGGCGTCTGAAATGTCGACCACTTCCACCAAACTTTGGCGGCCAAACCACGCCCACGTGTTTTCTGAAACAACGGCGGTAAGGTAGTATTTGGGTTTTCCGGCCTCTTCAGTAGTGATGATGTTTAAGTTCTGCCCGTAAACCGCGGCCAAGCTCAATTCAAGTTTCTGAACCAGCTTTATTCCCCCGCGAGAAACTCGGAAGGATTGAACTAAGCCCTTTGGTTTCGCGGAACTATCACTAGAGTTATCAGCGCGAAGTGAGCCTACAGTGTAGAGCACGTCGCCCACCAAACGGGAGTCATAAACCTCACCAGCGAACGGAACGACTTCCGAAATTTTAGGCTCGGCCGGGTTTTTTACGTCATAAACGACTATGCGACTTTGTTCTTCGTTATAATCACTGCCGCTATTCCAGAGACGCTCAAGGACTAAGAGCCGATCGTTGGCACTGTCGAAATACATGTCGTCTGGGTAATTGCCGGTTGCTTGCACGCGCCCCAGAAGTTTGGGTTTATCCGCGCCCTCTACGAAGCTAACGACCTGGAGCCCTCGCACGTTATTCAAAAGATAAAGGAGCTTTGAGCCAGGTTTACCGACTTTAAAAACGTCAGATTCTTGAATCGCTCGTCCACTGCCTGCTTTGGCGTCGGCCGGAGCACCAGGAGCCGCTTCCAAGTTGCCGCGGGACATATAAGACAAATTCAAAAACTTAAGTTGTCCGCGGTACCGCTTGAGCTGGTCAAGCACATTGGGCTCATTAGCCGGTGCGGGACTTAAGCCCACGGCTAGCGACGAGTCCGTCGAACCAAGTGACGCATTTTCAGTCGGTGAGCAACCAATGGAGAGGGTCGTTGCGAGCAAAAATAAAAGTCGTTTAAACATAAGAACTCCGGGTATACGGGGTTTTACTTCCGTCTTGATTGCTCTGTGAATTAACGGATGCTTAGCAAACTGTCATGCAAGGTTTTCGAGGTTTGAAATTATTCTGTTCAGCAACACTACTTGTGTCGAACCCTCAACAATTATAACTTAACTGGAATGAAACGATTAGATCCCCTTTTGCGCGCGTACCTGCGCCTTATAGCCGTCATGGTAATGACTATGACTCTTCACCGAATCCTATTTCTTAGTTGGTATGGGGAGTCGGGTTTGGTTTCCGGCTTGGCGGTGGACCTGGCGAAGGCTTTCTGGTTAGGCCTTAGATTCGATCTATCGGTTTTAGTGTATTTAACAACTCTGCCGCTTCTACTTTACTTTTTTCTGCGGCTGAGCCCAAGTCTGCGCCTGTGGCGGAACTGGAAGTCGCTTGCGGTCGGCTACTGGTCAATAGTATTTATTGTTATACAGATATTAGCGACCGGTGATTTCTTTTACTACATGCACTTTCAAGATCGCCTCAATGTCGTTATGGTTGGCCTCTTCACGGACGACACCCGTGCTTTGCTATCGACAATCTGGAAGAACTATCCTGTTGGCAGGGGACTAATCGCGTTTGTTTTTCTCGGCGCTTTTGGTTTTTGGCTAACAAAGAAATTGGTTGTACCACTTCCCATGCCAGGAGCATTCCGCGCGAAAGTGGTTTTGCCTTCAGCATTTCTTTCGCTGGCAATTTTAATTATGGTGGGGCGTGGGTCTTTCACGTTTTATCCGCTTGGATTAATTCACACCCAGGTCTCGACGAACCCATTCATAAATTTACTGACGGTAAATGCGCCCTTTCGCATGAAGACCGCGTTCAAACAGTATTTTCAATCTCGTATGACTAAACGGGGTAACATCAAAGCATATGGTTTTGAAGGCAAGGAGGCAGACGCTTTCTTGGCATCCCGGGGATCTTTCGTGAATCAAAGTCCAATAGAGACTTTGGCCTACACGCCAAGACGATTTTTAAAGGCGGATCCTCACGTAGTAATTGTTTTGATGGAAAGCCTTGGAAGTTATTGGTTACAGTTCCAACAGCCGGGCTTCGATCTCCTTGGGCCATTGAACAACGAGTTAAAAGACGCGGCCGTTACACTTAAGATGGTTCCCGGCGCCATCGGCACGATTGGTAGCCTCGCGGGAATTTTAAGCGGAGTTCCGGCGGGTGCCAAGTCAGCGATTTTGTCTGAAAGTCCATATCAGAATTTGCAAATGCCGACGAGTCCGGCGCTTTTCTTTAATGCCCGCGGCTATCAAACTCGTTTTGTGTACGGCGGAAATTTAGGCTGGCGGAACATCGGTGCATTTGCCAGACGCCAAGGGTTTATGGCCACCGATGGCGAAGTTGAAATTGAAAAGCATCTTGGAAAACTAGACGACTCCACCCACGACTGGGGCGTTTTTGATGACCGGCTTTTTAACTATGTTCTTCATACTTTGGTGAAGGCGAAGCAGCCAGAATTCATAGTGGTCATGACGACTAGCAACCATCCACCCTTTGCGGTGCCAAAGAACTATAAAGTGCCGGAATTTAATATTCCACCGGGGTTGAGGGCGGATCTACTTGTCGACGAAAAAGTGGCTTTAGAGAGATTTATCGCCACTCGCTTTGCCAACGACTCACTGGCGGAATTTCGCAAACAACTTAAACTCACGGGCCTGGCGCGAAAATCGGCGCTTGCTGTCACCGGTGATCATGGGTTTTGGTTTGCTAGACTTGGCAGCGATCAAGTGGCGCAAAAATATTTGGTGCCGTTCGCGCTTTGGCAGCCTTCGGAGAAATTGCGCGAGCGAGCGCAAGCAAGACTCAACTCTGGGTTCACGAGCCACCTTCACATACTTCCCACCCTCTATGACCTTGTTCAAACGGGCGGTGCGGATCAGCCCACCTTCTTCCCTTCAATCTTTAGCGATCAAAAGTTAGTTGGTTACTCAAGTCAGTCCTTTGCCTTTTTTCCTGATTCCGCAGTGAACTTAAACGCCGAGCCCATCGAGTGGTGTTACGAGGACTCAGATTTCGGACTTCCTGAATTGACGAATTGCAAGTCCACGCCGAGTGGCAATCCGCAAACGTTTAAAGCTTTTATGGCGACGACCGATTTTTTTCTTGAAGCGGTTAAATAAATTGTTTGTGCAAAATTTCTGTCGCCTTTTCGCGGTGCTTTTGGTCAACCACAACAGTAAGGCTTAGCGGGCTGTTTAAAACTTTCGCGACAGGAATCCCAGCAGCGTCGAGAGCCATTACGACCTTTTCACCTAAATTGCTGGCTACAGAGCCCTGGCATGTGAGTGAAAGGGAGCTCATGGGTTTACGTAGCTCACGAATGTTTCTAGCATCCGCAATCGCTCGGGTGACGGAAACTAAGTGCTCATTGTCTGAAGTGTACATCGCTCTTAAGGCGCCGTTCTCGTGAGTGGCCGCGAGAATCTGTGGCCAAGCGAGGCGATGTTTTTCTAATAGATCGCTTAAGATTTTCCAACCTGCAGCCATGGTTGGCGCATCGGGAACTTCGAAATGATGAACCTCTTTATGCGAATTCACCGCGAGCACCTGTTGCTGTTCGAACATATTCACCTCATGGCGGACGTAAGTGCCGCGCTTATGGTCCTCGGAAAAACGGATGGAAAGTGGAACGTCTAAGTTCCTGGCGAGTTCCACCGATCGGTAATGCAAAACTTTAGCGCCCCAAAAACACATATCGAGTAAAGCGTCGTGACTAACTTCCGGGTAACACTTTGTCCCTTTAACCTGATGCGGGTCGGCCGAGCAAATGCCTTCGACCTCTTTGATAATCTCACACGCTTCCGCTTTAAAAGTCGCCGCCATGGCAACGGCAGTGGTGTCAGAGCCGCCGCGGCCCAAGGTCGTAATTTCTTTTGATTGCGGGTCGACGCCTTGAAAACCAGCGAGCACGACAATTCGGTTTTTCTTTAATTCATCGGCGAGACGGGTTGGGCGAATATCGATAATTTTAGCATTGCTATGCGAGCCATCGGTAAGGACGCCAGCCTGACTGCCCGTAAAGCTTATGGCCTCGCAACCTAAGTCTTTAAGCGCCATGCTTAAAAGCGCCATGCTCACGCGTTCGCCCGTGCTTAAAAGCATATCGAGTTCGCGCCGATTGGGCTCTTGGCTCACGCTGTAGGCGAGTTTGACTAATTCGTCTGTGGTTTTTCCCATGGCGCTGACGATAATGATCATGGGGTGCCCGGCTTTATGGCGTTCAGCGACCTTCGCGGCCACGCGCTGAAGCTTCTCGGGAGTGGCGAGGCACATCCCGCCATATTTTTGCACAATGAGACCGGGCATGTTTAAAGAAATAACGGAGCGCCCACCGGAAGGCTAATACAATTTTAGAATTAGTCCGGGCGCGGCTCAGTCATCAATCTTTTTATGCGTCGCCTCAGTCACAAGTGCACCGAGGAGCCCCTTCACTCCATAATAGGATTGAAGTGCCGTTTTGCCATATTTTATCGCCCTTGATCTGCATCCGGTTCGGTCCCCAGGCCGTATCCAGTCCACCACCCATTTTCCGGTGAAGTTGGCTACGGCGTGAGCTTGGGTTGCTGTGGCTATTGCTGTGGCTATTGCTGCGGCTGTTATTGCTGTTGCGAGCGCGAGGATAGTTTTCACGCTGAAAGTTTAGTGCGCCGGATTTGGGATAAGCAAAAGGTTTGTTGGATTATTGGGAATTTTTTTTTGGGCGGGTGGGGGTGATGTGGGGATGGGGCGAAGTCGTTAAATCGAATTGGCGATAGAGCTCGGTCACCTCCGCTAAGATTGCTTGGAGCAACGGGACTTCTCCTTGAAGAACTCTTCTTTTAATTTGATCACCCGATAGCGAACTAACTAATAACTATTTATTCGGGGGGGGGGCAGTGCCGATTCAGTTTCGTCTTCAGAATCTAAAATAATAAAGAATAAATTTCTAGTGGTGTAACCCGTCAGTTATTGGGGAATTATTTCATTGACATATGTAAATACTAAGTATTTATACTTGGTATGGCGAGGAAGTCCTATTACAAAAAAGTTGCG
>JAYSTF010000012.1:0-17381 GCA_043720065.1 Pseudobdellovibrionaceae bacterium | reverse complement strand
AACCACTTTGAGACACACGTTTACCGACCGATGTCCCCAGCGGGCCTTGGACGGTGCTCGCGCGCCTAAGTGTAGGGGCGAATTTTGCCAAACAAGTGTTTGTGGAACAAAAATTATTTTTGCATTAAATTAAAGAGAATAGAAATAGGTGCTCCACTCAGCACCCTCTCTAATATCCTGCTGGCATTCAACAATGGCCTTTAAAATTTTCACACATTCTTTGCGCGCATTAACTGGTTTGTATTGAATAGTAATCCCATTCGCCATTACCGTTGGTATTATATTTTTTGATCGTGGAGTTTCGGCCTTTTGAGTTTCACACTGTTCAAAACTCAAATTTTTACTCTGGCAATCCTTAAAATCAACCGCCGTTAGAACTACTTCTTGGGGATAGTCGGCATTACAGCCGCATGATGGGTTGTAGTACACTCGGCCAGATGGGGCCCTCTCCTGACTTTGCTTTTTCTCTGAAGGAACAGAAGACGCACAAGCCGTTAAAAATAGACTAAGAATAACACCGTACTTCATAAATTTATTATTTCAGCTTTCCATAGTAGTTCAAAGTCCAGATTTAACGCCACGGCCTTCGAGCCTCTAAGTCGCAAGAATGACGATAACGAACAAAACCCAATGATTGTCACGAAGCGCCGCTATCTCTGTGCAGTGGCCTCTGGAGCCGCAAAACCAGGAACCGATGTCCGAGTGTGTATTAAATCGCGAATTTTGACGAGCGCCGTTTCAGCAGTGCGCTGGATTGTAGTCCACGCGGTGAACTCGCAATCAGCACTGAAAATCACGATTACGCTCGGTTCCGGCCGGCGTCGTTATTGGCGAACGAGAGTTTCGATCCGCCGTCGCGAAATCGACGTATCGAAAAGGCATGCTGCTCGCCGGCTATTATGTCGGTCACGTGGCTGCTTTTTTGCAGTTATTCTTTTTATGATTTTAACCTTTGCCAGAGGCAGTCAAAACAGATTTGGAAGGAAAGTGCCAATTTTGGTCCTTCTGCTGCTTATACTTTTCAGCCCTGTCCTTTCGGCTGCAGCAGACGATACCTCTTACTTTAGCTGCGCAAATTACTTAGAATTACGTGCGCCCGACATATCTACTTTAAGTCGGAATGCCGTTGTCGTCAGCGCATTGAAGGACCGAAGATCTTGGTTTCAAAATCCTGACTGGAGCGGTAACTCTCCGATCCCCACACCCATCGACGGAAGCATGATGGTTTCCGATGATAATCATCCAACTCCAACAAAAATATTTTTTTCCGTTTCTCTTCTTCAGACTTTGCCGGCGGATCTGCGAATCCTCGGCAACAACTTGAAGTTGAGCGCGAAGCCCATGACCGAAGATGAGGCTGAAATGGGGGCCATTGTGGCTCGATACGAAAGTGGATCAAGCAAAGGCATTCGTTATACCTCTAAGACCATCGACTTTATCTTAGGACCGGATCTCGACAAAGCGATCAACAGGTCAAACGTCTTTCCAAATAGAGAAAATGAACTGATCAAGAAAGTATACCATCTTCATACACACCCGGATTTGAGAAACCCAGTCTTTGGAGGACGAAGATCACTCATCGTTCCTTCAGTCTATGACTATAATCTATGGGCAGACCTTCGCTCACAGCTCAGAAAATATCATCCTGGCGTTGCTTTTGAAGGGATTGTAGCTCCCGCAGGTGCCGAAGTGAACGATATAGTCTTCGTGGTCACTGACCAGCATCTCGACGCCTATGAACGCGAAAAAGCTACAGCCGCGGATAAAAAATAACTGAGCCACGCCCCATGCTTTCCCGAGCAACTGGTTATGGCACGGCATTGAGGGGCCTCGCTTTAAAAGGCTCACCCATATTGGAGGGCCCTGAACTTTTCACAGGCAGTTTTGGGCGGCGTGATTTTAGGTGGAAATCAGATAAGCTGGCCGAATGGCACGTCCGAAGAATCTCAGGAACTCAAGTAGAGGCCGTCTTTTTTCAATGATTGCGCAACTGACTTCAAATGGCTAATCACGTCTTCGTTTGTGATTAGATATGAGGTTGAGTCCATAAAAATGGCTGCGAGGTCCACCGGTTCAGGTATCTCAAAGTTTCGCATGTCACCTTGAAGGTATGTAATCGAAACTCCTGACTCCTTCGCCTTCTCAATTCCGTAAGCAACCATTTCAGGGGAGTAGTCGAGAGCAAATGATCGTATTCCACGTTTGGCCATTTCAATGGCATTTGAAGCAGGCCCGGCACCGATGTCTAAGAAGGACGTTACGTCGCGACAATTGTGACGGCGAAACGCATCCAGAATGGTTTCATTTTCTTCAGACACATTTTTGAAACTAAAAGCGATGTCGTAGTATTTTGCTTTGGAATAAAAGTCGACGTGACTGCTTTGATTTTTCATCGACGACTCGCTCCTGCATCTTGCCATTGCAATCCGGTTTCACGAAGTACGTCTCGGATATAGTCTTTATTTGCCAAAACCTGCTGTCGTACCCAAGAATAAATCTTATCCGTCTTAAAAACTTGCTCAGCCTTTTCATTGCCTATAAGTTTCGAAAGCTGCTCTAGTTCATGGAAGCACACGCCAAGATGGAGATATGTGGATTCATCATCTCGCGCTCCGCCTTCTTCCTGAGATGGAACTTTTGGGAATTTCCATTTCATCTTTTCTATGAATGTTTTTGTCTTTTCAGCACGACCATTGAGGTCGAAGAACCAATGAATCTGCTCATGAATGAATAGTGCAAGATACCGGTCGGGCTCGTTGATGGTTCGGGTATTCAGAGTCAATACAGGGTGACTGTGCGGAATCACAAATGATTGGATATGCACTTTGGTTGTGAAAAAGTATTTCGATAGGTCGTACTTCTTTGCGAAGTCTTCGAGAAGGGACTTGGCCTTCTTCTCAGGCTCACTTCCGTTCTGAAGACTTATTTCGAGATTGGACGCTGTACTCGTATCTTTTTTGTAAGTAGGGGGCACCGGAACTATCTCACAATTTGGACCGAACGTAGCACCAGGCGGAATCGGTCCGCAGTCTTTAGCCAAAGAGCTGGCCGAAATGAATAGGCTCAAAAAAATCGTCGCACCTTTTGCCATCGTCCCCACCCCATAAAAAAGCCCGAAGTCTGGTTTGTCTCAGCCCTTCGGGTTCAACGTTTTCGTCCCCATTTTTCATTTTTGGATTTGCCGCTTCATCGAGACGGCGAAGACTAACTCATCCAAACCAGTATCAAAAACCAAGTTCTGAGTGGCGAGAACTCCGGGGGACGGCCCGGGTTCTCAAACTCTGAAAATGGTGGACGTGACAGGAATCGAACCTGCGACCCTCAACATGCCATGCTGATGCTCTCCCAACTGAGCTACACGCCCACGCTCTGGCATTCCGGAACCGTCAAAATTAGTCGGGTGTCGCTCGGTGTGGCAAGGAAATAATTGCTTGAAATCTGAGGGCAATTAATAGGTAAATAGGACCCACTTCTCCAGGAGGCTTCATAACGTGCGATTTGGGCTTATTTTATTGGCAGTTTTAGTGTCCACGAGTGCTTTTGCTAAGGATCTTTCAAACCGACTCGGCGTCGGTTACTCCGATCAATTTGGGGTTACGAGTTCGGGCGGCGGGCAGGGGTCCTTGCCAAGCTTGGCTCTGCGTTACTATCCAAACAGTGATTTAATTCTAGGAGCCGCGATTGGCGTCGATACGGAAAAGGATGCTTCTAAATTTGGGTTCGCGGCGAAAGTTGCGCGGGTGATTTTTCAAGAAGATAACTTAAATTTCTATTTAGGCGCGAGTGCCGGGTTAATCAGTCAGGAGACGGTGAACTCAGTGACAGGCAGCACGGACAATGATTCTGGATTTGATCTCGCGGGTTTTGGCGGCGCCGAATTTTTTATGCCGGGCCTAGAGAGTTTAAGTTTTAGTTTTGAGATGGGTGTTGGCGTTACGTCTATATCGAGCGAAGTGCGCTTTCGCACCATTGGTGATCATCCCTTTCGCGCTGGGATTATTTTTTACTTTTAAAGAGGAGTTTTATGAAGCGAGTGCATGAAAGTAAGCAAGCTCCAGCTCCGGTTGGACCATATTCCCAGGCCGTCGAGGCCGATGGCTGGCTGTTTTGTTCTGGGCAAATAGCGATCGATCCCACGACGAACGAGGTCTTTACAGGTGACATCAAAGGCCAGACAAAATTAGTTTTAAGTAATATTTCGGCTGTCTTAAAGTCAGCTGATCTGACGTTTGATAACATTGTAAAAACCACGATTTTTTTAACGGATATGAGAGATTTCGCGGCCGTGAATGAGCTTTATGCCAAGTGCTTCACTTCAAAATTTCCCGCGCGGTCTACTATTGCTGTGGCTGGGCTCCCAAAAGGTGTGAATGTTGAAATTGAAGTCATTGCGCGCCGAGGGTAAGGCCTAATGTGGCGGCGATTTCTTATAGTCAACGCTGTGGTGTTAGCGTCCTTAAGCCTTTTTCGACTTAAAATTGAATACGCTCTTGTCACGTCAACTCCTCCGACATCTTGGACCGAAGAGATTCAAGCTGACTGCGCCGTTGTCTTAACGGGTGGGGCAGGCCGCGTGAAGGAAGGCGTTGATCTTCTTTATCGGGGGGCGGTTAAAAAGCTGATCGTTTCTGGTGTGCATCCTAAAGTCGCGTGGCGAGAGATTTTGCCACAAGCGGTTTTTTATGCCGGTCTACGCGAGGATGATGTGGTTCTTGAAAAGCGCTCGACGACCACATATGGGAATGCGATTCAGTCCTTGCCTTTAGTCGAGGCGCTGCATTGCCGAAGTGTGGCTCTTGTAACCTCGACCCTTCACATGCATCGTGCTCACCAGACTTTCCGCGGGGTCTTTCCGCAGGACTTTCCTCTCCTCGCCCATGCTACGGTTGGGGGCAGTCTCAGGCCCTCATTTGGCGATGCGCTGGCAGAGACAATAAAGTCAGTCTTTTACTCGCTCTGGGCTTATTAAGGCTCTTTAGATTCCCGATGAGATCTTAGAGATTCTCAGAGGGAAAAGCATGCGTTACGCGTCCCATTTGTTATTACAACAAGTCGACCGGTGGGGAGTGAGTTTAATCACTTCGGTAACCTACACCGTTCACGTGCTTCGCATGATTTATCTATCAATCCGTGCGGCGTTTTATGATCAGGCTCAAGGGTTACGAACCATCGTATCAGTGGTTTCAGCGCAGATTTATTTTACTGGATTTCAGGCGTTGCCCCTTATCTCTGTCATGGCATTAGCTTCGGGTAGTATCGTGATCATGCAATCAACAGCGCAACTAAGTCTGCTTGGCGGCGGCGAGATGATCGGCAATCTCCTCGTGGTAATTATCGTTCGCGAGATCAGCCCGCTCCTTACCGCACTCATAGTTATCGCTCGCTCTGGGACGGCCGTGGCTTCTGAAATTGGCAATATGAGAGTGAACCGGGAAATTGAAGCCTTAGAGATTATGGGAATTAATCCGCTAAGCTACGTTGTCTTTCCCCGACTGGTCGGTGGCATTATAAGCGTCGTTTGTTTAGCGTTTTATTTTATCGTGGTGGCACTTCTTGGTGGTTTCATGGTGACGCGGTTTGTAGACTCCACCCCATTTTCTTTTTACGCGGACTCGCTTGCTAACGCGTTTACGGCGGAGGACGTCGTGTTGTTTCTGCTTAAGAATCTTTTTTCAGGCGCAATTATTTTCACCGTGAGCTCCTATCAAGGCATGCTCGTTCAGCAAAGTCCCCACGAAGTGCCTCAAGTGACTACTAAGGCGGTCGTTAACAGTGTGATTTATGTGACCGTGTTCAACTTGATCGTGACGACTTTATTTTACCTAAATCAGTTAAGAAAGATCGGAGTGTTCTAGTGCAACACCAGCCGATCAGCATTGATAGCGTCCGCCTTAAAAACATTAACCTTGGTTACGGGCAAGCTTCATTGCTTGAAGGTATATCCATCGATCTACCCAAAGGCGAAACCGTTCGCATTCAAGGTCACACTGGAAGCGGCAAATCTGCTTTCCTAAAGACTTTGGCTGGTCTAATTTCTCCGACATCTGGAGAGTATTTCATTAACGACGTTCCAGTGCATGAAATGTCGTTCGAAGAATTTCTGCCATATCGTTTAAACATCGGTTACAGCTTCGATCTTGGCGGTCTTTTAAACAATCGAACGCTAAAGGAAAATCTCACTTTGCCGCTTGAGTATCATAACCGTTTTTCACCGACGGAGATCAAAGCTAAGCTCGCACATATTTTGGAGATCTTTAGCCTTGGGACCGTGGCCGAGCGTCGCCCGTTTGCGGTTTCAGGCAGTCAGAGAAAAGCTTGCTGTGTTGCTCGCGCTTTAATGATGGAACCCCAGATGCTAATTCTCGATGATCCGAGTATCGGACTTGGCGCGCAAAGTGTGGCAGCACTCGCTGAACACATTTCCTCAGAGATGAAGCGGGGACAATTGAAGTTCGTAATTGTATCGAGCACGGATTCAGGACTGATTTACTCATTAGAACCAAAGATCCTCGAGATTCGCCAACAATGGCTGGAGTGGGCCGCATGAAAATCAAGTTTTCTAAATTTGAACGGGTAGCAGGACTCTTCGTCGCAACCGCCGTGGTGGGCACAATCGCCATCGCCGTTGGCGTAGCGGTGAAAAAAGGGTGGTTCGCATCAAAAGTCCCCTATGAGACGTACATGACAAGCGCGGAAGGAATTCATTCCGGCACGGTGGTTCAGATTGCAGGACTTCGTGCTGGATCGGTTGAGGAAGTTGAACTATTGGCTGGCGAAAAAGTGAGAGTGCAAATCGCAGTCTTTGAAAAATTTCAGAGCCAAATCAGGGAAGACAGTTCCGTTACGGTTTTAAGACCTTTTGTGATCGGAGAAAGAGTCCTTGAAATCAGCGTAGGCTCGCCCGATAAATCTGAATTAAAACCTGGGGCCGAAATCGCGTTACGATCGAGCTTCGACATTATGGACGTATTTAGTGGCAAAAAACTAGGCCCCTTTCTTGGTACCATCGAGCGCCTTAGTGAAAATCTAAAGGTTCTAGGAGAGGCTTTCGCCGACCCCGAGCGCACAAAGTCATTAGTAATTATGTTCGATAAACTTTCTCCACTTATAACCAATCTCAATGCTATGGCCAGTGGAGTCGTAAAAGTAACCGACGTCGCTACCCGCCCAAAGCGGCTGGAAATTCTTTTTGGTAATTTGACCGACATCAGCACTGATCTAAACCAAATTATTCCCGCCATGGTTAAAGAAGCTCCTGATATGGGCAGAAACTTAGGGGAGATGGTCAAAAGCCTCACTATTCTTACCGTGGAGATGCAGAAACTCGCCCCAGCGATTGCCGCGGTGGCGCCGGAGCTGCCAAAGACAAGTTTAAGAGCGGTTGAAGCTTTAAATGAAACCGTAGTGCTGTTAAAAGCTCTGCAAAAGTCGTTTCTTCTTCGTGGCAATGTCGAAGACGTGCGCGATCAAGAGCGAAGTCCTGCTAGTAAAGATGGAAAATAGATCAGGGGTTTGTTAACCTCTGATCTGTGCTCAGCTGGAAAATCTTTAAACATTACTTAATGTCCCGTCGTTCAGGGGCTGTCATCCGTACGGTCTCATGGATGTCTATGCTTGGAATTTGCGTTGGCGTTGCAGCACTTATCGTCGTGGTGGGTGTCATGAACGGTTTTAACGAAGTCATTCGCGAGCGCCATTTGCGAGTGGAACCTCATTTAGTCATTCCCGCTCCCCCGGGAGTAAAATTCGACGATTGGATTTCGACCACAAAGGAAGTTGTTGAAAGGGCGCTGCCTGGCGAGGTCACGGAATTCACGCCTTATAAAAATCAGGACGTTATTCTTAAGACCGTCGATGGCTATTTTTCTGGTGCGGTCGTTAAGGGTTTGGATCCTATATCCATTTCCAGGTTTGTGAGTCGGGTAAACGCGAGGGCTAATTCCTCGATTCCCCTGGCGGAGCCAGATTCCGATGCCGCGCTTCTAGAGGCGGGAGAAATAATGATCGGTGACGAACTCGGAAGAGCATTAAGACTTGTCGCTGGCGATAAAGTGGTCCTTATTGCGCCGGAGTCGTTGTTATTGCCCGCCGGTGAAGCTCCACCTATGCAGACCGTAACCGTAAGAGAATTTTTCACGAGTGATTTAGCTGACGTGGATGGCAAATTAATTATTTATGATCGTGGCATTACGATGAAGGCCGTAGCGGATGTGGCTAGCCAGAGCCAGGGCGTGGAATTAAGGATTAAGCGCGGTCAGGATTATGCTAGGGCTCAATCAGCGCTGGCTAAGTCTAATATTTCTTCGCAGTCGTGGCCGGAGCGAAACTCAGCGCTGTTCTTCGCTCTTAAAATGGAAAAACTCGCGATGACGGTGTTTTTGGGTCTTAGTGCTCTGATCACTAGTTTTTCCATCGTGACGGTCCTCGTTTTGCTCGTCACGCAAAAGCGCAAAGACATTGGTATTCTGATGGCTATGGGTCTTGATCGTAAGCAAACTCAGCGAGTGTTTGCCCAAGTGGGTCTGTGGTTGTCTTTCTTTGGACTGGTTGCGGGCATTTTAATCGGCGTCGCGATTTGTTGGGTTGTGGACACATTCCCAATGGATATTTTGCCGGCGATTTACTACGACCGAACGATTCCCGCTAAAGTGAGCCCCGTAATGATCGGAAGTATTATTTTGTTCGCATCGATTATCGCGGTACTTGGCTCTTGGTTCCCAGCGCATTTAAGCGCCAAAGGCTCTCCCGCAGACGCTCTTCGCGGCTCTAAAGATTTTTAAACAGAAACGTCAAAATCCCTTAGCGCTTGATTTAGGGAGGTTTTGCGGTCCGTGCTCGCCGTTCGTTGGCCAATGATAAGTGCACATGGCACCCCCACAGTTCCAGCAGGAAACTCTTTTGATGTCATCCCGGGAATTACGACCGAGTTTTTTGGTACACGACCTTTTAGAACTACGGCTTTAGGACCGGAGACATCAATAATTTTAGTGGTGGCAGTTAGGATGACCCCAGCCCCGATGACAGCGTTTTCTTCAACGACAACACCTTCAACGATCACGCAGCGGCTGCCAACAAAAACTCCGTCTTCAATGATGACCGGCGTAGCTTGCACGGGCTCAAGCACGCCGCCGATTCCAACTCCGCCAGACAAGTGAACATTGGCCCCGATCTGAGCGCATGAGCCAACCGTAGCCCAAGTGTCTACCATGGTGCCATCGCCAACATACGCGCCGATATTCACGTAACTCGGCATTAAGACGCAGTTGTTGCCAATGTACGAGCCCCGCCGAACGACAGCTGGTGGAACAACGCGAACAGATTCAGTGCCCTTCCATTGTTTTACTGGAATCTTATCTGCAAAACTTAATCCGTTTAGGTCAATCATGGTCATCGGTTGGGCCCGAAAATAGAGTAGGATTAATTTCTTTACCCAGTCGTTTACAGCCCATTGTCCAGATGATTTATCGGCGACACGAACATGGCCCCGATCCAAATAGCCGATGCCTTCTTCGATAAGTTCTAGCTCGCTGGGCATAAACGCTTTGGTTTTTGGATTGCCGCCCTTGTCGTAAATCGCTTCGATTTGGGCAATGATTTGCGGGACGTTGACGGGAGTTTTAACATTCACGGCTGAAAAAACCTTTCCTGTGTGACCTTTAAAGCTTCGATCAGGGCAGGGCGATGGAGGCGGACAATTTCCGTCGTCTTTAAGCCTCGCTCGATTTCATAGGTCAAAGTTGGCATATTGCGCTCAAGGCCGCAATAGGTTCCGAGGCAACCGGGCGTGGGATACCCAATGTCTTCTACAATTTCATATCCGAGCCAGCGGTTGAGGACTTCGGCTTCTGGGCGGCAGTCTCCATTGACATTGAGCATCGGATCGTAAGAGTGCAGGTTGAAGATCATTTTAGGTTTATGGGTATCGAGCCATTGAACGAGTGCTTGGTTCTCGCTTTCGCTGTTAGCGAAGGGGCCCGGCGGATATCGAGGGTTTTTCACCACGGTGCTCCAATCTTTCGAAGGGAGATTGCGATTGAGATCAATCCCTTGCGCATTCACCCTCGTGCCACGCAGCAGGCCATCTAAATTGAGCTGTGGGACGATCGTCACCCTAAGTTGAAAGCCAAAGTCCTTGGCAAAGGCGTCGATCATTGCAAAGGCAAGATCTACCCCTTCTGGCTCGTTGCCGTGCACGCCGCCGAGAATCAGAACTTTTGCGCCCGCCTGACCGAAGCTGTAGGCTAATATCGGTAGTCCGTTCGTGGTATGACCGAAAATGGAAGTGTGGGAAAGAGCCATGGCTTTTGAATACGTCAGCGGAACCTTAAGTGCAATTTCAGATCAAGGATCTACTCCTTTAAGTGAAATTTTGCGGGGCCGCACTGAGCCGATTTACTTTTACAACTGGGGCAATGTTAAACAGCGGGTGGATTGGTACAAGACTTCATTTTCAAGGTCCGCCATGATCTGCTATGCGCTAAAGGCGAATAGTCATCTTGGACTCCTTAAAAATATGGCTGTTCAGGGACTTGGTGCGGATGTTGTCTCTGGTGGCGAATTAGGGCGGGCGCTTGAGGCAGGATTTCTAGCTGCGAAGATAGTATTTTCTGGGGTCGGGAAAACAGAGGCCGAACTTCGTTTAGCAATTGGCAAAAATATTGGACAAATCAACGCTGAGAGTTTGCCGGAACTCGAGCGGATCGCAAAGATTGCCCGAGAGAGCAATTTCAAAGTTCGTGTGGCATTGCGGTTAAATCCAGATGTAACGGCCTCAACTCATCAATATGTAACGACTGGTGGCAAAGAAAATAAGTTTGGCCTTGATATGGCTCAAGTCGGTGACGCACTAAATATTTTCTCGCGCAATAAAGAATTTTTGGAATTCCATGGGCTGGCTGTTCACATTGGATCACAGTTAATTGAAATTCAGCCGATCGTACAAGCGGTAGAAAGACTAAAAGAAGTATTTCTTCGTTTAAGATCCGAGGGTTGGCTGCTAAAAACGTTTGATATTGGTGGCGGCCTCGGCATTGATTACGCAACGAATGATGAGAGCGGTGATCAAACTCGGCTAGTGGATTATGCTCGACGAATTGAGGCTGTTTTGCATGGGCTTGAAGCAAATTTAGTCATGGAGCCGGGACGATTTTTAGTGGCTCGCGCGGGGGTACTTCTTACTCGCGTTGAGTTCGTAAAGAAGACGCCTCATCAGACGTTTGTGATTGTGAACTCTGGAATCAATCATTTAATGCGACCGGCTCTCTACCAAGCTGTGCATCGCATATTGCCGGTGGTTTTATCTCCGGGGCGAAGTTCCTTAAAATGTGACATTGTGGGGCCAATTTGTGAGTCATCGGATGTCTTAGGAAGTGCTCGTGAAATTGAAGCGCCAGTTGAGGGTGAGTGGCTGGCGATCCTTGACACTGGGGCCTACGGCTATAGCATGGCAAACCAGTACAACCTAAGGCCGTTGCCAGAGGAAATTCTAAATGCTTAAACATTTCACCGCGAAGTTCTTAAAAGGTTTCTTTGCGCTCTTTCCGCTACTCCTTTGCATTTATCTTTTGCTTTGGCTCTTTACTGTTGCTGAAACTATAGCTGCAAAATTTCTTTTATTCTTTTTGCCTGACCAAGCCTACATTCCTGGATTTGGAATTATTGCGGCGGTCATCGTTATTTATGCGTTTGGAAATATTTTGGATCGGCCGGGGATCCGCAGAATTTTTAAGTGGATTGAAGAGCCCTTTCAGGTTTTCCCATTGGTTCGCACAATCTATACGGCGATCAAAGATTTTACGTCTTATTTGTCACCGCGAAAGGGTCGCAAAGGCCGCGCGGTTCTAGTGAAATTGCCTGGCACGGAAATGGAATTGGTTGGCTTAGTCACGCGGGAATCGTTAGAGGGATTGCCAATGGCTCATCCCGATCTTATAGCGGTCTATTTACCGATGAGTTATCAGTTTGGTGGTTACACGATTTTTCTTCCCCGTACTCACGTTAATGAGTTGGCAATGGGGACGGAAGAGGCAATGAGGTCGGTTCTAACGGCCTGGGTTTCCGGGGGCACTAATGACCAAAGTAAAAACATTTGATCCGTCAACGGGGCGCTTGCTCGCTGAATATGGAAGTTTAACTGACATTGAACTCGATTCTACCTTGGATCGTGCGCGGGAAGGGTTCGTCGTCTGGCGAAAGTTGCCAGTTTTGGAGCGCGGTGCATTTTTGCTTCAGCTTGGCCGGGAACTTCGTGCAGAAAAAGAAGAGTTAGCGGGTCTGATTACTCTTGAGATGGGAAAGCCCATTGTTGAGGCCCGCCAAGAAATCGAAAAGTGCGCGTTGGCTTGCGATTACTACTCAGGCCAGGCTGCTGAATGGCTGGAAGACCGGATTTTAATCGAGAAAAACCCAAAATGTTTAGTTAGCTTTAGGCCACTAGGTGTGATTTTAGGAATCATGCCTTGGAATTTTCCATTTTGGCAGACGATTCGTTTTGCACTTCCCACGTTGATGGCCGGCAATGTCGTGATGATAAAGCACGCGCCAAACACCTGGGGCTGTTCGCGCCGATTGGCGGA
The DNA here is from genome assembly GCA_043720065.1 of Pseudobdellovibrionaceae bacterium. Taxonomy (GTDB): domain Bacteria; phylum Bdellovibrionota; class Bdellovibrionia; order Bdellovibrionales; family UBA1609; genus JAIBAM01. The sequence goes on along the minus strand of JAYSTF010000012.1, from coordinate 4,806 downwards.
ATGCTTTTGGAAAGCGGGATTTGCGCGTGGAGTTTATCAGGATTTACCTGTCGACGTTGAGACCACGGGACAAGTGATCGCAGACTCACGGGTAGCCGGAGTTTCCTTAACGGGCAGCACTAGAGCTGGCCGCTCAGTGGGCGAGATTGCAGGGCGATGGCTTAAGAAAGCCGTTTTAGAACTTGGCGGTAGTGACCCGTATGTTGTGTTGGATGACGCCGATGTGGCACTCGCAGCAGATAAGGCAGTGACGGCGCGAATGCTCAATGGCGGTCAAAGCTGTATAGCGGGCAAGCGGTTTATTGTGACCAGGAAAAATTACGACGAGTTTCATGATCGAGTTTTTGATCGCTTAGGTTCGTATGTCGCGGGCGATCCTCGCTTAGAATCTACAAACTTAGGTCCCATGGCGCGCGCTGATCTTCGAGATCAATTGCATGCGCAGGTTTTGCGGGCCGTGGGTGAGGGCGCGCATTTAGAGATGGGCGGGGTGCTTGAGGCACATGGCGGATTTTTTTATCCGCCCACATTGCTCACGAATGTGACCACGGACAGTATGATTCACCAGGAAGAACTATTTGGTCCGGTCGCCGCCATTGCGATTGCTCATGATGAGGCGGAAGCTTTTCGCCTCGCGAACTCAACGCCATTTGGACTTGGTGCTGCGGTCTTCAGCCGCGACGAGGATCGCGCGCTGGCACTAGCACGCACGGAGCTAAACGCAGGCATGTGCTTCGTAAATGGCATTGTGCGCTCCGACCCACGCTGGCCCTTCGGTGGCATCAAAGAATCCGGCCTTGGCCGCGAACTCTCCGAATATGGCACGCGTGAATTCGTAAATGTAAAGACGATCGTAGTTGATCCAATTTATCGCGCCGGAGAGACAGCGCGTTAAATATCCACGACCTCTACGTCAGGAATATTTTGTTCGCCTAAAAGATACGCGGCGATTTCCGCAAAGCGGGCAGTCTTGTCAGTGGTGAAAATCTCATAAGAGCCGCGGGTCCCAGCCGCGCATGCAAGAGAGCCCGAAGACATCGCCGCATGCAACCGAGTAGCAATCGCTTCTCCGGAATCAATCAAACTAATTCCCGGCCCCATGACTTTAGCGAACGCAGCTTTCAGGACCGGATAATGAGTGCAGCCTAAAATTAAAGTGTCGATTTGATGCTGAATCAAAGATGAAACATAACGGTTCACGATCAAGTTTGTTAGCGGATCATCGATCCATCCTTCTTCAACTAAAGGCACAAGCAAAGGACAAGCCTGCTGAAATACGACGGCGTCTGGCGCCAAGGATGCTATGCATTTCGAGTAAGCGCCTTGGGATATCGTTGCGTAGGTTCCAACCACACCAATCCGGCGCGAGGATGACCCAGCCAGAGCCGTTTCGCTCCCAGGTAAGATCACTTCAAAAACGGGCACACCAGCTTCAATGGGCTGGTTGCGCAAAGCTGCCGAAGCGGAATTGCATGCAACGACCACGGCCTTAATTTTCATCTGCAAAAGAAAATCGATGTTTTGTTTCGCATAGCGATGGATAGTGTCGGGTGACTTTGACCCATAAGGTAGGCGAGCAGTGTCGCCCAAATAAATAAAATTTTCGTTTGGAAAATGATCGCGAAGAACTCTTAAAACTGTAAGGCCGCCGAGACCTGAGTCGAAGACGGCAATGCTCAAATCAGACATTTTAAATTAATTCTTCAATCCATGAGCGCATGATTCTGAAAAACCTTGGCCCGTCATTTCTACGAACAAAGCTTTTTCACCTAGTTCGGCAACAGTTCCTGCATTCACATAACTCATTCCGCTTCTTAAACCCCCAGCGAGCTCGTTCAACACATCAGCAACGTGGCCCTTTACCGGGATCGAAGTCGATTCGCCTTCGGGCGCCATGCCATCGGGGACTCCGCCGCGCCAAGAGTTTTGCGCCGCTCGCGAAGCCATTCCGCGATACACCTTTCGGCCATTATGAATTTCGCCCGGGGTTTCAATTGTTCCCGCAAGCAAAGAGCCGAGCATCACGGTTTCCGCACCCGCAGCAAAGGCTTTCACAATGTCGCCTGAATATTTAACGCCACCATCGGCGATCACAGGAATGTCGTGCTTTCGCGCAGCCTCTACACATAACGCGATTGCGGTAAGTTGTGGAACTCCGCAACCGGTGATGATTCGGGTGGTGCACATACTGCCAGGACCAATTCCTACTTTCACCGCGCCCGCACCGGCTTCAACTAAATCATCAACTCCTTGCGGAGTTGCGATGTTGCCGGCGATCACTTCAAGATCTGGATACGTGTCTTTTACCCACTTCAGCATTTCAAGCATTTGAATGCTATGTCCATGAGCGATGTCCAAAGTAAGAACATCAATTCCCGCTTCAACCAGCGCCTTCACGTGAGCGTGACCCTCGCCATTGACCCCAACGCTTGCGCCAACGATCACGGCGCCGGACTCGCGAACCTCACGCACCTGGCGGATTTGTTCAGCGATCGGCATAAAGCGATGCAAAATTCCGACGCCACCAAGTTTTGCCATTGCAATTGCCATAGGTGCTTCAGTAACCGTGTCCATGTTAGCGCTCACGAAAGGCATGTTTATTCTTAACTTTTTGGTGAGACGGGAAGAAAGATCCGGCGCGCGGCGAGATCGAATGTCGGATTTTGCTGGCACTATGAGGACATCATCATAAGTTAAAGCGCGGCCGCGGTTTTTGATTTCGCTCCAGTTAAACATTAGATTCATTTTTTGCCTCCCCAAGAAATTTAAGTCGCAGCTCATAGATTCCAAAATCCAGAAGCAGCGAATAAATCAGCAGGTAAAAGGACACCATGGAAAGCAGAAAACGCCAAGCAAAAGCCAAAGGCGGAAAACCCCAACCGGCCGCTAACTCCTCCATGCTAGTTAGACCGATATCTGCACCGAAGTAGACTAACCAAATGAGCGCAATCGCCCATGTAATTCCTCGAATAATTCGATTTGATTCTGTCCTGGCGTGTAGCTCTCCCGCGCGGTATTTGAGGTTTGTCATGACCACATAGGGCACAAATCCCCAGCGCAGCGCCTTAAAGAACCCTGGAACAATTCCAAGAACCGCCCATAAAAGCACCAGCGCCGCAACGCATAAGGACTCCGAAACCAAATCTACTCCACTTTCCTTCCATATTTTCCGGATAGGGGAGGGTGCCGTGTTTGTCTCCTGCTCAAGGGTTCGCCTGGGCAGCAAGATGTAACCGTAAAACGTCATCAGCTGAGTCATCATCGCGCCAAAGAGCAGAGTGAGAATCGTTTGCGTACGAGGGTCAGGAATTCCATTTTCGACGATAAAACTATATCCCTCGATGGCGAGAAAGCTTCCCAGCCACGCCCCTAGGAAGGGACGGTAAGTGGATCGATCCATCGCCTTAATCCGCAAGAGCGCCCGCCGGTGTGCCGGCACAAAATAGTCTCGCCAAAAATTCATGGTGCGAGATTGACAGATTGGCGGGCAAAAGTCACTTTGGTCGCCTCATCGAAGTGCCCCGGTGGCGAAATTGGTAGACGCACAGGACTTAAAAGGGGGATGTGAGTTTTGAAGTTGAATGATATTAGGAGGTTGAGACGAAATTGGTAGACGGACCCAAATTTTGGTAGATCTGTCGCTCAGTTTCAAAAGAAGAATATGCCTCAGTGGCGAAATTGGTAGACGCACAGGACTTGCGAATGGACATGTAAATGTCTTTGCTGTGAGTGCCCCACTGGAAATGGTGGGAGTAGAACCCTTCAAAGTCGGCGAACCCTTAACTGGCAACGCCGAGCCAAGCCTTGAAAAGAAATTTTCTCGGAAGGTGTAGAGACTGGATGGAGGGCATCTAAAAGTTGGTCGAAAGATCAATCATGATGAAGGCACAGTCCAGACCACGAACAGGATCGGTCAAACGATCTAGGCGGCGAAAGTCGAAGTGGTAAGAAAATCCTGAGCTTCCTTTACAGGGGCGTGCCGGTTCAAGTCCGGCCTGAGGCACCAATCGTAACGCTGGTCGAACCCGCACGGGTGCCAGCAGCGATTTTTAAGACTTTTCCCTCGTTACCTTTAAAATTTGAAAAAGACCCCGGAACCCCATCGGTTCCGGTTGCCTTCATTTGATTGTCGTTTCGGTTTGGAGAAAGAGTAGGCGCGATAACGCCCACTCGGATTTTGGTTGGATGAAGCTCAGCGAACTGAATGAGGTTCGAATAAAGTGGTCTGCGATTTTCAATTGGAGTTTCTTCGAGCCTCGCGGCGATGGCTTTGATTTTGTCGACAAGTCCATTTTGATCAATGGCTTGACCTTTGAGACTGATCGACTTCGACAACAATTCTTTTTTTGCCAATTTCAGTTCGTTCAACTTCTGATTCGTTTCCTTGATCTGATCGTAAAATGGATCGGCGGGAATCTCAGTCGGGAGTTCTGCGATTCGTGAGACCAAGTTATGAACCCGCTTGGATTTCGATTCGATATCAGCGTCCATCGATTTTAACCGCGCATCCATTGCCGGAATCTCTGAATGAGTGCTCTTTGCGTGAATCTCAAGCCAGTGTTCGATCACGCCAGGGGTTTGAATGACCTTTCTCAACGACGTTAGCAAAATATCTTCAATCCTTTCGGCGCGGACTCTTTCTATTCGGCATCGTTCAAGATGGGTCACGCCGTCGCTATTCAACTGCCGTGGGTGGCCATAGTAATGGTGCTTTCGGTTTTTACCGTGAGCCGATTTGCCGCCAAGCTTTTTGCCACATTCTCCGCAGACGAGTAACTCAGTCAGTGGATACGGATACCGCTTCCA
>JAYSTF010000110.1:0-9260 GCA_043720065.1 Pseudobdellovibrionaceae bacterium | reverse complement strand
GAGTTCACCCACAGACGAGGGGCTCCGGCCGAGAAGGCTTCTGCAATTCTTGGTTTTCAGTGATTAGGATTTTATCTGATACTGAGGTCGATGGCGTCCGGTAATCGGATTGCCGTCCAAAGCTTCGGCCCACTTAAAGTGGGTCCGATCTATGATCGCCAACTTTTCTCCTGCAGCGGAGAATATCTGACCCGCCCGCGGGGCGGGTCCTATTCCCGGCAACCTATGAGTATAGCTTGCTCGCGAGGTCCGTGTGAAAGTGAGCAGCGGTCGCGTCAAAAGCTAGGTGTTTAAATCACTTATTTCGAGCTCTTATCATTTTTGATTTTTTGAAACGAAAGTATCCCGCTGAAAGGGTCATTACCGACTCTAAAATATTTATCTGCTCCATAGATATCAAGTCCAAACAGCTTGCCGGTTTTTTTGTTAAAAATCTGAACGCCGCGAAACTCAAGATCCTTTAACTGTACGTCGAATGCTTCCGATGGGTTGCGAAACAAACAGAGAGTTCTTAACTCTTTACCGAAAAACATTCTGAAAAACTCCGGATCAAAAGACTTATTCTCAGAAAGAGCGAACGGCGATGTTTGATAAAAAGTTTCGAAATTACATTTCTTAAGCAATGTCTGGTAACTTGTATCCAGATTCGAAGATTCAAACAGTCGACTTAATTCAACAGTTTTCCCTAGCGCATATAAGTACTCAAGATAGTTCCCGACTTGTTCATTGTCCGCCTTCTCAGCGGAAAGGTTTCGCGCCATCGAAAAAGCGTCGCGCATGGCTCGCCGAGTATCTGGCGTGATCTCTTTTAGTAGGTCTACAATGGCCACTTCAACGCGCAGAACTTTTTCTAGTGTCACCTTTGGGTCGTATGAGAACATAGCTTCATGAATCAAGTAAATGGCCTGAGTTTCAAGATCACTTTCAAAAAAGTCTGGAAAAAGCATGGTCGTTTGCTGTTCTGTATAAGCTGCCAGAACGAATTTACCTTTTATTGGCAATTTATCGACAAATTTTTGATATTCGTTTTTCAGGCGATTAAATAGTTTCGGATCAACCACTTCAGTTTTTTTGTAAATGTGTTTGTTGGATGAAAGTTCGAAATCCAAGTTTTTGGCCATATGCTCACAGCTTGAGTCTGAGAACTCTAAGGAGCAGTTTTCTCTTACAATTTGCAAAATTTCTTTCGACCTCTTCATTATGACAGCATCCACATAGAAAGGGTCTTCTTTATTACCATAGAATTTGAGACCAGCCTGAGCCATTGTATATTTTTTGCCGCTCGGTAACCCAATACCACCGCCGCCATTACCAACTTGGCCTAAAGTGGAATTTAGTTGTTTCTCAGCTAAAGCACTCGGCGAAACAAGTAGTCCTATAACCACAAGTATTAATTTAAGTTTCATTTATTTCCCCCCAACTTTCTTTGTTAATTTAAAAAACTGAATGTTTAATTGATAAACTTCTTCGCCGGTACGACCAAACTCCATATTGAACTTATCCACAAATTTTCGGAGGGCTTTCTTTGCCGCCGGAACCTTCTCCGGGTCAAAGATAAAATTTAGCCCCTGAAAATCACGCTCTTCGATGCCTTGGTCTTTTAGCGCCGTAATAGAAAGACCAATCATTTGTTCGTGGTGTTTTTTTATGGCTGCCGAGGCGATATCTTGAGATGTTATGAGAAATTCAGACTCCACTGAAACTATTTTACCGTCTTCAACCGTGACAATACCCAATCGATTCAGCCGATCTAATGCTTCGTTCACTTCGGCATGAGAGATACCTAAGCGATGGGCGATCCATTTGGGTTCAGATTTAAAATTTTTTGTTTTTATAAGCTCAACGAGGGGCAAATAATACCAATCCGAAAGAACTTTAAACATCTCAAGATCAAGAGTTCTCTTATTTTCGGTGCGGCTGCGTTTCTCTAATCGTTGCAAGATAAGCTCTTTACTACCTTCGCTACTTCGTTCAAGTTGAACAAGATCCATAAAATGTTCAACCTGGTCGTTTTTTAAATCTAGATTGCTAGCAATCTTATATGCCGTAGAGGGCGATATCATTTTGGTACCATTTAAAACTCTCGATAAATGTGATGGGCTCATGCTGAGTTGCTTTGCAAAAGCGCGCAGCGAGTAAGAGGGATTTTTAGAGCATCTTTGAGCTAAGACCGATTTAATAAAAGTTCGAAAGCTAATGTGTTGCTCAATCATGAGCGTTGTCATACAGAAGGGCCTGATCAAAATCAATTTTTCAGGCAACATAGTGTTGTCTAATGGGCAACACTGGGGAAGTTTTTCAAACTAGCTAGGTGAGCAACGGCGGGGACCCGCCGCTCCCAAGATCCGTAGGACTGTAATGAGCGAACGTAGTGCCGAAGCGACAAGTCCTTTATAAAAGTCCCAGGCATTCCGATAATCATCATAACTGTGATGAATCATATCTTTCTCCTCTCGTTTGTGGAGTTCACCCACGGACGAGGGGCTCCGGCCAAGAAGGCTTCTGCAATTCTTGGTTTTCGGTGATTAGGATTTTACCTGATACTGAGGTCCGTGGCGTCCGGTAACCGTATTGCACCCGCGACGTCCCGCAGTTGTACTCCGCGGGGTTTTAATCACTTGCCTAAAATTCAATCTTGTTTTGGTCCAGCGAAACGCTATTTAAGTGCGACGCATATGATCGATGGTCCTGTTCCGGCAATCGAGAGCATACGGAACTAGTGGGCCCATAGAATTATCATAAATCTTTAACCGAACAGTATTGGCGACGTCGCTGGTAGATTTCGGCGAGCGGGTCTACGATTAAAAGCTCGCCCTTGCCGGCGGTCACAAGTTTTAAAGATTGGCCTACTTGCAGAGGGGCCGTTCTATGACGCAAACTTTTCTCCGCGCGGAGAATGTCCGACTCGCGGGGCGGGTCGGAGTGTCTCAGGCCGACGGGCCGAAATTACAAACTCGCCTTCAGTGTCGACCCAAGATCCGCAGGGCTCCGAGCTATATGCACACCTGCGGATTTTAAGGCCTCAAACTTTGCTTCCGCAGTGCCTTTGCCGCCAGAAATAATTGCGCCGGCGTGGCCCATGCGTTTTCCCTTTGGGGCGGTGGCGCCTGCGATAAAGGAAGTTACGGGTTTTTTGAATTCGCGTTTGATGTACTCGGCCGCTTCTTCTTCTGCAGTGCCGCCGATTTCGCCAATCATGATAACGGCGTCTGTGTCTTCGTCGCGATTAAACATTTCAAGGACATCAATAAAATTTGTTCCGTTGACTGGATCGCCGCCGATGCCAACGCATGTACTTTGCCCAAGTCCTGCGCGGCTTAATTGCCAAACCGCTTCGTAAGTTAAAGTTCCTGATCGTGAGAGAACGCCAATGCGGCCGGCTTTATGAATATGGCCAGGCATAATTCCGATTTTGCACTGATCAGGAGTGATAACGCCTGGGCAGTTAGGTCCGACAAGGCGGGTTTTTTTGCCTTGCATGAAGCGTCTTACTTTCACCATGTCGAGAACCGGAATGCCCTCAGTGATACAAACAACTAAATCTAATCCTGCATCAACCGCTTCCATGATCGCGTCTGCCGCAAATGGTGGCGGAACGTAAATGACAGAAGCGTTAGCGCCGGTTTTTGCGACGGCTTCTTCCATTGTATTAAAAACGGGGAGGCCTAAATGTTTGGTGCCGCCCTTTCCAGGCGTAATTCCGCCAACCATTTTGGTGCCGTAAGCAATCGCTTGCTCAGAATGAAAAGTGCCTTGGGTGCCAGTGAAACCTTGGCAAAGAACCTTGGTGTTTTTATCGACCATGATGGCCATTACTTAACTCCTTTTACGGCGGCAACGATTTTTTGAGCGGCTGACGCTAAATCATCCGCTGGCACAATATTTAATCCACTCTCGGAAAGTAGTTTTTTGCCGAGCTCAACATTCGTCCCTTGTAATCGAACAACCAATGGAACTTTTAAGCCCAAATCTTTAGAGGCCGCGATAATTCCTTCCGCGATAATGTCGCATTTCATTATGCCGCCAAAGATGTTTACCAAGATGCCTTTTACATTCTTATCGGCAAGTATCAGTTTGAAAGCCGCAGTCACTTTTTCTTTGTTTGCGCCGCCACCAACATCGAGAAAGTTCGCCGGCGAGCCACCTTGAATTTTAATGATGTCCATAGTGGCCATCGCAAGGCCTGCGCCATTAACTAGACAGCCAATATTGCCATCAAGTTTAATAAAGGCGAGCTCATGTTTGCTTGCTTCGATTTCCGTCGGATCTTCTTCGGTGAGGTCGCGAAGCTCCATGATTTCTGGATGGCGATAAAGGGCATTGCTATCAAAATTTAATTTCGCATCCAAGGCTATGACTTCGCCGTCAGCGGTCTCAACCAAAGGATTGATTTCCGCTAACGCACAGTCTGTAGCTTCATAAGCTTTAGCCAGTGCCAACAGAGTTTTAACGGCGCTATTAACTGCTTTACCCTCAAGGCCAAGTTGGAAGGCCAGTTCACGCGCCTGGAAGGGCATCATTCCAACCGCCGGATCCAATGCGACTTTAAAAATCTTTTCCGGATGAGTGGCGGCGACTTCTTCGATGTCCATTCCGCCTTCGCGGCTCGCCATCATAATCACACGGCCAATGGAGCGATCGAGAAGGACCGCAACGTAATATTCTTTTTTAATGTTGCAGCCCTGTTCGATCAAAACCTTTAAAACCTTTTTCCCCTCAGGGCCCGTCTGGGGAGTCACGAGATTCATGCCGATGATTTTTTCAGCATGAGCTTTAACTTCATCCAAAGATTTTGCCAGCTTTACGCCGCCACCTTTGCCGCGGCCGCCAGCGTGAATTTGGGCTTTTACAATCCACACGCTGCCGCCGATTTCTTTAGCCGCAGCTACGGCTTCAGCGGCAGTTGTCGCGACCTTGCCCTTTAAAGTGGGCACACCAAACTTGCGCAAGACCTCTTTGGCCTGGTACTCATGAACGTTCATATAGGCGGTCCTCTTAATATGCGATTTTTTTAAGCGCGCCGACCAATTCTTCAACTGCGGCGATGGAGTTCTTTAAACCCGCTTGTTCTTTTTCATTCAACTTTAATTCAATGACCTGTTCCATTCCCTTGCCGCCAAGTTTGCAAAGTACGCCAACGAAGAAACCCTTTACGCCATACTCACCTTGAAGGTAAGCGGCGCAAGGCAAGATTCGTTTCTGATCGCGCAAGATCGCTTCTGCCATTTGCACAGCGGATGCGGCAGGAGCGTAGTAAGCAGAACCGGTTTTCAAAAGATTAACGATTTCAGCACCACCAGTTCGCGTCCGCTGAACAAGGGCCTCAAGGCGCTCAGGGCTCAACATTTCCATCAATGGCACGCCGCCAACTGAACAGTGGCGCGGCATCGGAACCATCGTGTCGCCATGGCCACCAAGCACAAACGCTTGAACGTCTTTAACACTCACATTTAATTCTTCAGCAATGAACGAACGGAAACGAGCACCATCAAGAACCCCGGCCATGCCGATTACACGCTCACGAGGGAAACCAAGGGTTTCCATAGCCACCAAGGCCATTGCGTCCAGCGGATTACTCACAACGATCGCAACAGCATTCGGAGAAAATTCGCGAAGACCGACGCAAACGTCTTTCATGATTTTCGCGTTTGTCGCCAAAAGATCGTCGCGGCTCATGCCGGGCTTTCGCGGAATACCGGCTGTGATGATGATCACATCTGAATTCGCAGTGTCTTTGTAATCCGAAGTTCCGACAACGCGTGAATCAAAACTCTCGACGGGAGAGGCTTCGAACAAATCCAACGCTTTTCCTTTTGCGGCACCTTCGTTGATATCGAGCAACACAACGTCGCCAAGTTCCTTGGCTGCGGCCCAATGCGCACATGTCGATCCAACGAATCCAGCACCAATAACGGAGATTTTTTTGCGTTTATGTTCCATGTCCGAAGCCTTTCATTAATAATTGCGCCACCATAGCACAATGGGGGGTCATTTCAATTTTTAGGTCTAGCCATATCTATATAATGAGTGCCGCCTAAGCGGCACTCACGATATATATAGGACATCGGCTTGCCATGGACTTCCGCCGAGGTACAATATTTTTTAACGGAAAACAGACTCATTTCGAGGTTTTGCAGCGTGGCGTCGGGCAGCATTGAGTTACGTAAGGTTAGGATCGTCTTTGGGGGAGAAGTTCTCCTTAGCGACGTTTCGTTAACCGTACAGCCTGGCGAAAAGTTCGTTTTGATCGGACCAAGCGGCGAGGGTAAGTCCGTTATCCTTAAGCTTATGAGCGGGATCATAGAACCCACCTCAGGCGAAGTCTTTATCGACGGGCAACCTCTTTTAACCCTTACCGAATCCGAGCGGCATAAGGTTATGCGGCGAATGGGTATGCTCTTTCAAAAAAACGCGCTCTTTGATTCTTTGAAAGTGGGAGAGAATATCGCCTTTCCTTTGCGCGAAACCACTCGGCTCACGGAGACGGAAATCCAAACGAAGGTGGGAAAGTTTTTAGAGGCAGTCGGCCTCTCCCACGCGCGTGAGCTGTTCCCCGATGAAATCAGTGGCGGAATGCAAAAGCGCCTTGGCATCGCTAGAGCTCTCGCTCTAGACCCTAAAATTATTCTCTATGATGATCCGACCGCGGGTCTGGATCCTATCACCAGTCGTAAGATCATCGATTTGATTTTGGATTTACAAAAATTAGAAAAGTCGACGGTGGTCGCAATCACTAACGACATGGGCCGGGCCTTCCAACTTGCGGATCGGATTGGAATGGTCGTGAATGGTGAAATCATCATTACGGGAACGGTCCATGAAACCAAACATCATACAAATCCAATCGTGCACCAGTTTATTCGAGGCGACCTCAAAGGTCCCCTGACTGAGGGTCTGCAATGATTGAATTTAAAGACGTAGTAAAAAAATTCGGTGAGCGCACGGTCTTAAACGGCATTACGTTCTCTGTTCCGGAAGGCCAAATCCTATTTATTCTTGGCACCTCAGGAACGGGAAAATCCGTGATGCTAAAAAATATTGTGGGCTTACTCAGGCCCACGAGTGGGGAGATTTGGATTGATGGCCAGGAAGTCAGTGGCCTGACAGAAGAGCAGTATTTTCCGGTGCGCAAACTCTGCGGCATGGTGTTTCAACATCCCGCTCTTTTTGACTCGCTCTCTGTATACGAAAACGTCGCCTTTGGGCTTCGCAAACATTACCGGACTTTGAAGGAAGCAGAAATCGCCGAGCGAGTGAAGAAGTGCTTAACTCTCGTGCATCTTGCGGACATTGAAGACAAAATGCCACCTGATATCTCCTATGGAATGCAAAAGCGCGTAAGTCTCGCCCGAACAGTCGCAGTGGATCCGAGGATTCTTCTTTTCGACGAACCTACGACTGGTCTTGACCCCGTTACGACAAATGCAGTGAACCGATTGATTTTCGATTTATCCCGTTCGCTGAAGACCACAAGTTTAGTCGTTAGCCACGACATGAACTGCGCCCTCGACATCGCCGATCGCATCATCGTTCTAGATAAAGGCCAAATCGTAGCTGATGGCACGCCTGACGAGCTGACGAAAAGCACTCAACCCATCGTAAAAGATTTCCTGGCGGAGGCCCTCAGTGTTCGCAACGCTTAAGGGAATTTTAGACGACATTGGCGCCGGCGTAATGTTCTTTGGCATGGTTCTAAGGACCGCATGCTATTCGCCTTGGTCAATCCCGCTTATCTGCGAACAAATTTGGAAGGTGACCGTACAAAGTATTTCCACAACCGCGATGGCGGGATTCTTCGTGGGCGGCATAAGTACGGTGCAGTTTACTCTTCAAGTTAAACAATTCGGCGCTTTAGGCTATCTTGGCGGTCTTGCGACTTCAGGAACTATTCGCGAAGTAGGTCCATTGCTGATTGCATTTATGTTAAGCGGAAAAGTGGGAGCATTCACGTCAGCCGAGCTTGGAACAATGCGAGTGACGGAACAAATCGATGCCATTCGATGCTTGGGTGCTAATCCCATTCAGGAATTAATCCTGCCGCGCTTTTTAGCGATTGTGATCTCAAGCTTTTTTCTTCTTGCAGCCGGTCTCGTCATGTCTGTTGCTGGCGGCATGCTCATGGGAGTGGTCTTTGCGGGCATTAACCCAGATGAATACTTCCGTCACATCCCAACGATCGTGAACCTCGGATCAGTTCTAAGCGGACTGTTTAAATGTTTAGTTTTTGCGATCCTACTTGCAGCAGTCTGCACCTACAAAGGTTACACCACGAGCGGCGGGGCAAAAGGGGTAGGAAGAGCTGTGGTTAGTACGGCGGTGGCGACGATGGTCGGTATTGTGGTGGCCGATTGGGTGACGAGTTTAATCGGTGAAGCGGCGTTAAACATCTATATGAATAGCTAGGAATCATGGCAGTAGCGGCAGCGACAAGAATATTGAATGATCGACTTGAGATGGTGACTGACTTCATTGATCTCACGATGAAGACGGTGACCCGTAGTTTTTCACCACCTTACCGGCCGCACGATGTGATGCGGCAACTTGTCTTCGTAGCCTGGGAAAGCATGCCGGTGGTTCTGCTCTCCGTTAGCTTCGCGGCCGTAGTCACAATTATCGAGGCGTCCTATCACATGAAACTGGTCGTGCAGAACGACTCACTCGTGCCGGGATTTGCCGCCATGTTGATTTTAAGAGAGCTAGGCGTAGTAGTTTCAGCCCTCCTCATCACTTCAAGAGTGGGCGCGGGGCTTGCTGCCGAAGTGGGCTCCATGCAGATCACGGAGCAAATTGACGCTTTACGGTTGCTTGGAATAGATCCGATTCGGTTTTTGGTCGTTCCGCGATTCATCGCCTGCGTTGTGGGCGTCTTTCTAATTTCCATCCTTGCCAACGTTGTGTGTTTGTATTGCGCGATGCTCGTGAGCCTGATGAAATTAGGATATTCGAGCGGGAGCTTCTTGATGGCCATGCGCGCGTTCGTTGATTTGCAAGATTTGGCGTTTGCGGCGATCAAGGGAGCCACCTTTGGTGCAGTCATTCCGGTGATCAGTTGTTTTTACGGTTTTCGTTGCCGGGCAGGAGCTGAGGGCGTGGGACTTGCCACTACGAACGCGGTAGTAACGACGTCCGTGGCGATAATTGTTTTGGATTTCACGTTGTCGTGGGTTTTTTCCCACTTCTATTAAGGAAGGTTTTATGAAAGCGGAAACCAAGGTTGGTTTATTGTTTGTCGCAGCCGTCGTCGCGGTGATTCTGTTTGC